>CAYPSZ010000425.1:0-1795 GCA_964413125.1 uncultured Desulfobacterales bacterium
GAGCTGGCGCTCAAAGGCCCGAATCTGATCTTTGCGGCCGGAGCGATTGCGAAAGAAGTCCAGGCCGATTTCCCCCCACGCCACCACCTTGGGATTTGAAGCCAGTTCGACCATTTGATCCAGGTCGTCCCGGGAGATTTTATCCGCATTATGAGGATGGCAGCCCACGGTGGCGAAGAGGAATGGATAATCCTCGGCAAGCCGGACCGCCCTGCGGGATGAGGGCAGGTCGATACCCACCGTAATGATCCGATGGACACCGGCCTTGAGCGCGCGGGTCAGCACCGCGGTAAGGTCTTCTTCAAAGTCTTTCATGTCCAGATGGGCGTGGCTGTCGATGAGCATGGCTTCTCCATTATAAGTAAGAACAGGGCGGGCTCTAACGGATCGAATCATAAGACATCAATGCCGCAAATTCAACAAACTCATTCAAAAGCCATACCCGCGGGCAGCCGAAGGATAGCCCGTTTTGAGGCCGCTTGACAGGCATGGAAAAACACGGACAAATCGGTTGCATAATCGATCAAAACTCCTAAAATATAGGTTTTAGTCCAGGGTCGGTTCAAGCAAACCGGGTAGGTAAGGTCTCAGGTATTTTATCATGGCTGTCACATTAAAGAGGTCTGGCGCAGAACCGGCAAGATCAAAGAGCCTTGAGGAGCAGCTTCTGTTTCAAAAGAGGCTCAACGCCATAACCAACAAGATACATTCTGCAAAGGATACGAATGACATCCTGATCAACCTGCAACCCGAGATCCTCAGCCTTTTTGATGCGGACCGGATTACCATCTACATCGTCGACGGTACGAACAAGCAGATAGTCTCCCGCGTCAAGAGCGGGGACGAGGTCAACGAGATACGTGTGCCGATTGCCAATCAAAGCATTTCAGGCTACTGCGCACTATCGGGCAAGGTCGTCAATATCTATAATGCTTATGACGGCAATGAGCTTAAGCGAATCAATTCAGAGCTTTGTTTCGACCGGACTTGGGACGAGAAGACGGGCTACCGCACAAAGCAGGTCTTGGCCGCCCCCATCCTTTATAATAAATACCTTCTGGGCGTGATACAGCTCATAAACAAAAATAACGGGGAGCACTACACCCTCGAGGACCAGGCCTCGGTTCTGGAAATCGCCAAGGTCCTGGGCGTGGCGTTTTTCAACAATCAGAAGGTGGCCAAGAAGACAAAACCCGCCAAATTCGACTATCTAATCAGCAACAGCATCATTACGGACAAGGATCTCCAGAACGCCATGGTGACAGCCCGAAAGATGAGGAACACCGTGGAGTCGGTTCTCATGTCGGATTTTCACGTGAGCAAGGAAGATATCGGCAAGTCCCTTTCCACTTTTTTCAATACTCGTTTTATCGCCTATGACGACAACCTGGTTATCCCCAACCAAATTCTGAGCGGGCTGAGGGTGAACTTCCTCAAGAACACGGTTTTCGTGCCGGTCTCCCAGTCCGGAAACGTTGTCACCGTCGCCATGGAAAACCCGAATTATCTCCCGGCGCGAGACACCATCAAACGACTGATGCCCGGCAAAGAGCTGGAGTACTGCGTATCCATTCGAGAAGACATTTACAAGATAATCGACCTTTTCTTTGATGTGAAACGCAGTGAGCTGATCAGTGATTCGGGCAGCATAGAAGACATCCTCGGGCAGCTTGAGGGCGGAAGGATGGAGGAAGACGATGATGACACGGAGCGTGTGACGGAGGAAGACGGGGCCATTGTACAGCTGGTCAACAAGATGATCATTGACGGCTACAACCGAAACGCATCGGATATC
>CAYPSZ010000426.1:0-4194 GCA_964413125.1 uncultured Desulfobacterales bacterium
CCGATTACAATCGCAGGAACAACGCCCACAAAACCGGAAGCCGGAGTGACGGCCACGAGACCGGCAACAGCGCCGCTCGCTACACCGAGAGTGGTGGGCTTGCCTCTGTGAAGCCACTCCATGAGCATCCACGACACAACGCCCGCGGCCGCTGCGGCATGAGTCACCATAAAGGCACTGGCCGCAAGCCCGTTTGCTGCCAGGGCGCTTCCGGCGTTGAACCCGAACCACCCGAACCACAAAATCGCCGCACCGGTCAGGGTCATGGGCAGGTTGTGCGGGATAAAGGCCCTGTGTCCGTATCCGGCCCGTTTTCCGATGAACAGGGCCGCGGCCAGTGCGGAGGCGCCGGAGCTGATGTGAATGACCGTTCCGCCGGCAAAATCCAGTGCGCCCATCTCGCCGATCCACCCGCCCACGCCCCACACCCAGTGACAGATGGGATTGTACACAAAGGTGGACCATGCCAGGGTGAACAGGAGAAACGCGGTGAACTTGATGCGTTCAGCAAAGGCCCCCGTAATGAGCGCGGGTGTTATAACGGCGAACATGCACTGAAACGCCGTGAAGGCCAGGTGAGGGATTGTGTCCCCGTAATCCGGGCTGGGATTCATGCCGACACCCCTGAGTCCGAACCACTCGAGTCCTCCGGTAAGCCCGCCGTAATCAGGTCCGAACGCCATGGAGTATCCCCAGAGAATCCAGGCAAGTGTGACCATCCCCAGTACGATGAAACTCTGCATCAAGGTTCCGAGGACGTTTTTCTTCCGGACCAGACCCCCGTAAAACAGGGCCAGACCGGGTGTCATTAGCATTACCAGTGCGGTCGAAACCAGGATGAAGGCGGTATCTGCTGCGTTCATGGGTGTTTCCTCCTTGTGTGTTTTGCCCGTTTCCTGAGCAAGGCACATGCCACAACGGGAGAAGACCCATTTATGCAGTGTTTTCAAGGACATTTTCGGATGACTTCAAGCCGGCGGGAAAGATTTATGCGACAAAAACGTATAAGACAAGCGATTTGCTGACATAATTGTAGGTTTGGGTTGCTGATTACGACCCATTTTGTAAGAATCATTGACCGCTTTAGGGTTTGTTGATAATCAGAAACAAAATCCATTATCCTCATCCGTAACATGGCGTTTTAATTTTGTTTGCGCTTATCAATTGAAATTTTGAGAGTGAGACTATGAAGAATAGCCGTATTCGATACAAACCTCTGCGGGACAAACTCACGGATCCCATAGAAGCTGCAGCACACATAGGGGACGGGACCAATTTGTTCATTTCAGGGTTCACGGCCGGATATCCCATGATGATCCCCAGGCGACTCGCAGAAAGGGCTCACGAAGGGGAGCGTTTTAAGGTCAACCTTTATGCCGGGGCCTCCACGGGTGATCGCGTGGACGGTTTGCTGGCCGAGGCGGGAGTTGTGGCATGGCGGCGACCTTACATGAGCGACCGGATCATGAGGGAGTATATCAACCGTGGGGAGATAGCCTTCAAAGACGATCATCTCTCCCGGCTATCCGCCCAGGTCAGGGCCGGACACTGGGGCCGTGTCCACGTGGCCGTGGTGGAAGCGGTGGCAATAACCGAAAAGGGTCACCTCGTACCATCCATGTCTGTTGGTAACACACCCACCTATGTGAAGATGGCTGAAAAGATCATTATCGAGATGAGCAACGCCGAACCCCCTGAACTGGAGGGCATCCATGATATTTTCATCCCTGAAGACCCGCCATATCGAATGCCCATTCCCATTTACAGGACGGCGGATCGCATCGGAAAGCCTTTTATGGAGATGGATCCTGACAAGGTTGTAGCCATTGTCCCCCACAACGAGCAGGAGCCCTGCGCGGTCTTTCCTGAGCCGGACGACACTTCAAAGCGTATTGCGGAACTGGTTCTGGACTTCGTGCGTAACGAGATCAAGCGTGATCGTCTGCCCCCGGGTCTGCCCTGGCAGTCCGGTGTCGGCGGGGTGGCGAACGCGGTGCTAACAGGGTTCATGGACGATGATTTCTATTACGACATTGACATATACTCCGAGGTCCTGCAGGACGCGGTGCTTGATCTCATTGACATGGGCAAGGTCAAGGCGGCCTCAGGGAGCGCCCTGACCCTGTCGGAGCGCGCCCGGAACCGTTTCTACAAGGAGCTTTACCGCTACCGGGAGAAGGTAGTACTTCGCCCCGTAGAGATCTCCAATTCACCAGAAGTTATCAGGCGGATAGGGGTCCTGGGGATCAACACGGCGGTGGAGGTGGACATTTACGGGCACGTGAACTCCACTCACATCGTGGGATCACAGCTCGTCAACGGTATCGGAGGGTCAGGCGACTTCGTGAGAAATGCGGCGGTATCATTCATTGTTACGCCCTCCACCGCCAAGGGCGGGAAAATATCCTCCATCGTTCCGATGGTGAGCCACGTGGATCACTCCGAGCACTCGGTGGACGTGGTGGTGACCGAGTATGGCCTGGTGGACACCCGGCCCCTTGAACCCAGACGTGTGGCGGAAGAGATCATAAAGAAATGCGCTCATCCTGATTACCGGGATCTCTTGTGGGACTATTACAGCAGGGCGGTCCGTGAGCAAGGTGGGCACGAGCCCCACTGCCTGCGGGAGGCTTTTGCCTTTCACGAGCGCTTCATGGAGACCGGGGATATGGCGTCAATTCCTCGCTGAAGAGGGTGAACAGGGGATGGATGTAGTTCCCCGGTGTGTCACTTCTTACGAATATGAATGAACCGCACCAACATGATTTCGGGCCTTCCGGGTTCCTGGTGGATAACCTGCATCTGCTACCCATCGGCCGGGTTCTGGATGTGGCCATGGGATTCGGCCGCAATGCCCTCTTCCTGGCCCGTTCAGGTTTTGAGGTGGAAGGGGTTGATATCTCCTCCGAGGCTGTGGCCGGAGCCTTGGAGGCCGCCCGCAAAGCCGGGGTTAGGCTTATGGCCCAAACTGTGGATCTTGAGGATGGGCGGTATTCCATTCCAACAAGGCGCTATGATGTTATCATTTGCTTCAATTACCTGCACCGGCCCCTGATTCCCGCCATCAAGCAGGGCCTTCGAAGCGGGGGTATGGTGGTGTATGAGACTTTTCTCGTGGATCAGGCACGATTCGGGAGGCCCAGGAACCCGGACCACCTGCTCGAGCACAATGAGCTTCTGCACATGTTTCGTGATTTTAGGTGTCTGCGCTATCATGAGGGACTGATGGGGACCGCCAGGGCCGTGGCCGGCATCATTGCGGAAAAAACAGACAAGGTAGGTAATAGATTATGCAAATAGAGCAAGACGACGCTTCCGTCACTAATGGACAAAAGAGTGTGATGCGTTTGGTGTGCTAAAGGTCGCCGGTCACATTTCCGAAACAAAGAGAGGGCTCTTTTCCCAGTCTTTGCGCTCTTCCTGAAAGCTTTTAAGAAAGCAGCGGCCCTTTTTGTTCCTTAGATCATAAATGCTGTGTCTCAAAATGGTAATAGGATTTCCCCCTTTCATGTTAACAATGATGTCATAACGGGTGAAATACGTGATGATGCCTCGGATAACTTCGCCTTCCAGCAATGTGAAGAAGACCACTTCTTTTTCCTTCATGAGAGGGAAAAGGGACTTGTTCTTAATAAAGCGGCGCTCTTTAAGGGAAATAACAGGTTCAAGGCCAAGGGCCATGACTTTCGGGTCCGTCTTTATGGACCTCCGAATGGATTCAGCCGCGTCCACAGGATAGAGGCACTTTATATTATGCTTGGGAATCAGCTCCTGTTCCTGGTTTCCCTCTATCTTCAAGACCACATCATATTTGAGGTTCTCCAGCACAGTGGCCCTGATGATTTTACGGCCATGGACATGCAGCTCCCAGGGCTCTTTGGAATTCAATGACTCATCAAAGACCGAGCGGTCGTAGTTTTCATCCAAATACTCCTGAAGTCCTGATATATGTCCCATATTCAAGATTCTCCTTAAGCCGTTAGAAATTTGATAACACTCATTAAAGCATATTATGGATGGCAATCAGCTTAAACCAACGAATTTGCTCCCCGCAAGCAGATTTTCTATGAGACCTGCTCTCTGGTAGCAATGCATCCTCGAAAGCCTACACCGACCAAGGATTTTACATCCCGAGAATTATCTTGGTGACAGCAATATTTCGTATTGGTAAACTCAAAGAGGAGTGACAAAATG
>CAYPSZ010000427.1:0-2346 GCA_964413125.1 uncultured Desulfobacterales bacterium
AGTGCGGGCCATGATAAAAGACGTGATCTACAAGATGGACATCAACGAACTGAGCCGCATGGAAAACGAAAAAAACATCGCCATGAACGACATCTGCCGCGTACACCTGCGGACCACCAAGCCCCTGCTCTTCGATTCCTACAAGCAGAACAGAATCACCGGCAGCTTTGTCCTTATTGACGAAGGGACCAACAACACCGTCGCGGCGGGGATGATACGGACCCCCCGGGGACATTCTTAACTAAATGGAGATAGGCTTTACGGCCAAGATCGACTTCAGGACAAGACTGGAGAAAACGATTGAAGTGCCACCAGCAGGGCTAGCAGAAGAATGTCTTGGGCATCGTTCCGTCATAATTGCCATTCTTTACCGTAATTCCAGCGAAACCCCCGAAAGGCAGGCGAGGCAGTATTCCGGGCGATAGCGACAGCATGTCTCCCTTTAAGAAAACAGCAAAAAAGAACATTGAAAAACGGCAGTAAACAGTAATTTTCGTTAATATGGAGAAGTAACATGGCCCCCAAAACCATATTCGTTACCGGCGGCGCCGGGTTTATCGGTTCGGCTCTGGTGCGTATGTTGATCCAGACCACACTGTACACCGTGGTCAACGTTGACAAGCTGACCTATGCCGGACATCTGGAATCCCTTACGCCAGTTGCGGATTCCTCGCGATACCACTTCGAACAGGTCGATATCTGCGATGGCCCGGCAATAAAGCGCATCTTTGCCCACCATCGGCCCGATGTCGTCATGCATCTGGCCGCGGAATCCCATGTGGATCGGTCAATCGACGGGTCAGCGGCCTTCATCGCCACCAATATCGTGGGCACCCATGTACTACTCGAAGAAAGCCGCGCCTATCGCACCACCTTGGACACTGCCCGGAAAGACGCCTTCCGCTTCCTTCATGTATCCACCGACGAAGTGTACGGCGCCCTCGGCGATCAGGGTTTCTTCCTAGAAGACACGCCCTACGATCCCCGTTCGCCCTACTCAGCGAGCAAAGCCTCTTCCGATCACCTGGCCCGCGCCTGGTTCCACACCTATGGCCTGCCCGTCCTCATCACCAACTGCTCCAACAATTACGGCCCCTACCAGTTCCCGGAAAAACTCATTCCCGTGGTCATACTGAAGGCACTCCAGGGAAAAGCAATCCCCGTCTACGGCAAAGGCAAAAATGTCAGAGACTGGATCTATGTGGACGACCACGCGCGGGCGCTCCTCACGGTTCTGGAAGGGGGAATTCCCGGCGAGACATACAATATCGGCGGCAACACCGAGAAAAAGAACATCGAGATTGTTCACACAATCTGCGACATTCTGGATTCGGTGAAACCCATCGCCCACGGCTCATACCGTAACCAGGTCACCTTCGTCACCGACCGACCGGGCCACGACTTTCGCTACGCCATCGATGCATCGAAAATCAAGAATGAACTGGGCTGGCAGCCGGCGGAAACCTTTGAAACCGGCATCAGGAAAACCGTCGACTGGTACCTGAATAATATCGACTGGTGCGAAGCTGTCACCAGCAACAATTACAACCTTGAAAGGCTGGGAAAGCTATGAAAGGCATCATCCTCGCCGGTGGCAGCGGTACGCGGCTCTATCCCATGACGCGGGTGACGAGTAAGCAGTTGCTGCCGGTGTATGACAAACCGATGATTTATTACCCCCTTACCACGTTGATGCTGGCGGGGCTCACGGAGATATTGGTGATCAGTACGCCACGGGATCTTCCACGATACCGGGATCTTCTCGGCGACGGAAGCCAGTGGGGAATTTCCCTTTCCTATGCCGAACAGCCCCATCCAGGCGGACTGGCCCAGTCTTTTCTTATCGGGGCCGATTTCCTGGATGGTGATGCCGTCTGCCTTATTCTGGGCGATAATATTTTTTATGCCCAGGGATTGGCGAAACTCCTGCAAGGGGTAGCGCGGGAAAATTCGGGGGCCACTGTCTTCGGTTACTGGGTGCGGGATCCCGAACGTTACGGCGTCGTGGCCTTTGATGAGTCGGAAAAGGTCATTTCACTGGAGGAAAAACCCAAGAACCCCAAGTCTCACTATGCCGTGGTGGGACTGTATTTTTACGATAATCGTGTGGTCGACATGGCCCGGTCGCTTAAACCCTCGGCGCGGGGTGAACTGGAAATCACCGACCTCAACATTCTTTACCTGCGGGAGGGCACGTTGAATGTGAAACTGCTGGGTCGCGGCACGGCCTGGCTTGATACGGGAACGCCCACGTCACTCCTGGAGGCGGCGTCTTTCGTGCATACAATCGAGGCCCGTCAGGGCCTGAAAATCGCCGTCCCGGAAGAAATCGCCTGGCGCATGGGG
>CAYPSZ010000428.1:0-3722 GCA_964413125.1 uncultured Desulfobacterales bacterium
ATGAATTCCCCGAATTCTTCCCTGGCAAGGACGATGGTGCGGATCTTGCGCTTGATGTAGCGTTCGGTTTTTCGGGTGAGGTCGTTCAGATGGTACTGGTCGATGTCGCCGACAAGTAGAAGGTCTATGATGCCTGTGTCTTTGGCTTCGGCGTAGTCGTCGATGAGGTAGGCCTTTTCCAGGTCGCCCAGGCGGTTGATGATGCTGTCCATGACCTGGTCCAGGCCCATGACTTTGCCCACCATGGAGCGCAGCTCCGGGAACAGAGGGTGGCTTCTGTTTGCACGGTAATAGACGCTACGCCCGTTTTTCTCGGAGGTCAGGAGTTTTGTCTTGGTGAGTTGATTGAGTTCCTCGCGGACCGAGTTGGTGGAGACGTTGAGCTCCTTGGCCAGTTCACGGAGGTAGGCCCGGGTGGCCGGATTGAAAAAGAACCGCACCAGGAGCTTGATGCGTGTCTTGGAGGATATGAGTCCGGAGAAGAGGTCGTTCATTTGTGAGGCTGGTTACGGTTTAAGGGGTTTGGGCAAGGAACTGATGTATGTTTTTGGGGGTAGAGCTTAACTTCATGAAGGGTTGCATACGGCTCCGCCCCTTGGGTTACAAAGGGGATTGTTTGAAAACCCATGAAAACACGAAAGAATTACCATAATAGGCGGTTGCTGTAGATTGCTTATCGAGCAATAATTCTACTCATAAAGAATTGTTGTTTGCCTGTCAAGAATAAAACCGCTCTTTGGACGTTATCGGCATGCGGACAGATTTCTTGAGAGGCGAGTGGGGGGACGCGCCATATGTCCTTGTGGCGATGCAGCCGGGGCGCGCGGTTAAGATTCAGGAGGGCGGGCCCTGCGCCGGCAATCGCTCCAACTGGTTTAACAGGTAAAAGGGTATTCTGAGCAACCGGAAGGGGCGTTGGACCTTGTTTACCTTTGCCGTCCTGGCGTCCCTTCATGCCTCCCCTTCCTCCACCAGCCATTTCCACAAGGGCAGCATGGTGATGGTCCTGCCGTCATGGGTCACGGTTTCCTCGTGGCTCCTGGTCAGCAGCCGGCCCTGGTCGCTGTCGAGGTACTTCATGGCTTCGGTCAGGCCGTTCAGTTCTCTTTTGCGCGTATCCGGGGCATGAGGGTCGAGGCAGACATTGGCAATGATCCGACGGCCCTGGATCCGGCAATAGAAATCCACTTCCTGCTGCTGAAGAAAGTAGTACACCTCCCTGGTTTGGCGACGCAGGTGCAGAAACGTCGCATTCTCGTAAAGCCTCCCGTAATCCGGGGACAGGGATGCGTCGAATATGGACTTGAACCCGTTGTCCACGGCATAAATTTTTTTCGGGTTGCGCTGCTCTTCCCGCACGGAATTCCTGAATACCGGCACGCTGAACACGGCATACGCGTCATTGAGATAGGAAAAATACTCGAACAGCGTGTCCTTGCCGAGCTTGAAGCCCTGGGATTTGAAATCGTTGTAGAGCCTGTTCATGCTGGCGCAGGTGGCCATGTTCGTGAAGCAGTATTTGACGAGATGCTTCATCAGGGCAAGGTTCTTGATCCCGTGGCGCTCCACGATGTCCTTGTAGATGATCAGGTCCGCGTAGTCCGACAAGGTCCGCGTCCTGACGTCCGGCGTGGCGGCAATGGTCTCGGCAAAACCCCCGTTGCGGATGTAGTCCTCAAAGGCATTGGCCGCGAAGCTCGACGACCTGGAGGAGTGCAGGTTGACCCCGATGCCTCGAGAGCGCAGATACTCCCTGAACGAGAAGGGGAAAACCTCGTAGGTGATGGTCCGGCCCCGCAATGCGGTGGCTATTTCCGCGCCCAGCAGCTTTGACGATGAGCCGGTGATGACAATCTCCAGGTTCAAGGTGTCGTAGATGCGGCGGACAAAGAGCTCCCAGTTCTGGACATTCTGGATCTCATCCAGGAAAAGCCAGATCTTATGGTCCCTGTTGTGTGGATAGAGCTCGTAATACGCCTCCATGAGGTCGTCCAGGTGCGGCAGTTCCAGCGGAAAAAGCCGGTCGTCCTCGAAATTCACGTACACGATGCTGGTTGGATGAACCCGTTCCCGCAAGGACTCAATAATCTGGTACAGGAGCGATGTCTTGCCGCTGCGCCTGACCCCGACCAGGGAGACGATCTTACCAGACTCCAGGGGGATTTCCATATCCCGGGGAACAGTCGGCTTGATTTTCGACTCCTGAAAGTCCGTGATGATTTTCTTGAAAAGCTGCTTCACATTTTATCCTTTTCTGAAATGACAAAAATGATAGATTATATGCTTTTTGTCAAGGACATATGTGTAACTAGGGGACGCCCTTTATATGTTTACATTCCCGCCCGCCGCGCCGGGAACTCGGCCGACGATCACGCAACAAGGAATGTCCGATCGGACATTTCACGTGTCAAAAAGACAGGAAAGGCACTGCTGAAGGATTTCGGCTAAGCTCTATGCACCAAGCCCTCCGCCCGCATAAGCATCTCCAAACCGACAGCGTGAACCCGGTCATCCAGAGGAAACACTTCTGATCCCGGATACACGATATACATTTCGTCAATCTTGAGGTCTTTTTGAGCGATTCGCATTGACCGGGTCATGCGCGGCGAATTGCCTCGGTTGAAGAAGAGCAGGTCCAGCTCGGCCCCTCCGTGTGTGGACCAGAAATAGCATTCTCCTGGTCCGGCCCAACCTCGCTCACGGAAAATGGCGCAAGCTCAATGTAGCCGATCCGTCCGGCCAGGGTTTCAGAGGATTGGCGAAGAAGCTCCCGTGAGGCGCTGCCAAGTATCAAGAACCGGGCAGGATTGTCCTGCCGATCCACCAGAACGCGCAGAACTTCAAAAAGATCATATCCTTGAAAATTCGAATCTGAGCTTCGATATTACAAGATAAATACTGCTGATATCGCATTATGTCAAGACCCTTGGCCGGTCGCCGCTACGCCTGACCCAGGGGACGGGACGAAACGTCTTGAAGGCCTGAAGCATTCTCGCACCAGGGCCTTGATGCGCGTCTTGGAAGATATGAGCCCGGAAATGAGATTTGGCGGTTGATGGACGCCGGTTTCAGGCCGTTATTCCTTGAGCCTGACTTTCATGAGGCCGTGTTCGAACTGAATGCGCTCGACGCCGTCGGCGAAGCTTTTGCAGAAACCCTGGTCAAGAAGTAAATGGAATCCCTGGATGAGGGAGGTCCTGTTTGTCAATGGGGATGACATTGTGATCCGAGAGTATCTGGAGAGCCGGTCTACGAAAAGCTAAGGGACTTTGTGGGCAAGCATTCCCTGCTCATTGTGGATGAAGCGCAATACATCCGACGAGTGGGGTTGAATCTGAAAATTATTGTCGATGATATGCCTGCCGTTCGTGTGATTGCCACAGGGTCTTCGTCTACCGCATGAAACCAGGGCACACCTGGAGGCCAGGCTGGTCTTTGGCGTGCCTACCGGTGGGCCGCTTTCTCGTACTCGATGACGGCCTGTTTAAATTGCTCCAGGTCTGAAAGGCTTTCGTGGAGGATCCGGTAGACGGTTTCTTCGTCTATGTCCCAGTAGATGTGGACGAGGCGGTTGCGGAAGCTTGCCATTTGGATCAGGCGCTCGGTTAGAGCATGGTCTTCCCACACCCCAAGCCGGTCAAGTTCTTTGAAGATATCGGCGTAGGTCTCAGGGGTTGTGACGGGTTTTTCCATCTGGGCAAGGGCAAGGATTCTATTCCCCA
>CAYPSZ010000429.1:0-2751 GCA_964413125.1 uncultured Desulfobacterales bacterium
AGGGGGATGTCAAGGCGGCCGGAATATTCGAGGTGGTCCTTCCCCTGGATCAGTCATGGACCTGAATCTTAAGCCGCCTGTTCCAGGGCCGGGTCGGAAGAGATATTTCTTGCGCCCTCCCCGCGCTCTGGGATAAACGGGCTATCAAAATTCTATTTCTATTGGGAGGAGGATGGATTTGGACTTTGCGCTGAACAAGGAGCAGAAAGACATTCAGAAGGCGGCCCGCGAGTTCGCCCAGGGGGAATTCCCGGACAGGGCCCAGGAATTCGACAGGAACGAGACATTCGACCTGGATATATGGCGAAAGGCCTGTGATCTGGGTTTTGTGGGGGTTTTCATCGCGGAAGAATACGGGGGCGCCGGCTTGGGTTTCTTTGAACACAGCCTGATTACCGAGGAGTTCTGGGCGGCGGACGCCGGGATTGCAAATGCAATACTCACAACCACTTTCGGGGCCGAGCTGCTGGGGCTGTATGGCAGCGAGGAGCAGAAGCAGAGATACCTCCCTCCCCTGGTGGGAGGAAAGTCCATCATGGGGACCGCCATCACGGAGCCGGATGCAGGCAGTGACGTCACCGGCGCCAGTACCACTGCGGTCCGTGACGGTGACGAGTGGGTCGTCAACGGCTCCAAGATGTTCATAACCAACGGCACCATTGCCGATTATCTGCTGGTTTTCTGTGCCACCGATCCCGAGAATCCCGACCGTCACGGTCGACACACCTTTTTTGTAGTGGAGACCGACCGTCCCGGTTACGAGGCCAACAAGATTCACGGCAAGCTGGGCATCCGGGCCAACGACACCGCTGAGGTTTCCTTTAACAACGTCCGTATACCCTCAGCCAACCGGCTCGGTGAGGAAGGAGAGGCCTTCAAGGAGTTGATGAGCTTTTTCAACGTGACCCGGTTGCATGTGTCCGCCATGGGGGTGGGCATCGCCCGGGCGGCCATGGAAGAGAGCATCGCCCACATCAAGAAAAGGCACCAGTTCGGTGTTCCCCTGGCCTCTTTTCAGGCCAACCAGTTCAAGATAGCGGAAATGGCGACGCGCATTCGGGCTGCAAGGAATCTCTATTACGAGGCGGCCCTGCTTGCTGACCGCGGGCACATTGATCACGCCCTTATCGCCATGGCCAAGTGGTTCGCCGGTGAGACCGCCGTTAAATGCGCTGACGAAGCTCTCCAGATGCACGGAGGTTATGGTTACATCGATGAATATAAGGTACAGCGTATCTACCGGGACGCCAAAATAGTCGAGATCTACGAAGGCGCCAAGGAGATCGAGAAGACCATAATCGCCAGGGTATTGCTGGGACGCTGAGGTTAAAGGAAAGGGCGGTGGTGAACTCCTATTATTCCAGGCAGGAGAAGAAAATCCGGCGGGAAGAACAGGGCCCCGGAATGATTCACGTGTGTTACGGCCGTGGTCCCGGGAAGACTACAAGGGCCGTAGGCCTGGCAGTCAGGGCCGCAGGCGCCGGCCTGAAGGTTCAATTCGTGCAGTTCATGAAGTCCGGAGACTCCTCGGAAGTAAAAGTGCTGGGTGCGATTCCGGGCATGAATTACTACTGCCCGGGACCACATCCATTCATAACCCCGAGGGGCCCCGAAGCAGTTCATCTGGAGCATGCCGGCAAGGCCCTGGCCCAAGCGCACGAGGCTGTCGAAAGCGGCGCCGGCCTCCTGGTGTGCGCCAAAATCCTCAACACTTTGCTCTTCGGCGTTCTCCCGCTGGAATCCTTGATGGGATTGATGGAACGTTGCCGCGGCAAGGTTGAGCTTGTGATGACTGGAAGCGATGCCCCCGATGACATCATCCGGGCCGCGGACTATGCCACCGAGTTCATCCAGAAAAAACATCCATATTACGAAGGCGTACCGGCCAGGGCGGGAATAGAACTTTAGCCTGCAGGTCCTTTCGCCGGAAGAGGCCGAAGGCCGGATCCGGGCCATGAGGCCGGAACATCGTTTTCTGTATGAGGACGGCTGAAAGCGGGGAAGCCCCCATTGTCTCTGAATAGAATCGTGCAGGCCCGGGACAGGCTGCAAGCGGATGATATGGCCGGCTGCATCCTTTTCTACTCCCGCGACGTATTCTACTACACCGGAACCGCCCAACCGGCCTGGCTCGTGGTGCGGCCGGACGATTATCACCTGTTCGTGCGAAGCGGGATTGATTTTGCCTTGAGGGAATCCTGGCTGCCGCCGCATAAAATCACACCTGAGCGCAGCCTGTCGGCAGCCGTTGGGAAGATGTTTTCAGGTGACGGCGGCGGGCAAAACGTCGGAACGGAACTCGATCTCCTCTCGGTGCTTCAGGCCCGGGAATTTCAAAAAGCCCTGGGTCGGCGCAGGCTGGTGGATTTCACCCCGTCCGTTCTCGCACAGCGAATGATCAAGTCGGAAGAGGAAGTGGGTCTCATTCAGGCAGCCTGTGCGGCGGCCCGGGCCGGTCACGAGGCTGCGGTGGAATTCCTGTCGTCCGATGCCGAAAAGACCGAATTGGCAATGGCCGCCGCAGTGGAAAACGCACAGCGCCTGGCCGGCCATGAAGGGCTGTTTTTCATGCGCCAGCCGGATTTCGTCATGGGCCGGGGTCCGCTGGCGTCCGGGCCCAACCTGCAGGAGATCAGCGGCGTGGTCTTCACAATTACGGGCCGGGGGCTCAGCCCGGCGGTGCCTGCGGGGGCCTCCAGCAGATCCATCCGTTCCGGCGATCTCATTCTCATCGACATCCCGCCCTGTGTG
>CAYPSZ010000430.1:0-3711 GCA_964413125.1 uncultured Desulfobacterales bacterium
TTATGGGAAATCGACGGGCGGATATGAATGCAACAGCCGGCCGAATAGTCAACGCCCTTAACGGTGTAAAGCAGGAAAAATCAGTGGTGCTGCTTCAAAACATCGACCGCGTGGACACACAAGGGATGGGAAACCAGTCTGTGAGCTTTCTAGCGGTCGTGAACCGGGTACACGAATACGCCCGAAGTAATAACTACATTAGTGATCCCTTGGATTTTTCGAGAGTCCTTTTCATAGCCACTGCTGCAAACATCTCCACCATTCCTCAAGGCTTTAGAGAAGAGCTCGATATTGTAGGCATTCCGAGTTATACTGAGGGCGAAAAAATGAAAATCGCCCGTAACTACATCTTACCCCGATTGTTGGAGGAATTCGGTCTCATAAATCAGTTCCAGATTTCTGACAATGCCCTGAGCCTAATGATCAGGCAATATACGAGGGAGGCCGGTGTCGCTGAATTGAAAACCCTACTCGGAAATACCTGCAGGACGGCCTTGCGGGAACTTGCATCCGGAGGGCGCAACGAAGCCACAAAGTTAACCTTAAGGAATTTAAGGTCTTACGTAGGCCCTTCAAGGTACCGCTTCCGCGCTACGAACGGAACGCCCCAGGTGGGAACCATAAACCTGCTGGGCCGAAACGACAGGGGCGGGTGCACACTTACCCTTGAAACCCTGGCCTCCGAGGGAGAAGGTCGCATTGTTTTTACTGGAAACATTGACAATTCCTTCAAGGAAGCGGCCTTTGTCGGGATTGATTACCTGCGTTCAAAGCAAGAGGAATTGGGTCTGGACTCGGATTTCCATAAGAAGTATGACCTGCACCTTCACATCATGGAGGCGACTCCTCCAAAATACGGTGTTTCCGCGGGCATGGCGGTGCTTGCAGGACTATTCTCTTCACTTACAAACAGGCCCATACCCGCTGATGTTGCGATGACCGGAGAAATCAGCCTTCATGGGAGAGTTCTGGGAGTCAGTCATATCAGGGACAAGCTTCTTGCTGCTTATCAAGCCGGGATCAAAACCGTTTTTATGCCTTACGATAATGAGCGAGACTTGAATTTCATCCCAAGAGAAATCACCAAGATGGTGAAAGTTGTCCTTGTGGAAAAAGCCGGCCAAGCCTTGAAAGAGTTATTTAGAGAAAAATAGATTATTTTGTTTGTATTAGAACTCTTAATTGACATAAGGAGGTAAGCTTTAAAAAGTGGGCGCAAATGCAGATCTTCCTTCATCAGACCCTCTCCTGCAGACGAAGAACGGGTACTATTATGGAACCACTAAAGGGAATTCTTGGTGGCGTAGATATAGTAAAAACGGTTGGTTGAGCAGGGGGAACTCGGAAATATGGGTTTATCAAGACGGACTGTATTTCAGAAGGTATTTGACCAAAGCCATAAAGAAGATTCCTGCACAAGAGATCAAGGCCGTGACCATAGGCAGGTGGCACGCAGGTAAATGGACAGGGGCTCCTGTTCTAAAAATCGCCTGGACTAAAGACGGAAAAGCAGTGACTTCGGGTTTTTCGGTTTCATGGGATAAGGAGCAAGTCAATGCATGGGTGGATGTTCTCAGCCGGCTTGTCAAATAGGATGGCCGCCTTTTGTGAATCATGTTCCTGAAAGGAGCCTTATTATTGGATAAGGAATGTCAGAGGACCAGGCCCCCAAGAGGTCCTGCAAGGGGTTGTGGGAAGATCACTCATTGGGGTTTCCTTTTGTACATGGTTATTGTGCTGGGCCTGATTTCAACTGCCGCATATGCACAAACCGGTAGCATCGGCTCTTTTACTGGTGGAAACCGGGGCTCCATAGTCTTCTCGTCTGTAGCCTCGGGAAAGTGGGACATCTGGGCGGTGAACCCGGATGGATCCAAGCTTACACAGATAACGGATACAGACATAAACGAACATTCTCCCGCCGTATCACCCGACGGCAAAGAAATCATCTTCGTTGATACGGAAAGATCCCTCTGGATAAAGAATCTTGAAGGATCGGACAGGGAAGAGATCCACCTTCCCAAGGGAATTTACGCACAACCTGCTTGGTCACCCGACGGAAATAGAATCGCATTTGTCAAGTTTACTGTCATGCCGTCAGACGCCAGTGAGATATGGTGCATGGAGAGGATAAACGGCGAGTGGAGGGATTCTGAAAGGTTGACCCAATATCCTCCCATGAGGCTCTACCCGTCGTTCTCTCCGGATGGGACCAAAATCGCTTATACGGAATTCAGCAGGGATGAACTCTTAGGCACTGTGGAAGAAATCGGGATACTGGATCTGACCGACGGAACCTTTAAGGAAATGACCTCTGATGGTGCAGACAGCTTTAAACCGGTTTGGTCACCCTCGGGAAAATACCTCGCCTACACATCCAATAAGGGCGGGCATTATGACGTTTGGGTACTCTCAGTGGAAGACATGCAGGAGAGAGAATTGACATCAAGCCCTTTCTACGATGGAGAACCCACATGGTCTCCTGAAGGGGATGAAATAGCTTTTATTTCCACTAGGAGCGGATCCAAAGAGATATGGGTCGTGTCGTTTTTTGGAGAAAACCCCAGACAGATTACCAACACTGGAAAGGCCTGCAAAGACCCTTTTTGGACAAAATAGTCCAAGAACTACGAAAGGACATGGATATGCTTTCTAATAGCTTAATTTTCAAGCATAAAAGCCTTCTCTTGATCTTGTTTTCCATTTTCTTGGGTGTGTACGGCTTGAGCTGCAGCCGCGAAGCATTTAGCGGTCAGGCAGGAATGCTCATAGAGGACGTCAGAATTGACAGGGTTGTATTGACACCGGGTGAGCAAGCGCATATTTCTTTTTTGCTTACCGATGACGCAAGCGTAAGCCTGTTCATTTATAACCCTGATTTTGCTGCTGTACGAACACTCTTAAGCAATCAGAGTAACAAGGCAGGCACTCTTTCAGTTGCGTGGGACGGGGCGGATGACTCAGGACGACCGGTACCTGATGAAGCTTATATGGTAGGAATCGTGGCTACAGGTACTGATGGTGGTAAGACCGTGTACGATCCAACCGCTTATTCGGGCGGAAAGGAGTTAAATCTCACCATGGAAACCGTGGAGGTGTCCAATGGTGTATATAATTTATATTACTCGCTGTCTCAACCTGCCAGGGTCAGCTTGAGAGCCGGAATACATCAGGGGCCGCTGCTCAAGACAATCATTGACTGGCAACCACAGCCTCCGGGTGATTATCTGGTTACCTGGGACGGGCATGACGATGCAGGGCGCGTCAAGGTCATGGATGTAGCGGGTGCGCTGCTGGACATCAGAGGATTTTCGCTGCCTGAAGGAACTATCATAGTCCGGGGCAATGACGGTGATTATTCCGCTTACCATAGAAGCCTCAGATCTGCCGGCACATCCGGGGATATCACAAGGACACCCTACGGAACCTCTGACGATGTTTCATATGAAAGCTTGCAGGCCGGAGCTGAATATATCTCATTTGGAAAATTCAGGGAAAATGTTTTGAAGAGAAGAGGGCAGAGCATATCTCCACAATACTTGGTCCCTCGCATACTCAACATATCCCCTGATTTCAATGTTATTTGGGAGGCCAAAAATCAACCCCCCCCGGCAGTAGGGCCTCCGGCGAGGTTTCCGGGAAAGTCGGGGTTTTCATAGAGGTCGGTCCTGAAAGCCTTTTAAGTTTCAACGAATCCAGGTATGAAATAAT
>CAYPSZ010000431.1:0-30420 GCA_964413125.1 uncultured Desulfobacterales bacterium
AAAAAACTATTAAAAAAATTTTTTTCCCCCCCCCCCCGCGGGCCCCGGCCCCCGGGGGGGGGGGGGGCCCGAGCCGGGCAGGCCGGCGCGGGATTCGCCGTGGTTGCAGACGAAGTGCGTAATCTGGCTCTTCGAGCGGCGGAGGCCGCCAAAAACACGGAAGCCCTTATACAAGGAACGGTAGACAAGGTTCATGCCGGGGCCAGGATAGTTGACCGCACTGCAGATGCGTTTTCCGAGCTGGCGGCCAACTCCGCCAAGGGCGCTGAGCTTGTGAGCCAAATCGCCGAATCTTCTCTGGAACAGGCCGGTGGTATCGAACAGATCAATAGAGCTGTTTCCGACATGGACGGTGTGGTCCAGAAGAACGCCGGCTTCGCCGGAGAATCCGCTTCCGCATCCGCGGAGCTCAAGAATCAGGCCGGCCGGATGAATGGGATCGTGGACGATCTCGTGGATCTCGTGGGAAGTGCAAATAGGAATGGCGAACAGGTGACTCATGTGGTAAAAACACTCGAAAGGCCTATGAACAAAGAGCATGCTGCACTTCCTCCATTAGCGCAAAGCCCGCAGATAAGGGATCGGGCCTTGTCTCGCCGGAGGGGCACATAGCCCCTTGAGTGCCTTGCCCTCTAAAGTTCCTTCCGCTTTTTCCCTTGCCATTGCAGGGCTGGTAAACCTGCAATGGCAAAGCCCTCCTGCTTAGGTGCGTTTTTATTCAGTGATTCTTTGCTTGAACCCTCACCGTGGATCGTCTATGGTCGAGTTCAGCCAAGAAGAGCGGTCCAACTAATAATAAGTACAAGTAATACACGAAAGGGGCTTGAAATGACTGAAGTCATGGAGTGCGTCCGGTTCATTCGAGGGCAGGACGACATGATTCCCGATGCACACGCCTATGTCCTGGGCGACCCCGCCTCAGGGGATCTGACCCTGGTGGACGCAGGGCTGGTTGGCAAGGGCCCTTACAAGATAGAATCGCTGAAGCGTATGGGTGTCCCACTTGAGGGTGTTCGGCGAATCATAATGACTCATACCCACTTAGACCATATAGGCTGTCTCAGCGAACTCAGGAAAGTTCTGGTTAATGCCGCACTCTGGGTTCATGAAGTGGAGGCGGATCCCTTGGAAAACGGCGATGATCGTACCGTTTACGGAATGGAGATGTTCAGGGGTATGTGTCAGGCCCAGTACGGCCTGAAACCCGGTGACTTCAAGTTCCGGGTAGATCGCAAGCTCAAGGGGGACGAGACTGTTGAGCTTGGAGGGATGGACTGGCATATCATTCACATCCCGGGACACTCGGCGGGAAGCATAGGCCTTTACTGTGAGGCCCGGAAGATCCTGATCCCGGGTGATGTGGTCTACGCGGATTCCGCCATAGGCCGTTTCGATATGCACGGCGCAGACGGAACGGCTCTTAAGGAATCCCTTTTCCGGCTTGCCGGCCTGGAAGTGGAAGTGCTTCTGCCTGCACATAACCGCATAATCACGGAAGTGCAGCCCGGTTACATCCGCAAAACTGCCGAACAATGGGCGCCACATTTGACCTAAGTCCAATCGGCGAGACTTGGAAACCCCTGAACAAACCTTTGCCGACAACAGGTTTTGTTTTGTTGGGGATCTTTTTGCTCCGCCTCATGGAAACTGAACCCTGAAGGGCGGGATTTCAAGGCCGAAAGGTCAAAATAGCATTTCGATCACCGGGTCGGTTCAACCGTTTTTCGGTCTTCTGCGTGCTGTGATGAAAAGGTGATTGTCATTAAGACCCGTTTACGGGCCGAAGGAGGATACATGGGTTTTGTTCGAGGTTCAGTCACGTGCACCCGCTTTCTCGTGGCGGGAGACCTGCCGGAGGACTTTCATGAGGCCGCCAGGGAGGGCATTTCAAGATACGCCTTCCGCAGGTTGAGGGAGGACTCGGATCAGGAGCGGGCTGTGGGATGGGTGAATGTGCTGGATGAATTGCAGATCGGTTTTTCAGGGGATGAGTTTTTAAAAGAACCCTACCTCACGCTTGCCTTTCGTGTGGATTCGAGAAGCATTCCCTCGCGTACTCTGCGCCAGTACTGCAGAGAGGCGGAGGAGGAAGTGAAGGCAAGGGACGGCCTCGAGCATCTCAATAAGAAAAGACGGGAGGAGATCCGAGATGCCGTCAGGGCCCGTCTACTGAGCCGGGCTATTCCCCGTTCCGTTATCTATGATATGACTTGGGATCTTCAGTCAGGGATCGTGCTTTTCGGTTCCACCGGGAAACGGGTCTGTGACGAGTTCAGTGAGACATTCTACAACACCTTCGATCTGAGGCTTACTTCCCTGTTCCCCTATGCCCTGGCCTATAGGTTCCTGCAGGAGCAGGGAGATGATCCGGGTATTCTGGAACAGTTACAGCCCACAATGATTGCGGGTATGGAGGAAACGGCTTGAACCTGATGGAACGAGTGAAGCAGAGCGAGTTTTTGGGTCGGGAGTTCCTCACTTGGCTGTGGTTCAGGAGCGACACAAGGGAGGGAGTGTTTGATCTGGGGGAAACGGGCACGGTGGAGATCTTTTTCGAGGGTAACCTGACACTGGAGCCGGACGGCGAAGAGCGGGGCGACATGGTGAAGTGTGCAGGGGCCGGTACGCACCTGGATGAGGCCAGATTCGCCCTCACCAGGGGCAAGAAGGTCACCCGAGCATCCTTGAGGCTCTTTAAGGGTGACGATGAATGGTCTTTCTCTCTGGATGCCGCATGGCTCGATATTTCCTCTCTGAAGCTGCCCAAAGGCATGCAGGACGCCGGTGAAGATCCTGACGGTTTGTTTTACGAGCGCATGTTCTTGATCGAGCAACCCATCGCGGTGGTGAACATGTTGTTTGCGGAGTTTATCCGGCTTCGTGTGTCCCCCAAGTGGTATCAAGACGAAATGCCGGCCTTGGAAAAATGGATTCTACAGGGATGGCGATTTTCGGAGTAATCGGCAAGGAGGATGTGTGGAGAATTATCCCCCCAGGTAGGCCCTTTTCACTTCAGGGTCGTTCAGGAGTTTTTCGGCTGTTCCCTGGAGAGCCATATCCCCGCTTTCAAGGACATAGCCCCTGCCGGCGAACTTGAGTGCGAGACGGGCGTTTTGCTCCACGAGAAGAATCCCGGTACCTTCTTCATTGATTTCCTTTAGGGCCTCGAACACGCTGAGCATTAGAAGAGGAGCCAGCCCCATGGAAGGCTCATCCAGGATCATGAACTCCCGCCCGCTCATGAAGGCCCGCCCCACGGCCAGCATCTGCTGTTCGCCGCCGCTCAGCGTGCCGGCTTTCTGGGACGACCTCTCACGCAGTCGCTCAAAGAGGGAAAAAACCTGTTCAATATCCTTTTTGATACCCTCTTGGTCCTTTCTGGCGAAGGCGGCGAGCTGAAGGTTTTCCAGCACTGTCAGGTTACCGAAAAGCCGCCTTCCCTCGGGAACATGGCTGATCCTGAGCTTGCTCACCACCTGGTCCGCCGAGTATTTGAGAAGGTCTTGTCCGCGGAAGGTCATGCGGGTGCCCGGCTCCACGGGAATAAGGCGGGATATGGCCCTGAGGGTCGTACTTTTCCCCGCCCCGTTGGCTCCTATGATGGTGACTATCTCACCCTCGTCCATATCAAAGGTAATTCCGTGCAGGGCCTTGATCCCGCCGTAGGACACGCGAAGGTTCTCCACCGATAGCAGCATTATTCCACTGTCTCCTTTCCCAGGTAGGCCTCGATAACCTTGGGATTGTTCTGGATCTCCTCCGGCGGTCCCTCGGCAATGACCTCTCCGAAGACCAGGGTTTGAATCCTCTGGCAGAGTTCCATGACCATTTTGAGCCTGTGTTCTATCAGAAATATGGCGAGCCCTATTTCCTCGTGAACTTGACGGATGATGCTCATCATTTGTTTGAGCTCTTCCGGGTTCATGCCCGCTGTGGGCTCGTCCAGGAAAAGCACCTTGGGTTCCGTGGCGAGGGCCCGTGCCATCTCCACCCTTCTCTGTGCCCCATAGGGTAGGTTGAGGACGTTTTGATCGGCCACTTGGTCCACCCTCATGGTGCGGAGGAGTTCCATGGCCCTCTCCTCGATTTCTTCCTCCTCCCGCTGCTGTTTGGCGGTTCCGAAAAAGGCGCCCAAAAGCCCGTAGTTGAGCTTGGAGTAACGGCCCAGCTTCACATGCTCCAGCACTGTCATGTGTCGCCAGAGTTGCAGGTTCTGAAACGTTCTTCCCAGCCCGCGGGCTGCGATCTGGTGTGGAAACCGGCCCACCAGGCTCTCTCCGGCCAGCCGGATGTCTCCCCGGGTGGGCCGGTGAATGCCGGTGATCAGGTTGAAGATGGTCGTCTTTCCGGCGCCGTTGGGCCCGATGAGCCCACGGATCTCGCCGGGCTCTATCGACAGGTTGTAATTGTGAACGGCGCGCAGCCCACCGAAGAAGTGGGTCATCTCTTTGACCTCGAGCAACGGCATGCTATACCTCTCCTTGGGAATTCCGTCTTGGGCTGAGGATCTTTCGCACATCGAACTCCCTAAAAGCGATTAGGCCGGTGGGCCGGAAGATCATCACCAGTATGAGCAGGAGTGGGATGACGATCCACTTGAAGATCTCCAGCGGGCGAAGGGCCTCGCTCAGTAAGGTGAGGCTCACCGCACCCACGATTGATCCGATAATGGAGTTGAGACCCCCGAGATAGACCATCGCCAGCACCTCGGCCAGTTTTTGAATACCGAAGGTGCCGGGGTTTACATATCGAAGCACATGGGCGAACAATCCCCCGGCCACACCCGCCCAGAAGGCCGCGAACATGAAGTTGATCATCTTGGTCCGCCGGGTGTTCACGGTCATGGCCTCGGCTGCTTCCTCGTCGTCTCGGACGGCGTTCACCGCCTTGCCCAGGGTTGATCGGACAAAGTTGTTTATCATCCAAAGGCACAGGACAGTCCAGATGAAGACCGTGGGCAGGTTGGCCCAGTCCGGCTGCCCGCCCAGCCCACGAGGGCCTCCTACGATCTCCAGGTTTTCTATCAGGCTCTTTACAATGAACATGAAGGCCAGGGAAATGATGGCAAGGTAGTCACCGCGTGTTCTAAACGAGGGTATGGCGATGACCAGCGCCGCCATTGATGCTATCAGACCGCCGGCTATGAGCCCCAGGGGAAAGAGAAAGGGTCCGAGCCACGCCGGCAGCAGGGCGGTCCCGAAAATCCTGTCGTCCGCGAAGAGGATAAGACTGAACACGGAGGCCCCATAGGCGCCAAGGGCCATGAACCCCGGGTGAGAACAGGAAAACTCCCCCTGGTAGCCGTTGATCAGGTTGAGGCTCATGGTGACTATTACGGCGATCAACATGAGTTTGAGCGTAAGTACGCGGTAAGCGCTGGCTCCGGACCATAAGTGCAGCACCACGTAAAGAACCCCTATGTGCACGATCACATTGATCACGAAAGGCATCTGCATGAGCTTTTGGGCTGCGCGGTTTGCCGCCCCGCCGGCCAGTCTCAGCACTACGGCCATGGGTATTGCGTAGATTAGCAGTACGTAAAGCAGGGCGGCAGGGAACAGGAGAGGCCTGCTTAGTGCAACCACGCATCCGAAGAGCATTGGAATCCTGGGCAGGCCCAGGAGCAGGGCAAGCGGCGTGCCCAGAATCCGTTCGAGGCTCACAGCCACCAATGCACCTATGAGCCAGGCCATCAAGGGTGCGCCGGAAAAGGGCCTGCGAAGCACGGCTAACACACCCCATAAGCCGCCTACGGGCGCGATGCCCATTGATTGTGCCATTGTTTCCCTCGTCCTTGTCAATGTCCGTTTGCGGCATCCAGGGGCCTCATTTAAGGTCTCCCGGAGCCGTTTCTAGAGCCGTAGTTTCGCGCTGTAGGGTTCACCGAAGAACCCGTGAGGCCTGAACACGAGTATAAGCAGAATTATGGAGTAGGCGATCAGATCCCTGAGCGTCGAAGGAAAGACCATAGCAACGAATATCTCGATGAACCCGAGAAGGAACCCGGCCAGGGTGGCCCCCATGATGGATCCTCTGCCTCCCAGTATTGCGGCGACGAAAGCCTTCCAGCCGAATACAATGCCCATGTACGGGTCCAGCACCGGATAGGCCACCCCGAAGAGGATGCCGGCCACGGCCGCCAAGGAGGACCCGATGGCGAAAGTCATGGCGGCGATCCTGTTAATGGAAACACCCATCAGGGGAACCACCACATAGTCGAAAGCCATGGCACGCATGGCCATGCCCCAGCGGCTTCTCTTGATGAATTGGTGAAGGGCCAACATAAGGGAAACGGACACCACTACTATGATGATCCGTTTATTGGTAACAAACACCCCTCCCAAATCGTACGTATAACCCTGAATCAGAGTGGGAAAGCGGATCCTTTGCGCTCCCATGATGGCCAGGTTGCCGGTCTGCAGGATTATGCCGATCATCAGTCCCGTGATGGCGGCCGATGCACGGGGCGCCCCGCGGAGCGGCCTGTAGCCCACCCGCTCCACGAGCATACCGAGAAAGGATGTCAAGAACATTGAGATAAGTATGGTCAGCACCAGGATGACCCAGCCCGGCACCGCTATGGCCCCCCAGGCGGCCAGGCCGACGAGTGCAGTGGCCACCCCGAACCCGATATACGCGCCCACCATGAAGATATCGCCGTGGGCAAAATTGAACAGCATCAGGATGCTGTAAACCATGGAGTATCCCAGGGCGATAAGGGCGTAGAAGCTCCCCCACTGCAGGGCGTTGACCAGGTTTTGCATGAAGAATTGCATCGGGCCGACTCCTTGTGCTTTCAACAAGGCAGGCCGGGGTGCAGGCCCCGACCTGCCTCTTGTTAGGCAAGTCCCGACTTCAACGCTTTGAAATAAGGCGGGGGAGGACCAAGGTGTCCAGCCCCGCCGGAGGGTTCCTTAGGGGCATACGGACTTGTAAAACTCGAATTCCCCTTTTTCGCTGATGCGGACGATCACGGCGCACTTAATTGGGTCACCGTCCTCGGTGAAGGTCATATTCCCGGTGATGCCGTCGAACTCCTTGACCTTGGCCATGGCGTCACGGACGCTTTGGCGGTCCTTTGTGATGTTGCCTGTCAGGCCGCCGGTGTCTTCGATGGCCTGCTGTACGATGCGGAGTGAATCCCAGGTGAGAGCCGCGACATCGTCGGGCACGTAACCAAATTGTTCATTATAGCGATCGATGAACTCTTTGGTGGCCCCTTTGGCCCCGGCCGATGCGTAGTGGGTGCTGAAGAAGAGCCCGTAGCAGGCGGGTCCGCAAAGCTCTACGGTCTCTGCGGAGCCCCAACTGTCACTGCCCACGATGGGTTTGTTCCAGCCGAGTTCCTGGGCCTGTTGTACGATCAAGGCCACTTCGTTGTAGTACTGGGGAGTGAAAAGGACTTCGGCGCCCGACCGGATGATCTTGGTGAGTTGGGAGCTGAAATCCGCGTCCCTGGTGGTGAAGCTTTCAAAGGCAACCACCGATCCTTTGCCGTGGATCTTTTCCCAGGCTTCCCTGAAGAACTCGGCCAGGCCCTTGGGATAGTCACTGGCCACGTCGTAAAGCACCGCAGCCTTGGTGAAGCCGAACTCTTCCACTATAAAGTTGGCCAGCACGGGTCCCTGGAACGGGTCAAGGAAGCATCCTCGGAATATGAAGGGGCGGTCCTTGGTGGTATCCGGATTCGTCGACCAGGGGCTGATCATGGGGGTTTTGTAGTTGTCGGCCACGCCCGCTGCGGGCACCGCCTGCTTGGAGGCCTGAGGACCTACAATGACAAGGACCTCGTCCTCGGTGATCATCTTTGTGTTCGCCATAACCGCGGACTCGGCCTTGGCCTCGTTGTCCTCTATGACCAGTTGGACCGGGATCTTTTTACCTCCCACATCCAGGCCGCCGGCGGCCGTCACATCTTCGAGCCACATTTGGGCTGCGAATTTGGTGCCTTCACCCACCTTGGGGATGTCCCCGGTCATGGGAGCATTGATTCCTATCTTGATAACCTTGGGGGCCGACCAGACAACAGGTGAAAAAACCATGGCGACTGCCGCACAGATTGCTGCACACCAAAGAACTCTTTTCATTGCACCTTCCTCCTTTTTTTGGTTTATATTTCGCCTGATATGGTGATGGGAGACCGGTGGTGAGATCCCCCGGGGTTCCCGGTCGGGTCTCATGCTTTTAGCACAAGAACCACTCGATATCAATAGTTATGACGTTACCGGTGAATCCGTCCGCCTGCGACCGTGCCGAGCTCACCGGGCGCACTCGGATGGGTCCCCGCAGAGTTTGTCCAGCGCATGTTCAAGTGCGGGCAGGATCGTGGCCAGGTTTTCCCGGACGGCTTTCGGGCTCCCCGGAAGGTTAAGGACGAGGCAACTCCCTCGAACGCCCGCAAGGGCGCGTGAAAGCATGGCATGGGGAGTCTTGTTCAGTCCTGCCGCGCGCATGGCCTCGGGTATGCCCGGGATCTCGTAGTCTATTACATCCAGTGTGGCTTGCGGTGTCACGTCCGTGGGCGCCAGGCCGGTTCCGCCCGAGGTCACCACCAGGGAAAGGCCTTCATGGTCGGCCAATCTGATGAGGGTTTCCCGGATCAGGTCCCTGTCGTCCGGAAGCACTTGTCTTTGCACCACTGGAAATCCGGCCTCATTAAGCATGGCCAAAAGGGCGTCGCCGCTTTCGTCCGTAGATCGCTCCCCCCTGTATCCCCGGTCGCTTATGGTAAGTATTCCGGCACGAAAGGTCCTGCCCGCGATCATATGGGTATCCTTACAACAGGCATTGCTATTCCTCTTGCCTGGCCTCTGCGATCACCTTTTCTGCGAGCTGGGCCGGGAGTTCCTCATAGTGACCGAGCTCCATGGTGAATGTCCCCCGCCCGCCGGTCATCTGGTTAAGATCCAATGCATACTTCAGGACTTCCGACATGGGCGCCTGGGCCTTGATGACCTGGTACTTGCCCTGGCCCTCCATGCCGAGCACGCGGCCCCTGCGTCCGGTCAGGTCACCCATGACATCCCCCATGCTCTCCTCCGGAACCACGATGTCCAGCTTCATGATGGGCTCGAGCAAGGTAGGGTTGGCATCCTGAACCGCTTTTTTGAAGCACATGCTGGCGGCGATTTTAAACGCCATTTCGGAAGAATCAACGTCATGGCTTTTGCCGTCGTAAAAACGGACCTTGACGTCCACGACGGGATATCCTGCCAATACGCCGCTCGAAAGGGTCTCCTGGATGCCCTTTTCAACGGCCGGGACAAAGTTGCGCGGCACGTTCATGCCCACCAGGGCCTCATCGAACTCGAAGCCGGTTCCCCGTTCGAGCGGAGCCACGTCGAAATGGACTTCGGCGAACTGACCTCGCCCACCGGTTTGCTTCTTATGGCGGTAGACCACCCCTTGGACCCCCTTCTTTATGGTCTCCAGGTAGGGGACCCTTACAGGCTTAAGCTCCACCTCCACCCCGAACTTGCGTTGAAGCTTTTCACAGGTGGCTTCCAGGTGAATCTGGCCGGTACCCGCCAGTATGATTTCGGAAGCCGTTCCCCGCTCCAGCTTGAGGGTGGGGTCTTCCTCGCGGATTCGGGTGAGGGAGCTGAAGAGCTTGTCTTCACTGCCCTGGACTTTGGTCTGCACCGCATAGGAGAGTACGCTCGGGAGGGGTTCCGGCACTGGATACACTATGGGATTTTTTTCAACGCAGAGGGTATCTCCTGTGGCGGTTTCCTTTAGCTTGGCGAATGCCACGATTTCTCCGGTTACCGCCTCTTCAACGGAATGCTGCTTCTTGCCTTCAAGAAGCAGAATGTTGCCGAATTTGACCTTGGTTTCCTTGTTCGGGTTATACAGAGTTGCGCCCTGGGTCAGAGTCCCCGATAGGATGCGCAGAATGCTGAGCTTTCCGGCGAACGGGTCGGCAACGGTCTTGAAGACAAGGGCGGAAAAAGGTGCATCAGGGGAGGCTTCACGTTCGATTTCCTCTTGATTTTCAGGCTTCCTTCCCTTGAACGGCCCGCGCTCCAATGGGCTCGGCATTGTCTGAATGATCAGGTCAAGGAGTTGGTCCACTCCCATGTTCAGGGCGGCGGACCCGCAAAGAATGGGAATTACGGTGCCGGATTTGACACCCTCTATAAAGGTCTCCTCGATTTCCTGATACGATATTTCCTCGCCTTCCAGGTACTTTTCCATGAGATCATCGTTGGCCTCAACAATGTTTTCAACTACTTTTTCACGTAGTTCTTTTACTATATCAGCCATGTCCTCCGGCGTATCTTCCTCTTTTGCCTTGCCTGATCCGTCTTTTTCATACACATAAGCCTTCATCTTTATCAGGTCTACCACCCCGCGAAAATCATCCTCCGCTCCTATGGGCAAAAGCACCGGTGTGGCGTTCTTGTCGAAGCTGTCGTTGATCTGATCCACCACTCCATCGTAATCTGCTCGCTCGCGGTCCATACGATTGATGAAGATCATGCGCGGCAGGCCCTGCTCATCTGCAAACCCCCAGACCTTTTCCGTGCCCACCTTAACTCCCGAGGTGGCATCGACCACAACGATAACCCCGTCCGCCGCTTTCAAGGAAAACTTGGTATCGGTGAGGAAGTTGTCATCACCCGGGGTGTCTATAATGCTGACAACGTTCTTTTTCCAGGTGCAGTGGTGAAAAGCCGTGCTCAGTGTGATCTTTCTTTTGATCTCCTCGGGCTCGAAGTCGAAGTTGGAAGAGCCGTCGTCAACCTTCCCCAGCCGGGTTACGGCTTTGCCGTTTAAGAGCATGGCCTCGGCCAAAGATGTCTTTCCACATCCCACGTGACCTACCAAACCGATGTTCCTCAATTGCTCGCTTTTCCTTTCCATGCCGGATCCTCTCTATATGGTTTTTCGGTCCCCTCGGGGCGGCGGCCCGCTTCACAAAAGCGAGACACCGGGCAGGGGAGCCTGGTGGATTGCATGGGGAATAGACACACAGCAAACCGCCGAGGTCAAAGAAATTAGCTCAACTGAAAATATGAAGTCAAGAACGGAATCAAACCGCACATTTTTTAATTGCGGACATGTTGAAATATGTTAGTCTACTTCTTTTTTTCAATGCGAACGGAGTGGCCCGGGTGATGCCTCTTTCCAAGCAGATAGACGTGTTCGTGGACCATCTGGCATCTGAAAGGGCTTATTCCGCCCACACGGTCAGAGGCTACCGTATTGATCTGGAACAATTTCGCGATTATGTGGAAAAAGGGAGCGATGGCGGGTATCCCACGATCGACTACCGAGCCCTCCGGGCTTATCTGGGTTCCCTGCATGACCGTTACAAGCGCACAACCGTTTCCCGAAAACTCTCCGCTGTCCGATCTTTCCTCACTTTCCTTGAAAGGCGTGGTATTCGTGAGGACAACCCGGGGGCCGACTTGTCAACGCCCAAGAAGGGCAATCCCATTCCGGTGTATCTCCCCGTGGATGACATGTTTAGACTTCTGGAAGTTCCCGACCAAACAGCCCCGCTTGGGCTTCGGGACCTTGCCATCATGGAAGTCTTATACTCCTGCGGACTTCGGGTGAGTGAGCTGGCAGGGCTCGACCTGGACAACCTGGATACCAAGGGGCGTCTTGTGAGCGTGATCGGAAAGGGCGACAAACAACGCGTTGTTCCGGTGGGAAGGATCGCTCTTAGATCCACAGCCCGTTATCTCGAGGCCGTGGCTCCTTTGCGGGTAAAGGTTTGGGGGGATGCGCTGCGGGGTCCTGTTTTTCTTAATAACCGAGGTGGAAGGTTGACCACCAGGAGTATGGCGCGAATTATCAAGAAGTACGCAGCAGTGTGCGGCCTGACTTCGGATATATCCCCGCACTCCCTCAGGCACTCCTTCGCTACCCATCTATTGGACGGCGGAGCCGACCTGCGCTCGGTCCAGGAGCTCCTCGGTCATGTGAGTCTTTCCACGACTCAGAAGTACACACATGTGAGCCTGGACCGCCTTATGGCGGTATATGACAAGGCCCATCCCAGGCGTTGAGACAGGCACACCCGGAGGAAACGGAGGATTCCGCATGAGTGGCTCGCCCAAACCGATTCGAAGTACTACCATACTGGCGGTTCGAAAGGACGACAGGGCGGTGCTGGCCTGTGACGGTCAGGTTACGCTGGGCGAGACCGTGATGAAACATAAGGCGAACAAACTCCGTTTCCTCTATCAGGATCAGGTCCTGGTCGGGTTTGCCGGTGCATCCGCTGATGCCTTTACTCTTTTCGAGAAACTTGAGGGCCGGCTTGAACAGTTCAATGGAAACCTTGCACGGGCAGCCGTGGAGCTGGCCAAGGACTGGCGCCTTGATAAGTTTCTTCGTCGCCTGGAAGCCATGCTTATCGCCATCGATCATGACAAGATGCTTATTCTTTCGGGTACAGGGGATGTGGTGGAGCCGGATCAGGCCGTGGCCGCCATCGGGTCCGGTGGACCTTATGCGTATGCTGCGGCCCTGGCCCTGCTGCAGCACTCCACCCTTGATGCGCCTTCAATTGCAAGGGAGGCAATGGGAATAGCCGCCTCCATATGCCTATATACGAACGAGGTCATAACCGTGGAAGAGATAGGGAGTTCGACATCCTGATGGAAAAATTCGAAAAAACCGCCTTGGGCGTTAATAAGACCCTTACCCCGCGACAGATTGTCTCTGAGCTGGATATGTACATCATAGGTCAGGATGAGGCCAAACGTTCTGTGGCCATCGCTCTGAGGAACCGGTGGCGTCGCCAGCAGGTTCCTCAAGACCTTCGAGATGAAATCGCCCCCAAGAACATCATTATGATCGGACCCACGGGCGTGGGAAAGACCGAGATCGCGCGCCGCTTGGCAAGGTTGGCTGAATCCCCTTTTCTCAAGGTGGAGGCAACCAAGTTCACTGAGGTGGGATATGTCGGTCGGGATGTGGAGTCCATGATTCGCGATCTGACCGAGCTGGCTGTGAATATGGCCAAGAAGAGCGAACAGGAACGGGTGGAACCAAAGGCGCGGGAGATGGCCGAGGAACGCCTTCTGGATATCCTCCTTCCCAAGCGAAAGCAAGAGTCCTCTGAAAGTGATGAAGGGGAGCGGGAGACCTCCCTTGAAGTTGTTCGAACGGGAGTCAGTGAAGAGGACACCACCCGGGAAAAGCTTCGCCGTCTTTTCAGGGGGGGCAAGCTGGATAACAGGTACGTGGAACTCGAAGTCAAGCAGCAGAGCATTCCCATGATCGAAGTGTTTTCCAGCGCCGGCATGGAAGAGATGGAGTTCAACATGAAAGAGGTTTTCGGCAACCTCTTTCCTCAGAAGAAGAAGCGGCGCCGGGTCAGGGTAAAGGAGGCGGCTGAGATACTCTTTCAGGAGGAGGCCCAGAAGCTTATAGATATGGACAAGGTGATCGAAGAGGCCGTTCTTATGACTGAACAGAACGGAATTATCTTTCTTGACGAGCTGGACAAGGTAAGTGGGACGGATTCGGGCCAGGGCCCTGATGTCTCGCGCGAGGGAGTCCAAAGGGACCTTCTGCCTATCGTGGAGGGGTCTACGGTTACAACCAAGTACGGCATGGTCAAAACAGACCATATTCTCTTCATCGCGGCCGGGGCTTTCAACGTGAGCAAGCCGTCCGATCTGCTTCCGGAGCTTCAGGGGCGTTTCCCCATTCGTGTTGAACTCGATTCTCTGAGCACCGAGGATTTCATCAGGATCCTGCAGGAGCCCAGAAACGCCCTCATCACTCAGTACGAGGCTCTTCTCAAAACAGAGGGGATCGAACTCCGGTTTCAAACAGAGGCCATCGAGGAGATAGCAGCCATGTCCAACCGGGTCAACGAGAGCATGGAGAATATCGGCGCACGGAGGCTTCACACTGTCATGGAAAAGATCTTGGACGACATATCTTTCGATGCTCCGAACATGGATGTGAAAGAGGTGGTCATTGACCGGGCTTATGTGAAGGAAAAGCTTGAGGACATACTGGAGGACGAGAACCTCAGCCGGTATATTCTATAGATATCAGAGGTTGGACCATGTCCATGGATCAGATCGAAGAACTGGATCGCGCAAAGGTGCTCATTGAGGCCTTGCCTTACATTCGTCGCTTTGCCGACGCCACGGTGGTGGTGAAATACGGTGGCCACGCCATGGTGGATGAGGGACTGAAACGGGATTTCGCCCTGAACATAATCCTCATGAAGTTCGTGGGGATGAATCCCATAGTAGTACACGGAGGAGGACCACAGATAGGCGACTTTCTGCGTAGGCTTTCCATCGAGAGCGAGTTCGTGGATGGAATGAGGGTGACGGACAAGCAGACCATGGATGTTGTGGAGATGGTCCTGGTGGGGAAGGTGAACAAAGAAATAGTGGCCCTAATCAACGCACACGGAGGGAGAAGCGTGGGACTCTCCGGCAAGGACGGCGGTCTGATCATGGCTGAGAAGATGCGCTATGTGCGTGAAAAAGGGATGGATCAACCTCCGGAGATAATCGATATGGGCATGGTGGGCCAGATCACAAGCGTAGACAGCCGGGTCCTGAGAGGTCTCATGGGGGATTTCATCCCGGTTATCGCTCCGGTGGGCGCCGGGGAAAACGGAGAGACATACAACATAAACGCGGACATAGTGGCCGGCCGAATAGCAGCATCCATGGAGGCCCGGAAGCTGGTCCTGCTCACGGACACGGAAGGGGTGCTCGATTCCGAGGGGAATCTGATTTCAAGCCTTGCCTCGGAGGAGGTCCGCAGGCTCATCGGCAACGGCACCATTAAGGGCGGCATGATTCCCAAGGTGAGGTGCTGCCTCGAGGCCCTTGAAGGCGGCGTGGGAAAGGCCCATATACTGGACGGCCGCAAGCAGCACGCCATACTGCTGGAGATATTCACCAGGGCGGGTGTCGGTACGGAAATCATCCGTTGATTTACCTTCCTTCTGACCCCTTGGCGAAAGACCATAATCACAGAGGCAAGACAGCATGAACAACAAAACCCACTCCGTCGCGGACCTTGCGGATAAATACCTTTTCGAGACATACGGTAAAAGGCCTCTAACGCTGGTACGAGGGCGGGGATGCCGTGTCTGGGATGACGCCGGCCGGGAATACCTTGACTTTGTCGGAGGCATAGCCGTTTGTGCCCTGGGTCACAGCTCGCCGCTGGTTACAAGGATCCTGGCGGAGCAGTCCGAAAGGCTCGTCCATGTATCCAATCTTTACTACACGATTCCTCAGGTCGAACTTGCCCGCTTGCTCGTGGAGAACTCCTTTGCAGACCGGGTGTTTCTGTGTAACAGCGGAGCCGAGGCCAACGAGGCGGCCATCAAGCTGGCCCGTCGATACACCTACGAGACGAGCGGGCCCGGCCGGCACACCATCCTATGCATGGAGGACTCCTTTCACGGCCGTACCATGGGGACCCTTTCCGCCACCGGCCAGGAAAAGGTCCGGAAAGGATATGCCCCGTTCTTGGAAGGATTTCGGTTCGTCCCATATAATGACCTGGAAAAACTGGCAGAGGCGGCGGACGATTCCACCTGTGCAGTGATGCTGGAGCCCATCCAGGGAGAAGGGGGGGTGATTCTTCCTGCCGAGGGATACCTGGAGGGGGTGGAGGCGCTTTGCAGAGACAGAGGGATTCTCCTGATTCTGGACGAGGTTCAGGTTGGAATGGGCCGGACCGGAAGGCTCTTTGCTCATGAGCATTTTGGAATCACCCCGGACATTGTGACCCTTGCCAAGGCCCTGGGAAACGGCCTGCCCATAGGCGCCATGCTCTCAAAAGAGGCCTTTGGCGGGGCGTTTGCTCCAGGCAGCCACGCCACCACTTTCGGAGGGACTCCCCTGGTTTCCGCTGTGGCCAAGGGGGTTCTCACCAGTCTTCTGGAGGATGGGTGGATCGAGAATGCACGCAAGATGGGCCAATACTTCAAGAGGGAGCTTGAGAGTCTTCAGAGGAAGCATACCTGCGTAAAGGATGTGAGAGGGCTTGGGCTGATTCTGGGGATGGAACTGGATCGGCCCGGAGCGCCTGCCGTGGATGCCTGCAGGGGGGAGGGGTTTCTGGTGAACTGCACACATGAGAACGTCCTGCGTTTTCTGCCGCCCCTTATTGTAAGCAAGAGCGAGATCAACACTGTCATCCAGGGTCTGGATAAGGTCCTGGCCGGATTCGGGGATCAGACGACATGAAACGAGACCTGCTGACCCTTAGGGATCTCACAGCCGATGAAATCCTGTTTCTCATAGATCGAGGACTGGAGATCAAGGGAGCCGGAACAGGCTTCAGTGGTGTGCTGGCCGGCAGGACCATAGCGCTTATCTTCGACAAGAGTTCCACCAGGACCCGGGTCTCTTTTGAGACGGCCATGTTCAGGTGCGGGGGACGCACGGTCTTCCTCCACAGTGGGGAAACTCAAATCGCCAGGGATGAGCCTGTGGAAGATACCGCCAGGGTACTTTCCCGATATCTGGATGGGCTGGTCATCCGGACCTATTCCCAGGCGTTTGTTGAGGAGATGGCCCGCTGGGCGCATATACCGGTTATCAACGCCTTGACGGACCGTTTTCATCCCTGCCAGATCCTGAGCGATCTCATGACTATCGTTGAGAAACGCGGCGGTCTTCAGGGGCTTCGCGTGGCCTGGATCGGGGACGGCAACAATGTGGCGCATTCCTGGATCAATGCATCGGCCCTCCTTGGTTTTGAGCTGGTCATGTCCTGTCCGCCGGGGTACGGCCCCAACAGGGATGTGCTGGATGCAGCCGGGGAGAGTGTCACCATGGCGGCCTCTCCGGTTGAGGCGGCCCGTGACGCCCACGTCCTGAATACGGACGCCTGGGCCAGTATGGGTCAGGAACTGGAGTGGGAAAAGAGGGTCAGAGACTTCCAGGGTTACCAGGTGGACGAGGCCCTTGTGGAAGTCGCAAGACCCGATGTGCTGGTCATGCACTGCCTCCCCGCCCACCGGGGAGAAGAGATAACCGCGGGTGTCCTTGAGGGCCCTCGTTCAGTGGTGTTTGACCAGGCGGAGAACAAGATGCATCTTCACCAGGCCCTGCTGGAATGGCTGATGGGAAATACCTGAAAGGTCGAGGTATGGATCGGCGCTCCGGGGCAAGCCTTTAGAAAACCAAAAAACCTTAATCCCGCTTATATATTCAGGAGAGTGAGAACGTGAGTGATAAAGACATAAAAAAAATCGTGCTGGCCTATTCAGGCGGACTGGACACCTCGGTGATTCTTGCCTGGCTGAAGGAAACTTACAAATGCCCTGTTATTGCCTACGCCGCTGATCTGGGACAGGGAGACGATCCCGGGGAGATCCGCAACAAAGCCCTTGCCACAGGCGCGGAAGAAGCCATAGTGGAGGACTTGCGGGAGGAGTTTGTGCAGGACTTTGTATGGCCTGCCCTTCGGGCCAACGCGGTATACGAATCCGGGTACCTGCTGGGGACGTCCCTTGCCAGACCCCTCATTGCAAAAAAGCAGGTTGAGGCGGCCCAAAGGTTCGGCGCGGATGCGGTCAGCCATGGGGCCACCGGCAAAGGCAACGACCAGGTGAGATTCGAATTGGGCTACATGGCCCTGGATCCCTCCCTCAAGATCATCGCCCCCTGGCGCATATGGGAGTTCAAAGGACGCGAAGACCTGGTTGGTTTCGCTTCCCAAAAAGGCATTCCGGTGCCCGTGACCCCTGAAAAGCCATACTCCAGTGATGCCAACCTGCTCCATATAAGTTTCGAAGGTGGTGTTTTAGAGGACCCATGGGCCGAGCCGCCCGAAGACATGTTCGTTATGACCGTATCGCCCGAGAAGGCCCCTGATCGCCCGGAATATGTGGAGATCACCTTTCAAAACGGAGACCCGGTGGCCGTGGACGGCCGGGAAATGACTCCCGCTGAGATCCTGAGCCGCTTGAACGAAGTGGCAGGCAGAAACGGAGTCGGCAGGATCGACCTGGTGGAAAACCGTTACGTGGGTATGAAGTCCCGAGGAGTGTATGAGACCCCCGGCGGAACCGTCATACGTTCGGCACACCAGGCCATGGAGTCCATCACCATGGACCGGGAAGTCATGCACATTCGTGACGGCCTTGTCCCGCGCTACGCCGAGGCGCTTTATTACGGATACTGGTTCGCTCCGGAAATGCGCATGCTCCAGGCACTTATGGATGAGGCTCAGAAGAACGTGAGCGGCACTGTGCGGATGAAACTCTATAAGGGCAACTGCATTGTAGCAGGCCGGAAGTCGAACAGTTCGCTATATCAAACCGACTATGTTACATTTGAAAAGGACGAAGTATACGATCAGAAAGATGCCGAAGGGTTCATTCGTTTGAACGCCCTCAGGCTTAAGATAGCCAGGCTTACGGGAAGGGCGTAGCGATCTACACCCAGGCGGGCATTACCCGGAACCCGGTCTTGCTCTTGAGTTCTTGTGGTTGAAGGGAATCAGCTATGAGTGGCAAAGTATGGGGGGGGCGCTTTAGGGAGCCGCTCGACGAAGTCCTCGACCGTTTCAACGCCTCGTTCGGGTTTGACAAACGGCTCTACCCCCAGGATATTGAGGGCAGCATGGCTCACTGCCGTATGCTTGCCCGCCAGGGTATCCTCACTGAAGAGGAGGCCGTTGGAATATTGGAGGCCCTCGCTCAGATACGCAGGGAAATGGACCGGGGAGAGCATATTTCCGGCTCAGGGGCAGAAGACATTCACTCCCTGGTGGAGGCGCTCCTGGTGGAGCGCATCGGCTCCCTGGGAGAGAAGCTTCATACCGCTCGAAGCCGCAACGACCAAGTGGCCCTGGATGTCCGCATGTACGTTCGGGAAGAAGTCAAGAAGCTGGACGAGGCCGTCAAGTCAATGCAGGCGGCTCTTGTGGATCTGGCCGAGAGGAACGCTGATATCGTCTGCCCCGGATACACACACATGCAACGGGCCCAGCCCGTTCTCCTGGCTCACCACCTGATGGCCTATTATGAAATGCTCAAACGGGATCGTCAACGGCTTGGTGACTGTCTCGCCCGTGTTAATGTGATGCCGCTCGGCAGTGCGGCCCTGGCGGGGTCGACCTTTCCCCTGGATCGGGAGATGGTGGCCGAAACCCTTGATTTCAGCCATATAAGCCGGAACAGCATGGATGCGGTGAGCGACCGCGATTTTCTGTTGGAGTTCCTCTTTGCATGTTCACTCGTTATGATGCATCTGAGCAGGCTGAGTGAGGAGCTCATTCTCTGGTCCACTCAGGAGTTCGGTTTCGTCCTGCTTCCCGACGCTTTTTGTACGGGAAGCAGTATTATGCCTCAGAAGAAGAACCCGGACCTTTTGGAACTGGTTCGAGGGAAGACCGGAAGGGTTTATGGAAACCTCATGGCGGTCCTCACCACCATGAAAGGCCTTCCGCTGACCTACAACAAGGATATGCAGGAGGACAAAGAACCCCTGTTCGACACTGTTGACACGGTGGAGCCATGTCTGGAAGTGATGACACGGCTTCTTCAAAATCTGTCCTTCAACGGTGAGGTCATGAAGAAGGCCACCGAGCGAGGTTATCTCACGGCCACCGATCTGGCCGACTATCTGGTGACAAAGGGCCTTACTTTTCGAAAGGCCCATGAGGCGGCAGGTGAGATGGTGCTTTTTGCACTTGACGGTAACCGGGAGCTGGGGGAGCTCTCCATGGATGAAATGAAGAGTTTCTCCTCCCGAATAGAGCAGGATGTCTACGAATGGCTGGATCCGGCTCAATGTGTTGCCAGGAGGAATGTGCCCGGAGGGACCGGTCCGGACATGCTGGCAAGAGAGATCAAGAAGGCCAAGCAGGAGCTCGCGTTTTGAAGCCGATCCGTTGGCATGTCCTTTTGCTGCTGTGGATGTTGGTGGCTGCAGCCGCCGGTTGTGGAAAGAAAGGGGACCCCTTCGTACCCGTAAGAGAATTTTCCGCTGAGATACGAAATCTTTCCGGGGCCTGGGACGAAGGCTCCATCGTGCTTTGGGGAGACGTTGCCGGGGTTTCCGCAGGCAAACAAGCCAAAGATCTCATAAAGGGTGCCCGGGTCTACTATGGGGCCTATGATCCGGGCGAACCTCCCTGTGAAGGTTGTCCGGTGAGGTACCAGGGTTATTATGAGCTCGGAATCGAAACCATCACCGGGAGAGGGTTCCAATGCAGGATCCCCGGGAAGCGGAAGGATGCGTTATATTACTTCAAGGTCCACCTGATGGGGCCTGAAGGATCTCCGGGGCCCGCGCCCGAAAGGATACGCTTGGATCCCTTGGAACCCTGAAGACGTATGCCGCCTTTATATAGGAGGGGGCTGTGTTTCCGGCCGGCCATGGCCGTGAACGGAAGTTCCTCTTAAAGGGTCTCAAAGTGTTTTGCATTCACGTGAATGGCCCGATATCACAAGGCCATGATCGGTTGGAGTTCTTGAACAACGGGGTTTCTAAGCCATGCACCACTTCCAGTACCGCAAAGGTGAACTTTATGCGGAGGATGTTGCCGTCTCACACATAGAAAGGGAGGTGGGTACCCCGTTTTACCTTTACTCTTACGCCACCCTAAGACAGCATTTCAGGGCGTTTGACAGGGCGTTCCAGGACATTCCCCACCTGGTGTGCTTCTCCATGAAGTCCAACTCCAGCCTTGCGGTGCTGCGGCTGTTCGCCGATGAAGGGGGCGGGGCGGACATTGTGAGCGGGGGTGAGCTTTACCGGGCCCTGGCTGCGGGCATTGATCCCAAGAGGATTGTCTACTCTGGTGTTGGAAAGACCCTGGATGAAATGTCTTATGCCATCCGTTCGGGTATCCTACTTTTTGCGGCCGAGTCATCTCAGGAGATCGCGAGACTGAATGAGGCGGCCGGGGCTTTGGGGGTTCGGGCTCCGGTTGCCATTCGGGTGAACCCGGACATCGACCCCAAGACTCACCCATACATATCCACGGGCATGCGGGAGAACAAATTCGGCATTCCCATGCCCGGGGCCTTAGATGAGTACGTCAGGGCTGCGGGCATGGATCATCTGGACGTGTGCGGGGTCTCCTGCCATATAGGAAGCCAGTTGACGCAGATCAGCCCGTTCGTGGAAGCGCTTGGAAGACTTAAGGTTCTAATGAGCAGGCTTGCAGAAGAGGGTATCCGAATCCGCTATTTGGATTTGGGCGGCGGGCTTGGTATAACCTACGATCAGGAAACCCCGCCGGCCCCAAAGGAGTACGCCCATGCCGTAAAGCAGGAGCTGGACACGGACGGCATACTTCTCTTGCTGGAGCCCGGCCGGGTCATAACGGGAAACGCCGGAATCCTCGTGACCAGGGTCCTCTACACGAAAGCCACGGATGCCAAGACGTTTATTGTGGTGGACGCGGCCATGAACGACTTGATCCGTCCCAGCCTTTACGGCTCCTTTCACAGCATCCAGCCGGTCCGGGAGCGTGAAGGGGCAAAATTGAAGGCGGACGTGGTGGGGCCCATATGCGAATCCGGTGATTTTCTGGCCAAGGACCGTGAGCTGGGGCCCTATGAGCCCGGGGACCTCATGGCTGTCATGAGCGCCGGGGCTTATGGATTCAGCATGTCATCCTCCTACAACTCACGTCCCAGGGCCGCTGAGGTGATGGTGAGGAATGATCGCTTCGAGGTCATCAGGGAGCGCGAGACTTACGAAGATCTAATCCGCGGTGAACGTATTCCCGATTTGCTTTCGTGAGCGGGATACGGGTGTCGCCGGAGGTTTTAAAGACGCTATGGATCAACTCGAATTCTGGAAGATGAACGGCAGCGGGAATGATTTCATCTTGATCGACAACCGGGATCGCAAGATCTCCCAAGATTCCATGGGCCGCCTTGCTGCACAGGTCTGCCGGCGGCGGGAATCCGTTGGTGCGGACGGGGTGATTTTCGTGCAGGATTCCCGGGAGCACGATTTTTCCTGGCGGTTCTTCAACGCCGACGGCGGTGAAGCCGAGATGTGCGGGAATGGCGGGCGCTGTGTTGCGAGGTTCGCCCTGCTGAACGGAATCGCCGGGCCGCAGATGACCTTTGATACCCGGGCCGGGTCCATACAGGCCGAGGTTCGCGGCCGTGTGGTGAAGATTCGCATGCCCCGGCCCTCCGAGATCGAACTGGACTTGGATCTGCCCTCGGGCGAGGGTTGGAAAAGCGCGGATTTTGTCAACACGGGTGTGCCGCACGTGGTTTTGCAGGTGGACGACCTTTTGCATTGCCCTGTGGTGGAACTGGGCCGGATGATCCGCAACCATGTTCTATTCGCGCCTAACGGCGCCAACGCCGATTTCATCCATGTAACGGGCGCTGACTCCCTTGAAATTCGAACGTACGAGCGAGGTGTGGAGGACGAGACTCTGGCATGCGGCACCGGAGCCATGGCGGCCGCTCTGATCTCGGCCCGGCGCGGCCTGGTGACGTCTCCGACCCGGGTCAAGACCAGAGGTGGAGAGGAACTGCTCGTTCACTTTGAGAAGGAGGCAGGGGCCTTTGTGCGCGTTTGGCTGGAGGGTAATACATCCATTGTCTACCGCGCCCGACTGGATCCGGAGGCCCTTACCGAAAAATAAAGTAAGGGTTTTTCATGCACGGGTGTGGCCGAGTATCGTCTGAGAATGGAAACCAGCAAGAGGGAGGCTGTCATGTTTAAGGGTTCCATAGTCGCAATAGTTACGCCGTTTAAAGGTGGAAAGGTCGACGAGGAGGCCTTTCGAATGCTCATTGAAGAGCAGATTGAAAACGGGACCAGCGCTATCGTGCCGTGCGGGACCACGGGTGAGTCTGCAACACTTTCCATGGAAGAGCACGCAAAGGTCATTGATATCGCCGTCAACGCCGTGAACAAGCGGGTTCCCGTGATCGCCGGGGCCGGAGGTAACAGCACCCTGGAGGCCATAGAGCTTACGGCCCACGCCAAGGCGGCCGGCGCGGACGCGACTCTACAGGTCACTCCCTACTATAATAAGCCTACACAAGAAGGCCTATACAGGCATTTTTCCTCCATTGCAGCAGAGGTTCCTTTCCCCCAGGTCCTTTACAACGTGCCGGGAAGGACGAGTGTCAACATGCTTCCTGAGACTGTGGCCCGTTTGGCCGAACTTCCTGAAGTGGTGGCGATCAAGGAGGCATCAGGCAGTCTTTCCCAGATGGCCGAAGTCCTGAACCTGGCCGGAGAGAACATCACCCTGCTTTCCGGGGACGACAACGTGACCCTGCCGGTGCTCTCCATAGGGGGAAAGGGCGTCGTTTCAGTATTGGCGAATCTGGTTCCCGGTGACAACGCCGAAATGATAAAGGCGTGGGAAGAGGGACGTGCGCAAGAGGCCCGTGACCGTTTCTTCAAGCTGTTTCCGCTGGCAAAGGCCATGTTTTACGAGACCAATCCCATTCCTGTGAAGACCGCCCTGGCTCTCATGGGGAAGATCGATGGTGAAATGCGGCTTCCGCTGTGGCCCATGGCCCGGGCCAATGAGGAAAGACTCAGGAAGGATCTCCAGGAATACGGGATTCTTTGATTTCGGAGATGGAGTCATGACACGAGTGATTGTTGCAGGGGCCGGGGGACGCATGGGCCGCCGCATTATCCAAATGGTAAGGGAAAGCCCGGATGTGACCCTGGCAGGCGCCTTTGAGTGTGCCGGTCATCCCGACATAGGCCGTGACGCAGGGGAAATGGCGGGGGTGGGTTCTTGTGGTGTGCCCGTCAAAGGCTCTGTGGAGGAAGTTGACCCTCAGGGGGATGTGCTGATCGACTTCACCTCGCCTGATGCCGCGCTTGCAAACGCACGTGCCGCATCCGACAGGGCCTGGTGCCTTGTGATCGGGACCACAGGAATTGCAGGTGAGTTGCTGGACCGGCTTCGAAGTGCGGTTTCAGGGCTCCGGTGTGTCATGGCCCCCAACATGAGTGTTGGTGTGAACCTCATGTTTCGCATCGCCTCGGAGATGGCGCGTGTTTTGGGTGATGACTATGATATTGAGATCCTGGAAACCCACCACCGGCTCAAAAAGGATGCACCGAGCGGAACAGCCCTTCATTTGGCACGGACACTGGCCGAGACCCTGGGAAGGGACCTGGACAAAACGGCGGTGTTCCGGAGAAAAGGCATGATGGGAGAGCGTGACCCTTATGAAATAGGGATCCAGAGTTGGCGGGCGGGTGATATTACCGGTGAACACACGGTGATGTTCGGGGGCATAGGGGAACGCCTCGAACTCACACACAGGGCCCATAACCGGGATAACTTTGCCAGGGGAGCCGTCAGGGCCGCAAATTGGATTGTGAAACAGCCCGTTGGGTTCTACGACATGCAGGATGTGCTGGGGTTTAAGTGATTTTTGCTTGGCGGGTTAGCGTCTTGGCGAGAATCTAGAATTCGGAATCGAGGGAAATCAACATGCAATTCCAGAAAGCAGACCGGCTCAAGAAACTCCCCCCCTATCTATTCAAGGAGATCGATCGGAAAAAGGCGGAAGTCAAGGCCCGAGGGTTGGACATTATCGACCTGGGCGTTGGGGACCCTGACCTTCCCACACCGCCTCATATCATACAGGCGCTCAAGTCAGGGGCCGATGACCCGGCAAGCCACCGCTACCCTTCCTACTCCGGAATGAATACCTTCAAGGACGCTGTGGCCGAGTGGTATGAAAGCCGTTTCAATGTGAGACTGGATCCCGGCACGGAGGTGGTGTCACTGATCGGGAGCAAAGAGGGGCTGGCCCACTTGCCCCTGGCCTTTGTAAATCCGGGTGACGTCGCCCTGGTTCCTACTCCTGCATATCCTGTTTACAACACGGCCACCCTCTTTGCCGGGGGAGAGCCGGTTTTTGTTCCTCTATGGAAGGAGAACGGTTTCCTGCCGGACCTGGAATCCATTTCCAAAGAAACGGCAGCCAGGGCCAGGATCCTCTTCATAAACTATCCTAACAACCCAACATCGGCTGTGGCTGATGTGAGTTTTTTCGAAAGGGTGGCCGCCTATGCGGAAGCGCATGGTATAATAGTCTGCCATGACGCCGCTTACACTGAAATGGCCTTTGACGGCTTCAGGCCTCCCAGTTTTCTTCAGGCCGAAGGGGCCCGGGAGGTGGGTATCGAGTTTCACTCGCTTTCCAAGACTTACAATATGACAGGCTGGCGCATCGGGTTTGCAGTGGGGAACCGGGAGGTGTTGGAAGGACTGGGCGCCGTCAAGAGCAATGTGGATTCAGGTGTTTTTCAGGCGGTGCAGGTGGCGGGGATTGAGGCCCTGAGGGGGGACCAGGCCTGTGTGCATGAGATGCGCCGGATCTATGCTGAGCGTCGGGACCTCATGGTTGAAGGCCTCAGGGAGGCCGGGTTCGAGGTCGAGCCCTGCAGGGCCACCTTCTATCTCTGGGTGACTGTGCCCCAAGGGTGGACCTCAGCCGGGATCACGGCCCGATTCTTGGAGAACGGCGTGGTGGTAACCCCTGGTAATGGTTTTGGGGAGCCTGGAGAGGGATACTTCAGAATAGCCCTTACACAAAAGCGCGAACGCTTGAAGGAGGCGTTGGACCGGATAAGGTCGGTCTCCCTCTAAGGAGGCAGAGACTTTCACATGACAACGAAAGCCTACATCGGCGTCGGTTCCAACCTGGGCCAACCACAGGCCCGCTGCCTGGATGCGGTAGAACGTCTGCGAAGACTTCCCAAGACCCGGCTCACCGGTGTGTCCCCTTGGTACCTGAGCCGGCCTGTGGGAGTAATTGATCAGGAGTGGTTCGTAAACGGTGTTACCCGGATGGAAACCCGGCTGCCTGCCGCCGAGTTGCTCCGGGGTCTTCTTGAAATCGAAGCGGATATGGGTAGGGTTAGAAAACAGCGTTGGGAAGCCAGGGTCATCGATCTCGACCTTCTCATTTACGGAAACGGATGTATACGGGAAGAGGGGCTGACGGTACCCCATCCAGAGCTTCACCTGCGACGGTTTGTTCTGGTTCCCTTGGCCGATCTTGACCCGTCACTGGTTCACCCGGGTCTGGGTCGTGCAGTGGGGGACCTCCTGGACAGCCTGGATGCCGAAGGCCAGGAACTCATTCCTTTGAAAGCGGGGTTGACATGGCTCGGATCCTGATCATTGCTTTTTTGATGTACCTGCTTTACCGTCTGGTTCGAGGGATTACCAGGCTCAAAGGTCCCCGGGAACCAGCGGTGCAGGGCCGTAAAGGCGAGGTGATAGACGAGATGGTTCAGGACCCGAATTGTGGAACTTACATTCCAAGGAGTGATGCTGTCAGGCGGCGGTTTCGTGGGCAGGATCTCTACTTTTGCAGCGATACGTGTGCTGATGAGTACAAGGTTAAGGATCGAAACCAAGGCTGAGGTTGAAAACGCAAGGACGGCTTAACGGCTGTTGATAAGCTTACAAAATACTGCAGATCATCGGAGCTTGGCAAAACAAGCATAAAATGAATAACGGCAATGGAAGGAGAAAGGGTTCAATCATGAAATTCTTCATAGACACGGCGAACATAGACGAGATCAAGAAAGCAGGCGACCTTGGGCTTCTTGACGGGGTGACCACTAACCCGAGCCTGGTAGCCAAGGAGGGGCGCGATTTTCAGGAACTCATCAAGGAGATCTGCGATCTTGTGGACGGTCCTGTTAACGCGGAGGTGGTGAGCACCGATGCGTCGGGCATGTTAGAGGAGGCGAGGGACCTGAGCAGCATTGCTGATAATATAGTGGTGAAGATACCTCTGATAGCCGAAGGGTTAAAGGCGGTCAAGATCCTGTCTGAGGAAGGTATCCAGACCAATGTGACCCTCTGCTTTTCAGCCGTTCAGGCGCTCATGGCCGCCAAGGCGGGTGCTTCCTACATCAGTCCATTTGTGGGACGCCTGGATGATCTTAGCCAGGTGGGCATGGAGCTGGTGGAACAGATTGCAGCCATCTATGAAAATTACGCCTATGATACGGAGATCATAGTGGCCAGCGTGCGCAACCCTCTGCATGTGCTCGACGCCGCACTAATGGGTGCGGACATTGCCACCATCCCTTACAAGGTGATGGAGCAGCTCATCAAGCATCCGATGACCGACATCGGCCTGGAGAAGTTCCTCGCTGACTGGAAAAACATGGGATAGCCATGAGAGTCACAAAATCGTCAACAGGTTTTCTTGCTCCTCTGATCTTGTGTTGCTGCTTGTGGAGCGCCCCCCCGGTCCTTGCCGACATCTACCGTTTTCAGGACGAGAACGGTGTATGGCGCTATACGAATGTCAAGAACGACGCCCGGTATCGCCTTTTCATAAAGTCGCGTGAGAAGATGGCTGTTGAGTATATTGATAAGTACGTTTCCATCATCGAGCAGGCCTCGAATATGTATAATGTAAATCCTTCCCTGATAAAGGCCGTGATCAAGGCCGAATCAGCCTTTGATCCCAAGGCGGTTTCCCACAAGGGCGCCCAGGGACTCATGCAGCTCATGCCGGCTACGGCGGACCTCATGCTGGTAAGTGACCCGTTCGACCCTACTGATAATATTTTCGGGGGAACAAAATATCTACGGGGGCTCCTTGACCGCTTCGACCAAAACATGGAGCTGGCTGTGGCCGCCTATAACGCGGGCCCCGAGGCCGTAGCCAGAAACAATGGGATACCTCCCTACCGGGAGACCCGGGCCTTTGTGAGGCGTGTAGTAACTTACTATAATGGCTACCTTGATGGGAAGTGAGGAGCGCCCGGCACAAAGGTCGCCCGGAAGACCGGATTTTGTGTTGACAAACAGTCAACAGGCAATAAAATAGTATCTTGTCAGTGCGGGAATAGCTCAGTTGGTAGAGCCTCACGTTGCCAACGTGATTGTCGCGGGTTCGAGTCCCGTTTCCCGCTCCAATCGCCCACTCAAGGTTAACTCCGGCGTGCATACAGGGGTTAACCTTATTTCAACTCAGCGGGCGGCATAGCCAAGTGGCTAAGGCAGCGGTCTGCAAAACCGTTATTCACCGGTTCGAATCCGGTTGCCGCCTCCAGCAAGAATAAGAGGCCTCCAAGTGATAACATTAACCTGGAGGCCTTTTTCTTGTTCCAGGAAAAGCCAAAAAAAGCTATGTTGAAAGAATCCAAAATAAGGGTGAGGCCACTGTGGGCCTGACAGGCGGGGAAATAGTCATCGCCGAATCTCTGTGCCGGGAACAGATGAAAAGGGCGGAAACGACCGGGCAGATACCAGACATCCATGATATACACTATGGGTGCGGTAGTTGGCGGCCCCGACGTCGAGCAGGCAGTCCGGGCCTTTAAGAATCTGTTTGCGACAAATGAATCTGATCGAAAGGAGAAAACATGATTGCCGGTTTTTCAATAGTGCCCATCGGAATAGGAGAAGAACTAAAAGAGAAGATTGCGGAGCTCGTTCCAATTATCGAGCGTTCCGGTTTGGACTACGTAATGGGCGCCATGCAGACGACTGTTGAAGGCGATCCGGAGACGGTGATCGAGGTAATCATGGCATGCCATCGTCACATGAGAACCGTCGCGCCGCGTGTGCTTACCCATATAACTATTGATGACCGCGAAGGGGCAGCGGGGCGGATCAAAGGGAAAGTCCGTGATGTAGAGGCTGTGCTTGAAAGGGGGGTGTCTCATGAGTGAGCGCCGCGTTGGAAAGCCATCGGCGAAACGCCTGAAGGCATTGCTTGGCGACAACTTCGGCTCTTTCTCGAAGCAAGTCCTTATCGGTCCGGGTCCCGGTCTTGATGCAGCAATTTTGGATTTGGGGGATGGGCGTGTCATGGCGATTGCGGAAGACCCGATCTTTCCGGCTCCAGGGCTTCCTCTGGATCTGATGGGATGGTTCACTGTGCACATCGGAGCCAGCGATGTAGCCGTGACAGGGATACGCCCACGGTTCATGACCTACACGCTGCTCCTGCCGCCAACATGCCCGGAAAAGGATGCCCGTACGATTATCGAATCCATCTCCGCCGCGGCACGTGAACTTGGTATCAGCATTGTTGGTGGACATACGGGCTGGTATGACGCTGTCACCATCCCGACCGTAGGAGGCGTTACGGTGTGGGGGATTGCGGATAAATCCGGCTGGGTTTCCCCGGGCGGCGCGCAAGCCGGCGACATCATCCTGATGACAAAGGGTCCTGCCATCGAAGCCGTAGCGCTGCTATCGGTGCTGTACCAGGATCGACTTCGGAATTGCATCTCAGAGGATTCTCTCCAGCAAATGATGGCCCGTGTTCGACAAATAACGGTTGTGAAGGACGCGCTAACCGCGTTTGGGGCCGGCGGTGTACATGCAATGCATGATGCGACCGAGTGCGGTGTTTGCGGGGGCATTCTCGAGATGGCGTCGGCGGCCAATATATCGGCCTATGTGAATGTAGATGCAGTGGAGGTTTCATCGGATATTATTGAATGTGGCAACACATTGGGTTTTGACCCTTGGTACGCCATCAGTGAAGGAACGCTTTTGGCATCTGTTGCGCCGGATAGCGTATCGCGAGTACGCAAAGAGTGGAATAAGGTCGGAATTGAAAGCCACGAACTGGGCCGATTCGATGCGAGCCTTCCGTACTCTACGGTCCGCCGAAACGGCGCGACAACCGAATGGGTTGAACCGGAAAGAGATCCCTTCTGGGACCTGTTTTTCGCTGGTCTGCGCCAAACAGAGTAAGAAGGTCGAAGAGACTTGATCCCTTTGTGTACCATTAGCCCAGTGGGAAACGCCCCCCGCGCCGGGGCGTGGATTGAAATCCCCCGGCCCGGACGGGAGCCGCATCGGGCAGCGGATCGCATCCCGTGCGGGTGCTACAGTTGGTTCGCATACACGCTCCGGATCTCTTCCGGCTGCACGCACAGGTAGTCCAGCGTCTGCCGTTGCGTACTGTGATTATAAATGACCATGAGCTCTGGCAACCCGACACCAAACGTCACGCGCTGGTGATACCCCCAGGTCAATCAACGGACCTCATAGAGAAACTCCTTGAGCTGATGAAATCGATATTGGCCTCGGGCGAGGACTTAGTCATCAGCCGGTTCGGGAAGTTTTATGTGCTTGAGAAGGAATCTGAATGGTAAGGGGTGAAGGTGTATGATAGTAGGGCTAAATACGAAGTGTGACCGTTATCGACAATTCTGTTGGTAGTACTGACTTTGTTGGAATGCGAATACAGAGGTTGTGATCATGACCGGCAAGCCTACATATGAGGAACTGGAGCAGCGGGTTCGGGAATTGGAAAACGCCGAAACCGAGCGCAAACGTGCGGAGGAGGCTCTGAGGGCCCCGCAGGGCGCGGTGCAATCGGTGCTTTCCATCAGCCACAACATCACCGAGCGCAAGCAGGCCGAGCAGGCGCTGAAAGAAAAGACCAAGCTCCTTCAGGTGATATCCGACAACATGTTAGACCTGGTCGCACTAACCGACATG
>CAYPSZ010000432.1:0-11777 GCA_964413125.1 uncultured Desulfobacterales bacterium
ACGGCCCTCTGATAATGACTATTTTCCTTACACTAGCGGAAATCTACCGGCTTGAGTATAAAGAGGCCATGTTGTAACCCGGCCTTAGTTTGAACGATCATGTCTCATACGGAATTTGATCAAGTCCGTTCCTAAACGAATGGCTGGGAGTTTTTTAGCGACCGGTTGGAAGTCTTATAAGAGTGAGGAGGTCGGGTCATGGATACTGAGAAGATCTTGCGTGGAAAGTGGGTCCTCATTGTTGACGACGAACAGGATATACTCGATATGCTTACTGAAATGCTCGAAATGTGTCGAATAGATCAGGCTTCCTCATTTGAGGAAGGCAAGGAGCTTCTAGAGAGAAACCCCTATGACGTGGCTGTTTTGGATATCATGGGAGTCAAAGGGTATGAGCTCCTGGGAATTGCAAACAAGCGCAGAATTCCAGCTCTGATGCTGACAGCCCATGCCCTTACCAAGGAAGATCTCAAGATATCCGCAGAGAAGGGCGCCTCTTTCTATGCCCCCAAGGACGAAATCAACCGCATCACTGTGTTCCTTGCTGATGTAATCGAGGCCAGGGAAAAGAACCGCAACATATGGGCAAAATGGTATGACCGACTAGGCGGTTTCTACGACCGCCGGTTCGGGCCCAACTGGCGCGACATGGATCCGGGCTTCTGGGACGACCTGATCAAGTATTGATCCCCTTTTCGAGCCCCAAAACCTCAATGAAGGTCTCCACACGGGTCACTGTCCGCCCGTCAAGAGGTCCGGGCCGGTCTCCTTCAAGTGTGAGGATTGGTAGATCCAGGCTCTCCCGCAGCAGTATATCGTGGATCTGCCGGTGACAGAAGGTTTGTGTATAGTGAATTAGGCCGTCGAGCCTCCTCTTGTTTATCGCCTCTTTAATGTCCAAGATCCTCTGTTTCAGGCCGTAAGGGTAGGTATAGGCAAGATATCTATCCACAAGGTCCGGGCCTCCGTTGGGCAGGCTGAACTGTCGCTGTACTTCATTAAAAACCACACGAGCGTCGAGACGTTCGAGGGTTTCGTGCAGGTCATCAAAGACCGGAGGGACCCCCACCAACCCCAGGCGCACAGAGGATTCAAAAGGAGAACGGCCCGCTGATTCGGTTAAAAAAGCATCCAGGGCCTCCTCGTAGGCGTCCGGGTTCGAACCGAAATCGGAACTGTTTACCAGAAACCTATGGTTCTCCTGCCCGCTTACCACGTTTTCCTGATATGTCATGAGGTCCAGCAGCCGTAGTTTCTTTCGAATACGTTCCAGGCGCACGGCCGCTTCAAGGACCCGGTCCCAGGAAACGTCCAGTTCTTCAATTAGCAGCATCATGGCCCGCTCAAGCAAAGCTCGATCCCGATCCAGGGGATAGTCGAATCTGTGAATGCTGATTCCCCTTCTCTCAAGGACCTCTGCAAGAGCCACGGTGTTGCTGCAATCACCGCCTGTCACGGCGATTATCCGGTCGACACCGCTGTCCAGCACTGCACCATATATACCCTTGATCCATGCGCATACGGTACGGGGGAAACCCTCAGCTTCAGCAGTTTCCAGAAGCATTTCGGGCGCGGGTGAGCTGATGAAAAGGTTGTTCAGGTCCACGGGCCTGAGACCCGCTGCATAGACGATTTCTACGGGAATTGTTGTGGTGAGGCCGATTCGTGGCCCTTCTTGATCGAAGGCAGCCAATCTTCAGAGCCTCACAGGCGCTGTTTCCCGTCGGGGCCTTTCTGACGGATCAGCGTTATTTCTTGGTGGACGTTTCCGATTCATGATAAACGGCTGCTTGTGGTCAGAAGATAAAAACCCGCCTTCGCTCCCGCGGATCCAGCCTCTTCAGGCCGGCGTTTCGGGCCGCCTCTATGGCGGTCTTAAACTCATGGGAGGTAAGGCGACGATTGATTGTCTCGTCTTGCACCGCATATCCGCATGGGCGGTATTGGTCCATGACGTTCAAATATGTGTCCGGTGAGATCTCACGGGCGATGAAATCCGCCACATTCCGGGTCCCGGATATCTCTCCCGGCATCACAAGATGCCTTACCAGGAGACCGCGGCGCGCAATACCTCCATCGTCCAAAACCAGGTCTCCCACTTGTCTGTGCATTTCCCGCAAAGCCTCTCCGGCACGCTCGGGATAGTCCGGGGCAGAACAAAAGCGATCCGCCCATTTACCGTCCCAAAACTTGAAATCCGGCATGTAGATGTCCACGACGCCCTCCAGAAGACGTAGTGTATCCACAAGCTCGTAACCACCGGAATTGTAGACCAGAGGAATCGCAAGCCCTGCTTCCGCGGCAATACTCAGGGCTTCCAGTATCTGGGGCACCACATGGGTGGGAGTAACAATATTGATGTTATGACACCCCTGTTCAGAGAGCTCGAGCATGATTTGTGCGATCCGGGTCGCCTCCAGATCTATCCCTTGGTTCCCGTGGCTTATGTCGCTGTTCTGGCAGAAGCTGCAAAAAAGGTTGCAAGAACTCATAAATATGGTCCCGGAACCTTTCACGCCCACCAAAGGTGCTTCCTCACCGAAATGAGGGCTGTAACTGGCTACACGAGCAAGCCGACCTGTCCGGCACACACCGAGTTCGTTCGCCAGGCGGTTCACTCCACAGCGCCTGGGGCAAAGCCTGCAGTTTGCAAGCAGTACGAGGGCTTCGCCGGCCAGTTCTTTCAATCGGCCGCTCCGGGCCAAACGGGAATAGGATGGTTCCATATCAAACCCCATTAAAAATCACTATAGGAACCCCTGTCAGGGTTCGTCGCAAATGAATTGATACCATTTTTCTTGCTCTTGCTCTTAATCTTGCTCCTGCTCGAATCCATGGTTTGCTTGTGACACACAAATTCTGTCGGGCATGTTTTTTTTTATCAACCCTACTATCATAGAAACAATCTCTTTCAGAATTTATTCCTTTATTATAATTGGAGCAAGAGCAAGATTAAGAGCACGAAGAAGTATCAATTCATTTGCGACGAACTATAGGGTTCAAGAAAAATGATGCCGCGCACGGTGTCATACACCCGGTGTATTTATACGTTCCAAAAGCCTGAGCGTACATTTCCAGACCTCATCAACTTCAATGAGATCCATGCAGGAGTTCTGTGGTCGGAGACAGATCTCCTGCCGGCACCCACAGCAAGGAACGCCTTTGAATACCACTTCACCAAACGGACTCAGAGGCATCCACATATGAGGAAATGTGGGGCCGAAAAGCGTCAAAGTGGGACAGCCCGCAGCAGCAGCAAGGTGGGCCGGCGCAGAATCGTTTCCTATGAACAGGGTGGAGCGCCTCAAAAGCTCTCCTGTTTCAAGAAGGTCCATGTCAGCGGAGCATAAATCCGGCGGCCTTTCCATCCTGACCTTGACATTCTCGAGCAGCTTTTCTTCGCCCGGTCCTCCCAGAAGCAGCACCGAGACCTTGGCGGATTTCTGAAGCCTTCGGGCGATCTCACCGAAACGCTCACTTCTCCATCGGCGCAAATCTCCGCGGGCGCCGGGGTGGAGCACCACCCATGCCCTCTCCGTCGAAAGGCCCGCGTTTCGGACCCTGCGGTCCACACCATCTCGGACAGACTCCGGGACGTAGAGTTTAAGCGTTCTGTGGAATCCTTCAAGCCCCAGGACCTTCAGGGAGGCCAACTGGTGATCCACAATGTGATTGGCAGTCGGATCAGAATCAACAAAACGGTTCATCAGCTTCTTGGAAAGCCTGCTCGAATGGTTATGGGTGATCCTAACGGGAGCTCCGGTGAGGTAACATATGAAGGCGGCGCGATCTCCATGAGTGTAGTCTATCACCACGTTGTAACGTCTCGATCTCAAGTTATTTATTAGTTTAAGCTGATATACTATTGAATTATAATTAAGTTTTTTTGCCAGAGCATAGTCATAGGTCCAAGTTTGGGAGATGCATGGATGGTGCTCGACAACTTCTTCGGTTCCTTGATTCACAAGGACGTCCACCATGGTATCGGGTGACAGGCGCTTGAGGTTTTCCACCACGGGCAAGATACTCAGGGTATCTCCGATGTACCTGAGCTTGATGATGAGAACTCTTTTGCCATCAACATTCATGTCCGTTTTCGCTGAACAAGTGGATGATATTGTCAGGGACCACAATATCAACCACAGGACGTCACGGCGGCGCTAACCCATTCTTCCGTCTTGGTCTGCTGAGAGTTCCCGCAGCTTGGCGTATTTGAGAAACGATCCGCCTGCATTCATGACCGAGATGACCAGACCGTCAAAACCGTCCAATGCTCCAAGCTCCAATACATAGGTTCGAAAAAACATCCACATGGCATGCAGGGGCGGTTTCAAGGGCCCCGATTTCCAGCCGGAGTCATACATAGTCCGGGCCGCCAGGTCGGAATAGAGTTCCATCTTGAAAACAATGTCCGAGTAGCTCTTGAAACTGAAGTGTTCGATCGGCGCACTCAAGGGTTGTTCACGGCCGCGGGTCAGCCAGCGCTCATGGACCGCACGACCGTCAAACGACCCGTAACGGCGATCCACGAGACGAAGAACACGGTCGGGCCACCAGCCACAGTGACGAATCCACCTTCCGTTCAGATAGTTCTTTCGAGGAAAGCTGAAGGCGGCAGGCTCATCGTCTTGGAAAGAAAGGGCCTTAAGGATTGTCTCGGCGGTCTCTGCAGGAAGGCGCTCGTCAGCATCCAGTATCAGGACCCAATTATTAGAGCATGAGTCCACTGCAAACTGTTTTTGCGCGGAAAAGCCCCGCCAGGTCTCGACGAACACACGGGCCCCCATGGAACGGGCTACCTCCACCGTGTGGTCCGTGCTTCCTGAATCCACTACCACTATCTCGTCAGCAAATGATACACTCCCGAGACAGTGTGGAAGGCGCTCCTCTTCATCACGCGTGACAACGGCTACGGAAAGGCCCACCATCCCTCCTCTTTTCATTTCAACACGGGAGGCGTCTTCCACCGGTGTGGGCATCCCCTATAGTTCCCCCTCTTTTTCAATGGCGTTCAAGACCAGGGTTATGGGTCTGTCCTCCTCGGCAGCCCCGCAGAATCGAATGGGCCCGGGTCTCCTGAACTCGTCTTCGCCCGGATGGGCCGCAAGCCACTTATCACGAAGTGCCTGGGCCGCTTTAAAAGCCGGTGACTCCACATCCACCACGGTCTTTTCCAGCACCAGGGTCAACTTGCCTTTTCGCTCCTCCAAACGCATAAGAGGCGCGATTGGAATGCCGATGGGCTCCCATCGCGAGAAATCGCATTCCAGGTTACGAATGGACGCCATTTGGCCGGTTGCGCCGTGGGCGATAAGGCTGAAGACGCACAAACCCAAATTATAAGTATAGGTGCAGTCAAACTTGGTGGGGTCGTTTCCCCTGCCGTCGTAACCGTAGAAGTGGTTCTGGGTCTTGAACTTGGGGACTGAAGCATTGAAAACTTTCTCCACGGCCTTCGGGACTTGTTCTTTCTCCCCAATGGCACCCGAGCGCACCAGTTCCTGTCTGAGCGTCTTCCGTGAGATGATCTCTCCTTTGACTAGAAGAGGGTCCTCTCCTCCCCAGTTCGAAAACAGAGCCGGACCGAAATGAAGCGGATCCAGTCCGTCTTTCTCCAGGGTTTTTTGATAGTAATCCGGATCGATTCCAAGGATGTACTCCCCGCGCTCCCTCAGCCACCCGAGATAATTGCGGACCATTCCCATGACCACCTTGTCCGTTTCCACCAGTGAAAACTGAAAGTTCCCGTGGCTGTCCCGCTCCGACAAAAGACCTTCCTGAAAAAAGTCCGGAAGATCATTAAATAACTCATCGTCATGGTCGCTCCAGATGGGAATGAGTTTTTCTTCGCGACACCGTCGGGCAAGCTTCTTAAGGTACTCGAGCTTGTCTCCCAGCCTCGGATACCTGCTGTGGAAATCACGATCGTGGGTCTGATTGTGCTCGGCGATAATTCTGCTGAGCTTTATGATGAAGGTCTGTATCTCGTTGATGAACTCCAGCACTCCTTCCGGAATTACTATCACGCCGTAATTCTTGCCGGCCGCCGCACGCCGCACAATGGCCTTGCATATGACCCGTGAGAGATGCCTCATGGTAAGGCCGTATGCGCCGTAATCCGTTTTTCCTTCCTTCCGGGCCTTTCTAAGTCGCTCCTCGTCCACATAGTTGCAAAGGTCCTCGCCTATGAGGGTGACTGTGGAATGGGTCTGCAAGGCGACCTCCAGGGCCAGATGGCTGGCCACCCTCCCCATCACTTTGCATATGTGCCAGTATTTCACATCAGAACTGCTGTCCGTACACAGGTTGGAAATGTTGTTCGAGAAAGCCCTGGCCGCCGTATGAAATCCGAAAGACATGGCACACAAGACATTCCCTTCGGCGTCCCTGACCTGTATGTCACCATCTATGGTCTTGGGTACGCCGATGACCTGAATACCGTCCCTGTGGAGTTCCTGGGCTAGAAAAGCGGCGTTCGTATTGGAGTCGTCTCCACCCACAATCACCAGAGCATCCAGTTCAAGATGCCTGCATGTATCAAGCGAGCAATCCATCTTTTCCCTGGTGTCGATTTTTGTCCGGCCGGTTTTTATCATGGTAAATCCGCCCAGGTTACGGTACCTATCCACCATTTCTTGAGTGATCTCAACCGCCTCGTTCTCGATAATCCCGTCCGGGCCCATGAGAAAACCAAAGACCCGGGATTCAGGGTTGGCCGCCTTCACCGCATCAAAGAGGCCCGCGATGACGTTGTGGCCCCCGGGAGCAGGCCCACCGGAAAAGACAATCCCTATGTTCCTCCGACGGGTAAAGGCCGCCTTGACCCGGTCATCGGGATCATCCTCCCGCATGACTTCCTGAACACGGTTTCCAATGATGGACGGGAGTTGTTGCGCTGCCTGGGCGTCAACATCAAAGACGTACTTATCGGTCTCCCTAAGGGTAGTGTAGCCCCCTTGAAAGGCGCTGCAGCGCGGCGGCACAAACGCCCTCCGTTCCAGTAATTCCCGGCTGACAGTGGAGACGACTTCCCTTGCATTAGGATGCCTCAACAGTTCCTCGGCGAAAGGTCTCGGCTTTTCAAACATAAATGCCCTCCAATAGCGTATGAGAGAATCAGTTCACTCTGAATCATCAAGAGCCGCGGCCTGCAAGGGCTCGTGGATTCAGCGTCCCTCTAAACCGCGTGCTGTTCAATGTGATACAGGCGGCTGAAGGGGTTTCAAGGCACTAGAAACGTAGTCTGATTCGGTCGTACCTCTCATTTACCTGTTGTTGAGCTATATCAATGTCCTTATCTGACATACGCTTAAACCTTCCCTGCATACACAGGTAATCCCGAACCGGAATGATTTCATCAGGCACCACGGTTTGCCTGAACAGCAGGGCATTTTCCACTTCCAGAAGAGGAAAAAAGTTGCACTGAACCGCCCTGCGCATGACCTCGACTGAGAGGTTGTCCGGGATCCGCCACCCCGAAGGACAGGCCGCAAGAATACGTATGAACCGGGTTCCCTTGACGCTTCTGGCCTTCTTGAATTTGGCGATGAGGTCGTGGGGGTATGCCGCGGTTGCAGTGGCTAGATACGGGATCCTGTGGGCGATCATTATTTCGTCAATATCCTTCTTCGGTTCTGATTTGGCGCCGGCAACGGGCGTCGTTGTTGTCCAGGCCCCGTAAGGGGTGCCGCTGGAACGCTGCACGCCCGTGTTCATGTAGGCCTCATTATCGTAACAGACATAGATTACGTCTTCATTGCGCTCGGCTGCACCTGAGAGGGCCTGAATACCGATATCGTAAGTGCCTCCGTCCCCCGCCCAACCGACTACGCAGATCTCATCCATTCCTCGCCGTCTGTAGGCCGCCTTTACACCCGAAATGGCGGCGCCGGTGGTCTCGAATGCGGTCTGGAAGACGGGTATGTCCATGGATGTAAACGGCCATGCCCCCGGAATAATGGTCCAGCAGCACGCAGGTATGACCATAGCAGTAGGTTTGCCCAGGCCCTTTAGCGCCAGACGCATTGAAAGGGAAGCCCCGCAACCGGAGCACGCCACATGGCCGGAGGTCATGAACTCGTCTTCAGGGATCTCGGTATTGTCAAACCTCTGATTCAGGCTGTGCATACATGACTCCTATCCATATATCCCGGTCTTCGGGCACATCCTTGGAAACAGTCCTCTCAAAGATCTCTTCAAAGGTACGGACGCTGATGTCCCTCCCTCCCAGGCCGGCGATATAGTCGAAGATTTGGGGTCGTTGGGGGTCGGGAAGCTCGTAAAGCGCCGTTTTGATTTCCTGTCCCCAGACCCCCTGACCGCCGGGGGAAAAGTTCCGGTCGATCACGGCCACCTTTTTCTTTCCCCTGAGCGCATTTGATACGAGATCCGCGGGGAAAGGACGCAAGGTCTTGATCTTGACCATTCCGGCTCGTTTTCCCTGATCGCGCATGGTTTCCACGGCCACCCGACCGGTGGATGCCACAGTTCCGGTACATACAAACACAACGTCTGCATCATCCGTATGCACACTCTCCACTTGGGTATAGCGTCTCCCGAAATTCCGCTCGAACGTCTCGTGTACTTCTGTAATAACGCCTTTTGCAACCTCCATATCGCGCTGGACCATCCAACGGAATTCCATGTAGGCGTTAGGCATCACAATTGAGCCGAATGTTCGGGGGTTGTCCGGATCGAGCCACAGATCCGCCGGATTGAAGGGTGGTAGAAACGCCCGGACCTCTTCCGCCTCCGGTATGTCCACTGGTTCGCTGGTGTGTGAGAGAAAGAAGGCATCCGATACAACCATCACCGGAAGGCGAACCGTTTCTGCAATCTTGAACGCCATGAGGGTCGTGTCCAGGACCTCCTGGTTGTTTTCACAGTAAAGCTGAATCCACCCTGTTTCCCGCTGGGAAACAGAGTCCGTCTGATCACTCCAGATGGACCATGGAGCGGCTCCGGCGCGGTTAACGTTTGCAAGGACCAAAGGTACACGGGCACCTGATGCGTAATGGAGCATCTCATGCATCAAGAACAGCCCCTGGCCGGACGTGGCTGTAAAGGCGCGTACACCTCCCATGGAAGCTCCGATGCAGGCTGACATGGCTGAGTGCTCGGATTCAGCCCTAATAAACTCAATATCAGCCTTCCCCTTCGCCTTCATGTCGGCCAGTGTCTCTATGATGGAGGTCTGGGGAGTAATCGGATAGGCCGCCACCACCTCCACATTCGAGAGCAGAACCGCGTATGCAACAGCCTGATTACCCGTCAGGACCTTTCTCATGAAAATAACTCCTCAAAGGAAATAGTCATGGCGCCTCTGGGGCACTCCTTTACGCATATACCACAGCCCTTGCAATATTCCAGGTCCACTGTGTACCCGAAGCCCCTTGAATCCGCGTGTATGGACAGATCCGGGCAGAAGATGTAGCAGTTTCCACAGGCGGTGCAGACCCCGCAGTTGAAGCATCGCAACGCTTCAGCGAGCGCGTCCCCCTCGGACGGCCCCTGTACGACTTCATCGAAACCGCAAATCCGCTCTTCCGCCTTCATTTCCGTCAATTGCAGAGCCGGGCGATGATCAAAGTAAAAGGCGTTCAGGCCCCCGTATTCCACGATTTCACACACCGGGTTCCGCCGTAAACAAGGCATCTGATCACCCATGCTCCCGAATGAGATATTTCCCTTGTCTCCCCAGCGAAACGGCACGGCAATTCCCGAAACTTCTCTTCCTAGATAGGCATGGATGGCTGCGGCCGCCCTTTTGCCGGAACCGATGGCGTGGGTGACAGTGCGCGGTATGGGAGCGACATCTCCACCCACAAAGACATCGGGCAGACCGGTTCGTCCCGATTCGTCCAGGCCTGAGGGGCCATTCCCGGGTTTTAGTGCATTTTCAATAAGCTCCATGTCGGGAGACTCACCAGTGGCGGTGATCACACAGGTGCAGGCGAGATCAAACTCCTCACCCGTAGGTTCGGGCCGTCTTCTGCCCGAATCATCAGGTTCTCCAAGCCTCATACGGGAAAGCCGGATCCCTTTCACCCGTCCCTTTCCCAGGATCTTTTCGGGCGCCAGAAGGAATTGGAACGACACCGCCTCGTCCCTTGCAGCGGCAACTTCCTCAGGGTGGGCGGGCATTTCCGCCTCTGTCCTGCGATAGAGAACCTTCACCTCGGCTCCGAGTCGCCTGCATACCCTGGCACAGTCCAAAGCGCTGTTTCCACCTCCGATGATCGCCGCCATATGCCCGATATGAGTAGGCTTTCCTGTGTTTATACCCTCTAGAAAATCAAGGGCCCGGAAAACACCTTTCAGGTCCTCTCCTTCCAGGCCCAAGCCGGCCTTTCCATGTGCGCCGATTCCAAGAAACACCGCATCGTATTCCGCTCTCAGGGTATCCCAGTCCAAGTCACGTCCCAGAGCGCATCCCATATGAAACCTGACGCCCATATTCTGAAGCCGCTCGATCTCTCCATCGAGCACATCCAAGGGCAACCTGTAAGCGGGTATGCCGTAACGCATTAGTCCGCCGGGACGCTCTCTTTCATCAAAAACGTTCACGTCGTGTCCCAGTCGCCTCAAAAAATAGGCGGCGCTCAGCCCGGCCGGGCCGGCCCCGACAACGGCAGCGACACTGCCGGTCGCTTCGGGAGGCGGTTGGATACAAAAGCCCTGTTCCAGGGCAAGGTCCCCCAGAAAACGCTCCACGGTGTGGATGGATACGGGCTCGTCGTGCTCCCTGCGATTGCAGCTCTGTTCACAAGTATGATAGCAGACACGACCCATGACTGCGGGAAACGGGTTCTCGTTCATGATCATCCGCCAGGCTTCTTCATAACGTCCCTGCCCGGCCAGGTACAATGTGCCGGCTATGTCTTCGCCGGCAGGACACTGTTGGTTACAAGGAGACACCCTATCCACGAAAACCGGCCGCGCGAACCGCCAGCTTCCCGTCTTGTTTTCAAGACTGGACCGGGTGGAAACCGCACAAAGCGGTGCTTGAGTCCTCAGGCCCACATATTTCATGCTTTCCTCATAAGTCCTAGAAAAGAACGGCCTCTCTGATCGCCTCAAAGGCCTCTCGAGCGGCCTCTGCATTATCATGGGGGCGCGTGGGAACTCCTTCCCGTATGGCTTTCATCAGGCTGTCCATCGTCACGATGCCAAGGATCCGGTTCACGGCTCCAAGAATGGCCGTGTTTACGATGGGTGTCTGTCCGCTGCCAAGGCCGCGCCGATGGGCAATTCGACCCGCAGGGACCGTAGCCACCCTAAACCCCTTGAACCGTTCCTGAAAGTATTCACCGGATTTCTCGCTGTTCACAATGATGGTCCCTCCTGCCCGCAGTCCCTGAGTCAATGGCACATGCTCCACCAGGAGCGGATCCAGGACCACAATGTGTTGGGGCTCGTAGATTTCCGTACGGATTCGAATGGGCATATCGTCAACCCGGAGAAAAGCTGTTACCGGCGCCCCGCGCCGTTCTACGCCAAAAGCCGGGAAGGACTGGGAAAACCGGCCGTCCAAAAAAACGGCGTCGGCCATAATCTTGGATGCAACCACGGTCCCCTGCCCTCCCCTTCCGTGAAAGCGAATCTCCATCATGGCGCGGTTTCCCTCCTTGGTGATTCCATGCTGAAACGGACCGTCACATGCCTCTGTCAGGCGTGTCATTGTATAGGCTTTTTTCCCTTTATGTCAATTCCAAGACCCGGCGGTGTTCTTGGCGGACACCGCTACATATTGTTGAAAGAATTGCTTTCAATCAGCG
>CAYPSZ010000433.1:0-1623 GCA_964413125.1 uncultured Desulfobacterales bacterium
TCTCTCGCTTCTTATCGTGTTACCTGAACTGGCGACTTGGCTTCCCGGAAAAATGATCCATTGATTCCCAATTAACCACGGCAGTTCGGCAAGGCGGCCAAAGAGGGCTATGCCCTGAGGCGTTTGAAATGGACTCATGCTGATTTGCTCATGCATTACTTAATCTGTTGTTGCTCAAAACGTTCATTAGCGTGTGAATATATTTTTATTAATGTATCCTCTGAACTTAAGGGTTGACAGGTGCTGCCGGGTATTCTAATGTTTACGCTATAGGGACAAGATTTTCGCCATGCGTAAACTCTGACCTCTTTTTTTCGACGGTGACGGTATCGCATGCAATCCGCCCGGGACGACAAGACCGCGTATTACATGAAGTCTTTGGCAACCGGCCTGAAGGTGCTCGAGGTGATGGCCGAAGCCGGGCGCCCTATGGTCTTGACCGAAATCGCCCGGGTCATGGGGCTTAATAACGCCACCGCCACGCGATGCTGCCAAACCCTTGCCACTCTCGGTTTTGTTCGCCGGGACACCAAACGCCGCTATCACTTGACCCCCAAAGTCCTTCTCTTGGGCTATGCCGCGATTTCCCGCCCGGGTTGGCTGGGAGTTGCGCAACACTACATGGAGATTCTTTTCGAAGAGCTCCGGGAGACCGTTAATCTTTCGGTCCTCGAAGGCGGTGAGATCCTTTATGTCAGCCGGCTGAACACAGGGAACATACTTCCTTACGATCTGCAAATCGGTTCCAAGCTTCCCCTGCACTGCACCTCGATGGGGAAGGCCCTCATCGCTTTCCAGCCCGAGCCCAAGAGGAGTCAAACCCTGGAATCCATCGAGTTCAGGCCTTTGACTCACCAGACCATCACCAACTTAAAAGACTATCTGGCGGAACTGGAGAAGGTCAGGCAAGAGGGATACGCCGTCAACAACGAAGAACTATCAGTGGGACTGCGTTCGGTTGCAGCCCCCATCCTCGATCATGAGGGCCGGTCCATGGCCGCTCTAAATATTGCAGTCCCCACCAAACGTTACAGCAGAGTTGAACTGGAAGAAAAACTTGCTCCTCGGGCTTTGAGGACCGCTCACGACATAAGGCATGCTTTGACGGCCATGAAACCCGAGTATCAACCTTGAACCCTCATAGGAATGCAGGCGATGGATAAGCTAATAATAACAGTAGCTCCCACAGGCTCGATGCCTACGAAGGAAAAGACCCCCCACGTCCCGGTGACACCCCGGGAAATAGTGGAAGATGCACTGCGATGCGAAGACAAGGGAGCCTGTATCCTTCACATACATGTGCGTAATCCGGATGAGAGTCCCTCGGATGATCCTGAGCTTTTTGCTGAAGTGGTGGAAAAACTCAAGGGCCGCACCGAGATGATCCTTCAAATCTCCACCGGCGGGCGGGCCGGGGCGGACCTGGAGAGCCGTCGAAGGCGCTTGAAGGTGAAGACCGAGATGGCTTCGCTTACCACCGGATCCGTCAACTTTCCCAATTCGGCTTATGTGAACCCTCCGGACCTGGTGGAGGGATTGGCCGCAGAGATGCAAATACAGGGGATCAAACCTGAGATGGAGATCTTTGATGCCGGCATGGTCTCCAATGCAATTTCCCTGGAA
>CAYPSZ010000434.1:0-27541 GCA_964413125.1 uncultured Desulfobacterales bacterium
TTTCGAAACCAGATCAGCAGGACTATGACCGCCAGAAGTGTGGCTGCAACCAGGAAGTAGTAATTGAGGTCTCCGGCGGGCCGGTTCAGGATACCAAAGGCGATACCCCGGTTTCTTACATGCACCAGATTGAAAAAGCCCGGAATCACCGATATGGTTTCGTGAACCTCCATGGCTCGCAGTACGGCCAGCTTGGTGATCTGGTCCAGAATCAACACAACCGTGGAGGTCATGGCAAATAGCGTGTGCTTTTTCATTTATCTCCCACCGGCTCCATCTCCTGAAGGGCCTGGGAGCATCGCCTGCAGATGCCGGGATGGTTCACATCTTCCCCTATGGTTGAATCGTGAATCCAGCACCGTTCGCACTTGGGTTCGGTGGTCTCAGCCACCAGCACTCGCAACCCTTCAACCTCCTCACAGGCCAGGTTCATATCCACCTGCTCAAGAGGCGCCAGCCGGACTGAGCTCACGATAAATATGCTTCGGAGCTGATCTTTATAAGGAGTTAAGGCAGCTTCAAGCTCGGAGGAAACGCCCAGCGTAACAACGCTGTCCAGAGAATGTCCGATACGTTTCTCCTTTCTCGCCAGTTCCAGGGCACGGGTGACTTCACGACGCACCTTGATCAAGGCCTCCCAACGCTCAGCAAGAGCCTGATCCAGATACTCCTCTTTGACCGGGAAGAAGAGATCGGCGTGTACACTGGGCCCGCGACCCTCCACTGGCATATACGGCCATACCTCATCGGCTGTGAAGGAGAGGATGGGGGCCATGAGGCGCACAAGGGTTTCCAGGATCTCATGCATTGCGGTCTGGGCCGACCGGCGAAGCCCGGAGTTCGGAGGGGACGCATATAAACGGTCCTTGAGTATGTCCAGATAGAAAGCGGAGAGGTCCAGAACACAGAAATTATGAAGGCCGTGGTAGACTGCGTGGAATTCATATTCGTCGTATGCCTTGAGAAGCCTGCGGGAGGTTTCCTGAAGGCGATGGAGCGCCCACCGATCCAGTTCTTCCATGTCATCGCAGACTACCCTGTTGACGGACGGGTCAAAGTCGTAAAGGTTGCCGAGAAGATACCGGCAGGTATTGCGAATTCGACGGTACGCATCCGTGAGACGTTCCAGGATCTCGCCGGAGAGTCGAATGTTGTCACGATAGTCCTCTGCAGAAACCCAAAGACGGATGATCTCAGCTCCGTATTTTTCAATGAGTTCATTCGGGGAGATAACATTGCCGGCTGATTTGTGCATGGCCTTGCCGGTCCCGTCCACCACGAATCCGTGGGTCAGCACTCCTCGATAGGGAGCCTGTCCCCTTGTGCCCACGGAACACAGCAGTGAACTGTGAAACCACCCCCGGTGCTGGTCGCTTCCCTCCAGGTAGAGATCAGAAGGGCTGTCAAGATAGTCACGGGCCTCCATTACTGCCGCGTAGCTGACACCCGAGTCGAACCAGACGTCCAGTATGTCCGTCTCCTTCCTAAACCGATTACCTCTGCAGGATGGACAAGAGGTTCCCTCCGGCAGGAGTGCCTCCACCGGTTCGGAAAACCAGATATCAGCGCCTGATTGCTCCACCATCCCGGCGACGTGATCAACAATTTCCTGAGAGATGATTATCTCACCACAGTCCTCGCAATAGAAAAGAGTAAGAGGAACCCCCCAGGCCCGCTGCCTGGAAACACACCAGTCAGGCCGGTTTGCGATCATATTGTAGATCCTCTCCTCTCCCCAGGACGGGATCCATTTTACCTTTCGAATGGCTTCAAGGGCTTTACTGCGAAGGTCGTTCCCGGACATGCTGATGAACCATTGTTCAGTGGACCGGAATATCACGGGCTTCTTGCAGCGCCAGCAATGAGGATAGTCGTGGGTGATCATTTCCTCTTTCAAGAGGGCGCCTGCATCCTTGAGTTTACGGTTCACCTCGGGGTTGGCGTCGAAGACATTCATGCCGGTGAATGGAGGGGCCTCATCCGTGAAGCAGCCGCCGTCATCCAGGGGGGAGTAAATCTCCAGGCCGTACTTTAGGCCTGTTTCATAGTCCTCTCGCCCATGCCCGGGCGCCGTGTGAACGCACCCGGTCCCTGCTTCCAGCGTGACGTACGGAGCCAGTACAACAATTGACTCACGATCGTAAAGGGGATGACGGGCCTTGGCGTTCTCAATGTCGGGGGCCCGAAGCTCCTCAAGTACTTTGTAGGATGTGATGCCGAACGTATCCATACATAATGCAGCCAGGCCTTCGGCCAGGATTAGGACCTCGTCTTCCCCAACCTCCACCGCCACATAATCGAAATCGGGGTGAAGGGCAATGGCCAGGTTGGCGGGTATGGTCCATGGAGTGGTGGTCCAGATAACAAAGGATATTTTCTTGCCGCGCAGGGCGGGATACTTTTCCGAGAGGTCCGTGACTGCCGGGAACTTGACAAAGATGGAAGGCGAATCGTGGGAACCGTATTCCACCTCGGCCTCGGCCAGGGCAGTACGACAGGAAGTACACCAGTAGATCGGCTTCTTGCTTCGAATGAGACCATTGTTCATGGCGAATTTGCCGAACTCTCTTACTATGGTGGCCTCATAACGGAAATTCATGGTCAGATAGGGGTTCTCCCACTCACCCAACACACCTAAACGTTTGAATTCGTTTCTCTGGATATCTATGAATTTCTCAGCATACTCCCTGCAGACACGCCTGATTTCCACCTGGGTCATTCCGGCTTTCTCAGGCCCCAACTCAGTGTCCACCTTGTGTTCGATGGGCAGTCCGTGGCAGTCCCATCCGGGAACATAGGGTGCGTCATAACCCGCCATCTGCCTGGACTTTACAATGATATCCTTGAGGACCTTGTTGAAAGCGGTGCCCATATGAATATGGCCGTTGGCATAAGGAGGGCCATCGTGAAGCATGAAGCGCCTGCGACCCAGGGAAGCCTTTCGGATGGTGTCGTAGAGTTTTTCGCTGTCCCACTTGAACAGCATTTCGGGTTCGCGCTTGACGAGGTTCGCCCTCATGGGAAAGGATGTCTTGGGCAGGTTGAGGGAACTCTTGTAGTCCATGGATCGTGCCTCCGTGGGTTAAAATCGAACTTTTCTGTTTATCAGATGCCATGGATCCGGTCAACAGATAGAGATCAGGTGCGGATACCGTGTTCCTGAATCATGGTGTGAACGAATTCCATGATGAAGTCCATCTGCCGCCTTGTCGCATAACCGCTGCAAGGGCATCGCATGTCCGCAAGGGAGCGGATGAAGAATTCAAAGTTGACCCAGTCGGCGCCTACTTCGATGCCGAACACATAGGGACGACAATTCAAATGCTCGGCTTGCGTTTCTTCAAGCAGGTCTTCAGGCACCTGCCCCCAGAACAGCCCCTCCATCGGGGATGGAACAGCGTGTTCCTGCAGGAATGCCGTGATTTTGGGCATATCATCCCTCGGGATCTCATTGATAAGGTAGGCCCTCATTGTTCTTACTCCTTGCTCCCGGATTCAATTCTCCGGCCGGCCATGAAGGCGTCCACAACTGCATAGGCCCATATCAGGAGAAAAACACCGGCCAGGATCCAGATCAGCGTGAAATCGGAAGAGCGGACTTGCTCAACAAGGGTTTCACCCGAAAGACCCCTGTTTGCGGCTTCACTGATGGCAGAGTCCACGATGAAGTAGAGCTTCACTCCGGCCAGATTGATTAGGACGAAAACACCGGCCAGGATAAGGATACCCTTTTTCACTTCCCGGTTGAGGAGCTGCCCGAGCCCCGGAATGACAAGGGCGGAACATAGGGGGGCGCTGATGTATCTTTTCATGCGGTGGAGCCTTTCTGCCTTGTGGAACGGTTTGATTGACAATGGGATTCTATAATGGAACCACCCAATGTTGTCAATTTCAGCGGGGGTTTCTTACACCTGATACACGTTGCGGGAATACAAGAAAGGGTTGCACGGAAGAGGTACAAGCAAAGTATCTTTGTTGGCGACGGTCATGGATCCATTGGTCTTTTGGAAAGTGAATCGGCAAATGTTTCCCATTGATCTTTGCTCTTCCGTTCTATAGGGTTTGTCCAAGAGGCCTCGGCAAGAGGCCTTTTGGGTTGTTTCCAAAGAACCTTTTGTTGTCGAGGGTTTAGGTGGCGTACCGTGAGGAACGAAAGGATGAGATAATGGCCCATCCATTTTCCAAGTCCGCATCAACCACCGAAAAGATCAAGAAACTCTTTTCGACCGTGAGCCCTGACGATGTATTGGCTGTGCTTATCAATGCAGACCCTGATGCACTTTCTAGCGCCCTGGCGCTCAAGCGAATGCTGTGGAGGAAAGTAAGAAGGACCGGCATATATCGGATAAACGCCATCAGTCGCCCGGACAACCTGGCCATGATCAAGCTCCTGAAGGTGGACCACAGGCATATCCGCAAACTGAATCCCGCTGAAGTGACTCGTTGGGCCATAATTGATTCCCAGCCCCACCACAACGCCCTTTTTGGAAAATATAAATTCGACATAATTATCGACCATCACCCGCCCGGCCCCTTGGTAAATGCACCTTATGTGGACATCAGGCAGGACTACGGCGCCACCGCCACACTCATGATAGAATACCTGCGGGCGGCAAAGATAAAGCCATCTCCCAAGCTTGCAACCGCTCTTTTTTACGGCATAAAGACGGATACGGAAAATTTCGCCCGGCCCACAACGGAGAGGGACATTAAGGCCTTCCGATATCTCTACCCTTATGTAAATACACACATCATAAAGAAGATCGAATCCTCTGAATTCACCAAGAAGTCGCTGACGTCATTCCGCGAGGCTCTGGATCGATACGAAATAATCCGGAACCGGGTCTTCATCCACATGGGGACGGTCAAGGATCCTGACGTGCTGGTCATAATAGCCGACTTCTTTCTAAAAGTGGCTGAAGCAAGCTGGTCCATCGTATCCGGTGTTTACGGTCAAAAACTCATCGTTATCTTCAGGAATGCAGGATTCAGACGCGACGCGGGCAAGCTTGCCGGCGCTCTCTTCGGAAAGCTGGGTTCAGCGGGCGGTCACAAGAATGCCGCGAGGGCCGAGGTGCCGCTGCACCACCTTGATATCGAAACAAAGGATGAAAACGCCGTTGCTGAATTTGTTAAGAAAAGAATTCGGAGTGTTTAGAGAATCCTGTATCGGTTCAGGCCGTCTATCAGCGCTTCGATCAGGCTGATTGACCTTGAGAATTCAGTAAAGATTCAAGGACACTATTCTATTCATTCACAAGGGCCGTCGCATATGTTGATGTCATGTGCGGTTGCCCGAACATGTATGCCTCTTGGAAAGGACGACCTTACATGGCCTCTGCCGAGCACGTTTTGAGCGATACGTTCATCGGATCCATCAAAAAGGCGATCTCTGAAAAAGACACCGACAGCCTCTCCCTGCTCATCGATGAGCTCAGGCCCGCGGACCTTGCCGACCTCATCGAGCACCTCGACAAAGAAGAGAGGATGCACGTGTTTGATGTCCTGGAGCCTGAAGGCGCGGGAGAGGTTCTTGTTGAAATCGAACCTCCCGTCCAGAGCAGCATCCTGGATCGTCTGGACAATGAGTCACTCCTGGAAATTGTAAGAGAACTGGATTCGGACGACGCCGCCGACCTGGTGGGAGATCTTTCGGAACAGCGGGCTCATGAGATCATGGTAGGCCTGCAGGACGAGGTTTCCGATGAGTTGGAAAAACTACTTCCTTACGAGGACGATACTGCAGGAGGGCTGATGGCTCTCGAGTTCGTGTCCGTGAGGTCGAGTGCCACCGTAGAGGAGGCCATAGAAAGGATCAGAGACAAAAGGGAGGAAGTGGAGAACCTGTACTATGTTTTCACGGTGGACGACGAGAACAGGCTGGACGGTGTGGTCTCTTTGAAGGAGCTGCTCCTGGCATCTCCAAAAACAAGGGTGTCGGAGATTATGAATCCCAATGTTTTCTCTGTTCACGTGGAGAGGGACCAGGAAGAGGTGGCCCATATGTTCAAGAAGTACGACCTCGTCAGTATTCCGGTTGTGGACGATTTCGACCGTCTTGTGGGCAGGATAACCCACGATGACATAATTGATGTTATTGAGGACGAGGCCGATGAGGACATCACACTGATGGCGGGCGTGATCAGTGCGGAGTTGACCGGCGAATCACCTGTTCGCATATCCCGTGCCAGGCTCCCATGGCTCGTAGCGGGCCTGTTCGGAGGGCTTCTTGCAGCCGTCGTGATCAATCAGTTCGAGGACTCTCTGGAAAAAATGATTGCGCTTTCGTTTTTCTTCCCGGTGGTCATGGCCATGGCCGGAAACACAGGGACCCAGGCTGCAGCGGTGGCGGTTCGGGGGCTGGCCACCGGCGACATAAGCATGGTGAACATAGGAAAGCGCCTGTGGCTCGAGTTGAAGGTGGCTTTACTCAACGGGATCATTTGCGGGATCTTGTTCGGAGCAATCGTAGGTTTCTGGTTGTCCGACTACGGACTGGGATCTGTTGTAGCCCTGGCCCAGATCTTGATTATTGTTAATGCAGGTTTCGTTGGCGCGGCTGTTCCGTTTGCATTCAAGAAACTGAATGTGGACCCTGCTCTTGCAACAGGGCCGTTCGTCACCACCTCCAACGACATCATGGGTCTGTTCATTTATCTGGGGATGGTGACCCTCTTCCTTTATGTCTCGGGGTGACAACGAACCAAAGGCTCATGTGCGTGGGGGCAACCGCAAAGCCGAGTGGATTGGAAACTCGCCGGTGCCGACAGTTTGGTGTGTGGATGGGCGCCGGTTGGAGACGGCAAGGGATCAATCCTTTCTTTCCAGGGCATCTTTGAGCTTTTCACCCAGGGCGCCCACTTCACCTTCGGATTTGTCGGTCAAAGCCTGCCAATCTGTCTCTCCGGAGTCGCGGCGCAAATCCAGACTGATCCTTCTCTCTTGCGGGTCTACTGACTCCACGACCACCCGGATGGGGTCCCCTCGCTTAAGTTTTTCTATGGCCTCTGTGTCTGGAAAGCCTTCCAATTTGGAACGGTGAAGGAGGCCTGTGATGCCGGGAGTCAAAGTTATGAAAAGCCCGTAGCGCTCCTCCCGTTCCAATACGCCCTCCACTGACTGGCCCGGCTGGAACAGCTCCTCCACACGGGACCAGGGATCGCCTTCCACGTCACGGATACTAAGAGCTATCCTTCTTCTTTGGCGGTCGATCTGCTTTACGACAACTGATATTTCATCCCCTGGGCTGACCAGTTCCTCCGGCTTCTGAATGCGTTTGACGTGGCTCATTTCGCTGAGATGAACAAGGCCCTCGATCCCGGGGGCTATCTCCACAAAGGCGCCGAAATCCGTGCAGCGAACAACCTTTCCCCTGATGCGGTCTCCAACTCTACAGAGCTCATCCACGCTTTCCCACGGGTCTCCCTGCATCTGCTTGAGTGAAAGGGCTATGCGCGGTCGTTTTCCTTCGAATCCTTGCTTGACTCCTATCACACGTGCAGTGACCCGCCGGCCCGCTCGGATGATCTCTTCGGGTTTTTCGATTCGGGACCAGCTCAGTTCCGAGATATGAATCATTCCCTCCAGTCCGGGGACCAGTTCTACAAAAGCCCCATAAGGCATGAGCTTGGTCACTGTTCCTTCCACTTCCGAACCCTCGCCCAAACTTGCCAGAAACTTGCTCCGGGCTTCTTCTGTCTCCCGTTCCAGGATTTCCCGCCGGGACACTACGATATTTCGTCCATTTTCCTCGAACCGGGTTATCAGGAAGGGATACGTTTGCCCGACATAAACAGAAGGGTCCTCGATGTAGCGCATATCCATCTGGCTGATGGGGCAGAAAGCTCGCAGTTTCATGATTTCCACGTGAAAACCACCCTTGCATGGAGCCTTGACTTTACCCTCCACCGGCACCTCGCTACGGTAGGCATCCCTTAGAACGCTCGGGTCTCCAGGGCCTGAGAACGCCTTTGAGAGCTGGACCTCATCCGGAGTCACCCCCACAACGTACAGTTCCAGTTCGTCACCAACGCTGTATGGAATATCACCGTTATCATCCAGGAGTTCGTCCCGGTCGATGACACCATCGCGCTTGGAACCGGTGTCCACGAAAACGGCTTCCCGGCCGATAGAAATAATACGCCCGTGAATCCGGTCGCCGACATTCAGGCCGCGGCCTGAAGAATCGGAGTAGCTCTCCAGGAGTTCAGCAAAGCTTTGGCTATCCTCGTCCTGCTCTTCCTGGTCCTTGTTTTCATCGTCCCGGTCATCGACCATGGGTACTCCCTCCATCTAAAGGAATGCGGCACTTCTACCAGTCCTTGAAAGCTTTTGCAAGGATGGACTGAACACTCCGGCAAAAACAGGATTGGGAGAACGGACAAGAATTGTTTTGAATCATTTAACCGTGATGCTGAGGCAAATCAATAATATCTTCGACCTCACTTTTACTTAATGTCTCTCGATTCATGAGTTCCCGGGCCAGAAGGTCCAACCGCTCGCGGTGGGCAGACAATGTCTCCTCGGCCTTTTTCTCCATACCCCTGATAATGGAGCGGATTTCGTCATCGATGATCTGAGCCGTTCTCTCGCTGAAATCTTTTGGTTGAGACATTTCTTTGCCCAAGAAAGGATGGGGTTCGCCCTTGCGGAAAGCCACGGGACCGAGTTTTTCACTCATTCCCCACTGGCACACCATCCGGCGTGCAAGTTCGGTGGCGTTTTTCAGGTCGTCCCCGGCTCCCGAGGAAACATCCGCTCCGGCGAATTTCTCTCCCACCCTTCCGCCCATCATGATCGCAATACGATTGAGAAGGTAGCTGCGGCTCAAGGTGCGCCGATCCTCCTCGGGAAGCTGTTCTGTCGCCCCCAATGATCCGCCCCTTGGAATGATACTGACTTTTTCCAGAAGATCCGCTCCCGGCAGCAGCCAGGCCATGAGAGCGTGCCCTGCCTCATGATATGCAACAGCTTCTTTTTCTTCGTCATTCATGGCCTCTTCTTTTGCGATACCCATTATGATTTTATCTCTGCTTTCATCAAAATCCTCCATATCGACGGAATTTTTCTGTTTTCTAGCAGCAATCAGTGCGGCTTCATTGACCAGGTTTTTAAGGTCAGCGCCGGAGAACCCTACTGTTTTCCCGGCAATGAGTTCCAGTTCCACGTCTTCTCCCAGCGGCACTTTTCGGGTATGCACGCCGAGAATTTCTTTGCGGGCCTTTTTCCGGGGCAGATCCAATGTAACCTGACGATCGAACCTTCCGGGCCGGGTCAATGCTGCATCGAGGACATCAGGCCGGTTTGTTGCAGCCAGCACCACGACGGACTGGTGAGGGGAGAAACCATCCATTTCAGAAAGGATCTGGTTCAGAGTCTGCTCTCTTTCGTCGTGGCCTCCCCCTACCCCGGTGCCGCGCACCCTCCCGATGGAGTCCAACTCATCTATGAAAATAATGGCAGGCGCCTCGTTTTTTGCCTGGGCGAACATATCCCGTACCCGCGAAGCTCCCACTCCTACGAACATTTCGATGAACTCCGATCCGCTTATGCTGTAAAAGGGGACACCCGCCTCCCCCGCAGTTGCCTGTGCCATCAGTGTTTTGCCCGTACCAGGTGGACCTACCAAAAGAATCCCTTTGGGTAACTCTCCGCCGACATTCTTGTATCTGTCTGGATTCTTGAGGAAATCAACAACCTCCTGGAGCTCCTTTTTGGTATTTACTAATCCCGCCACATCACTGTAGCCGACTTTAATCATCTCCCTGGTGTAGAGTTTCGCCTTGGACTTTCCAAACCCGAAAGGCCCACCACCCGTTCCCATTCCACCCTGAAAACGCTTAACAGAATAAGCAATCAGGCCGATAATAAGCAGCCATGGAAGAAGACCAGCGAAAATCAGTCTCCACCGGTTCTCCGGCTCTGCTTCGGCATGGATATGAACCTCGTTGTCCTCCAGCAGGGTCAGGAGTTTTCTGTCTTCCAGCTCAGGCTTTATGGTCTTGAATGACTCATAAACCCTCAAGTCTTCTTCTTCCGGGGCTTTCATCTCATCGGTGAGAGGCCTGTTAAACTTGCCCGTAATCCGACCCCCTTGAAAGGTAACCTCCTCCACCTTTCCATGCTGTACCAGATTCTTGAATTGCGTATATGAAATATCGAGATGCCGCACTCGATCATATGGCAGGAAGACGGAAAGTATCAGAAACGAGAGCGCTGCAAAGAGCAATATCCTTTGCCATTGCGGCGGCCCTATACTGTTTGTCCAGGTTTTCATATCTTCAAATCTTTTTTTCATTTTCATTGTTTAATACTATATTATTTATCCTATTTTTAACATTTTTTGGAGCCTGAGAGCATTCTGCGCAGCATAACCAGCCTCATCATTGTCAAAATAGCAAAAAACATCATGACCTTGTTCGGACCAAGTGGAAATGGCGCCTGCCCACCCTGAAAGCGTCTTTGTCGAATACTTTCCCTTGTAGGGAACTTCTTCGGGCCCATGTAGCCGGATATACACAAAATCCGCAGTGATTTCCTTAGGGGATGTCCTTCCCGCAAGATCAAAAATGCAAAAGGCGGCTCCTACCTCCTCAAGCGCTTCATAGGCTCGATGGTCCAGCCAGGTGGGGTCACGCATTTCAAAGGCGTAACGATATCCCGAAGGCAGGGATTCAAGAAAATCGAAGAATCTCTCCGGGTTGAACCGCCATTTGGGCGGCAGTTGAAACAAAATAGGCCCAAGCTTACCACTCAGGGAAGGAAGAGGCTCCAGCAGCCGGGAAAGCGAGGAGGCCGGGTCCTTCAGTTTTTTCATATGTGTGATGTAACGACTGGCCTTTAAACTGAAGATGAAATCCTTAGGAGATTTACTACGCCACTGGCTGAGCGTTTCCTGTTTCGGCAGTTGATAAAAGGAATTGTTTATTTCAACCGTGTGAAACCATTCAGAATAATAAGATAGAAAATCCGAGGCATAAAGGTCTTCTGGATAAAACGGTCCTTTCCAGTGCTTGTATTGCCACCCAGAAGTGCCTATATGGATATTACTGTTTCTTGACATGATATAAATCCTTAGATCTAAATGTACACCGCTTGGCCTTCACCGTAAATACGGGGAATCCTGTATTGATAAAAACCAAAAACCCAAGCGAAATACAGCCTTCAACCCATTAAAATAATAAACACATGCCCGTAAGCTCTAATTGGCTGCTGCTGGAGATGAGCATCCCGAAGCAATCAATATTTTAACACCCTGTCCCGGACATTGCTGCGGCCAGCATGTAAGTGTTCTAATATGGGATGGTAAGGCATTTTAACGAAAAATTAAGTATACAGAAAGGAAAAATATGATGGCCAAAGATAATGAATATGTCACATGGTTTGAAAACATCACTTCATCCGATGTAGCGAATGTAGGTGGGAAGAACTCTTCCCTGGGTGAAATGATCCGAAATCTCAAGAAGGAAAAGGTCAGGGTGCCGGATGGATTTGCCACAACGGCCCGCGCATATAAGGAGTTTCTGGATGCAAACGATCTTTCTCCAAAGATCAAAGACCATCTGGAGCGCCTGCAAAATGGCGAGAGCTCCCTGGAGCAGGCAGGTAAATCCATTCGCAAGCTTTTCAGGCAATCTCAATTTCCTGAAGGCATTGCCGAGAAGATTCGGAAGGCCTACAACGACCTCAGCAGCAGATATAGCGGTGAGAATTCCGATGTGGATGTGGCCGTCAGGAGCAGTGCCACCGCTGAAGATCTGCCGGAAGCCAGCTTTGCCGGCCAGCAGGAGACTTTTCTCAACGTCTCAGGAGAGGAGGTCCTGCTGGATGCCTGCAGGCGATGCTACGCCTCCTTGTTTACAGACCGGGCCATTGCCTACAGGGCCGAACATGGATTTGACGACATGAAGGTGGCGCTTTCAGTAGGCGTTCAAAAGATGGTTCGTTCTGACAGAGCCGGATCCGGGGTTATGTTTTCCATCGACACTGAAACCGGTTTCAGGGATGCGGTCGTCATAAACGCGACCTGGGGGCTGGGGGAAAATGTCGTCCAAGGCACAGTGAATCCGGATGAATACATGGTCTTCAAGCCCTTGCTGGGGGAGGGCTCTTTCACCCCGATAATCAACCGCTCCCTGGGAGACAAGGAAAAGAAGATGGTCTATGCCACTGAGGCAAGCCATGCTACGAAAAACATCAATACCACCAAAAAAGAGCGCCGCACATTCGTACTTACAGACCAGGAAGTCCTTGAGCTGGCCCGCTGGGCGGTTGCTATTGAAAAGCACTACGAAAAGCCCATGGATATCGAGTGGGCCAAGGACGGAGATCTGGATGAACTGTTCATTGTGCAGGCCAGGCCCGAAACCGTTCAATCACGAAAGGAAGCGGAAAGCCTTAAGACCTACACACTGGATGAAGAAGGTGAAAGGCTTTTGGAAGGGTTGGCCATCGGAGAGGCCATTTCCACCGGAAAAACCTGTGTTATCAAAAGTGCCGATGAGATCGATCGATTTGAACAAGACCTCATTCTTGTCACCGAAATGACGGATCCGGATTGGGTCCCCATCATGAAAAAAGCCAAGGGGATTATCACGGATCATGGCGGAAGGACCTGCCACGCGGCCATCGTGAGCAGGGAACTGGGCATTCCCGCCATCGTGGGGTCCGGAGATGCTACAGACACGCTGGGGGATGATCAGGAAGTGACCCTGTCATGCGCCGAGGGTGATAGAGGCTATGTGTATGAAGGCATCTTGAGGTTCAAAGAAGAGGAAGTGAACCTGCAAGATGTGCCTCAAACAAAAACCCGGATTATGATGAATATTGCAAGCCCGGCTGCCGCGTTCCGTTGGTGGCGTTTGCCCTGCAATGGAATCGGCCTGGCCCGGATGGAGTTCATTGTCAACAACATTATCAAGATTCACCCCATGGCCCTTGTACATTTCGATGAACTGAAAGACAAGAAGGTCAAGAAGGAAATTACCGATTTAACTCGGGGATACGCAGATAAGACGGAATACTTTGTTGACCATCTCGCACTCGGGATTTCCAAGATCGCTGCATCCCAGTATCCGGACCCGGTCATTGTCAGAATGAGCGATTTCAAAACAAACGAGTATGCGGATCTGATCGGGGGAGAGGAATTCGAATCCACCGAGAACAACCCCATGCTCGGGTTTCGAGGCGCATCTCGGTATTACAGCGACCGCTACCGCGACGGATTTGCGCTCGAATGCAAGGCAATTCTCAGGGTTCGCGAAAATATCGGGATGCAAAACGTAGTGGTTATGATCCCCTTCTGCAGGACACCGGAAGAGGCGGACAAGGTCCTGGAGGTGATGGAGCAGAACGGGCTCAAAAGAGGAGAAAACGGCCTGGAAGTATATGTGATGGCCGAGATCCCTTCGAATGTAACCCTGGCAAGGGAATTTGCAGAACGGTTCGACGGTTTTTCCATCGGGTCCAATGACCTCACGCAACTCGTGCTGGGTGTGGACAGGGATGCCTCTGAACTCTCAGATCTTTTTGATGAAAGACACGATGCAGTGAAGATGGAAATCAAGAGGCTCCTCGATGCGGCTCACAAAGCAAACAGGAAAGTGGGTATTTGCGGTCAGGGGCCAAGCGATTATCCGGATTTCGCCGCCTTTCTCGTTCAAGAAGGCATCGATTCAATTTCCCTGAACCCGGACAGTGTGATCAAGGTCATAAAAAGGGTGGCGGAACAAGAACAGAAAAAAGTGCAATAATAATCAATTTGTTTATAGTTAGTACCAGTCTGAAAAGGCTTTTTGGGAACTGATGTCAGCCCTCTATCCTTGAGATAAGCCAATAAGTTATCCCGAGAGCAAGGACTACCACACCTGTAGCCAGAACATACTTATAATCAAGTTCCGGAAAGTCGAAAACAATGACCTTTCTGGCAATCGCCATAAGCGCGGTCGCCACAACCAGTTTCACATGGATGATATCTTCTCTTAAGTACAGAGTAATATTAAGAAATATTTCGATGGCGATGAGTACCGCAAGGAAGGCGCCGAATATTGCGAAGATATCATTTATTTTCAGAATCATGGCAGGCGGAGCCATAAGCTGATTGTAGATAACCCATATTACATCAAAAATTCCCCATATTATGACTACAACCATAAGCACGGCAAGAATTCTCACCCCAATTCGAATGATACGGGTGAGGTTGTGCATAAGTCCGCCCTCCGCTTCGGAAAGAGAAAGACCTTCATAATCCTTTTTGTTTGACATGAACTGAGGTTTTCTCCTTTCTTTCGACGTATTACTTTGAATCAGATAAACAGCATTCACTCATCTTCTTTTTCTCCTTTATAACCTTGTTCAAACTCTGACTTGGCCTTGGTCAGGCTCGTCTTGAGAATTGTCCAAGAGTTTTCAAGTCCCTGTTTCAGATCCTCCCAGGCACTTTCACCTGCCTGCTCCATCTCCACGATCTTTTCCTGAAGGTCCCTGCGCTTTGCCCGAAGGTCCTCCAGCTTTTTAAGGTACTCGATTTTCGTCTCAGCCTTTGCCTGATCAGCCTTAGCGGATAAAAAGTCTATCTCAGCATTCCATTCATCCATTTTAGCCCTCAGTTTCTGTATGTATGCATCTCTTTTTTCACCCATGGGATTCTCCTTTCTGAATCTATTTGATCAAGCCACCGATAACCCCCTCTTGCCCGAAAACCGGCGGAACAAATATCTGTTCTCCAGAATAGTTTACATCGTAACTGTCCAAGGTCAACTCCGCTTTGGATGAATAGGGCCTTGATAAATCAAAACTACAGGAAGGACCTACTTACGCCCTGTTCTTTTCGAAGCTATTAATGCTTTTATGAAATTATGCAGTTCGTCATAGAATGAAGCCGGCCGTTCCGCCGCGCTTTCAGCGCCCGAGGCGGCACAGCCGGCCAAAACTTTGTAAGAGCCAGGGAATAAAACGAGAGGTCTTTTCGAGTAGACACTTTAATGAACAGGGATTGAGTTATGAACAACATTATCACGATAACAATGAACCCTTGCATCGACAAAAGCACCTCGGTGGACAATGTGGTGGCCGAACGAAAGCTCCGTTGCGCCCGGCCCAGATACGAACCAGGTGGGGGAGGCATCAATGTCTCCAGGGCATTGAAAAGGCTGGGTGTAAAATCCACGGCTTTATATCCTGCAGGAGGAGCTGTCGGAGACATGTTAAAGGAGACAATACATGACAGTCTGGCTACTTGAATACGACGGATTCGATGCTGACCAGGAAAAACTCCGGGAAGCGCTCTGCACACTCGGAAACGGCTATTTTGCCACCAGGGGCGCCGGCTCCGAATCGCATGCCGACGACATCCATTACCCCGGGACCTATCTGGCAGGCGGTTACAACCGCCTGGAGACGGAAATCAAGGGGAGGGTTATCGAAAACGAAGACCTCGTGAACCTGCCCAACTGGCTGTGCCTGAGCTTTCGTTATCCCGGCGGGGAGTGGTTGGACCTGACTCGAGTGGAAATCCTGGAATATCGCCAGGAGCTGGACATAAAAAGAGGCCTCTTGGTCCGCACTGTGCGCTTCAAAGACAAGGACGGAAGGCGGACCGCCTTAAAAGAACGGCGTCTGGTGCACATGGCTGAACCGCATATGGCCGCCCTCGAAGTCGTGTTCAGCCCGGAAAACTGGTCCGGTGAAGTGGAATTCGAGTCGGCTCTCGATGGAAGAGTAATCAATGAAGGCGTCCCCCGTTACAGAGAGCTCAACAGCAAACATCTTGAACCTTTGGATACGCGGTCTGTTGATGAGGAAACCATACTTCTCAAGGTGCAGACCTCCCAGTCGGAACTCCGCATCGCTCAGGCTGCCAGGACAAAGCTTTCCAGGAACGGAGAAGAACTCACCGGTCCGGAAAGAAACCCCATTGAAGAGCCGGGATACATCTCGCAACGATTTGTCTTGGATGTTGAGAAAGGAAGCGAGTTACGCATTGAAAAGGTTGTCGCCCTTTTTACTTCAAGAGATCACGCTTCTGCGGAATGCGCGCTAGAGGCGGAAAAAATGGTTGTCGAGGCGGAGTGCTTCGACGAGCTGCTCGAATCGCACGTACTTGCGTGGAAGCATTTGTGGCGCCGGTTTGACATCGAGTTTGAAGAAATGGACCCCCCGGAAGAGGATCGCACCGGCATGATCCTCCACCTTTATACCTTTCACCTCCTTCAGAGCACTTCGGTGCACACCATGGACCTGGATGTGGGCGTTCCATCCAGAGGCTGGCACGGTGAAGCATACAGGGGTCACATCTTCTGGGATGAGCTTTTCATTTTTCCATTTCTGAACCTGCGGGTTCCGGAGATCACCCGGGCGCTGCTGATGTATCGTTACAGGCGGATCAATGAGGCTCGTGCCGCTGCGAAACAAGCGGGTTACAAAGGCGCCATGTACCCCTGGCAAAGCGGGAGCAACGGACGTGAGGAAACCCAGAAGATCCATCTCAATCCGAAATCCGGCCGATGGATTCCAGATCATTCCCGGCACCAGCGGCATGTTAACGCGGCCATTGCCTATAACATCAGCAAATACTACGAGGCCACGGAAGACACCGAGTTTCTTTCGTTCTACGGCGCTGAAATGTTCCTGGAGATCGCCCGGTTCTGGGCCGGTATATCCACTTACAACCCCGACCTCGGCCGGTACGAAATCCAGGGCGTCATGGGACCTGACGAATACCATGAAACCTATCCCGATTCCGACAAACCCGGATTGGACAACAATGCCTACACCAACATCATGGCGGTGTGGGTCCTGACCGAGGCACTGAAGATACTTGAAATTCTCCCGGAAAACCGAAAACACGAGCTTTGTGAGACCCTGGGCCTGGAAGAAGAAGAAATGGATCGCTGGCGGGATATCAGCCGAAAGATGCGAGTGGTTTTCCACGGCCACGGCATCATCAGCCAGTTCGAGGGCTACGACGAGCTCGAAGAATTCGACTGGGAAGGCTACAGGGAGAAGTATAAAAATATTCAGAGGCTGGACAGGATTCTCGAAGCTGAAGGGGATTCGCCGAACCGCTACAAGGCTTCCAAGCAGGCTGACGTGCTCATGCTGTTCTATGTCTTTTCAGCAGAAGAACTGGGGGCCCTGTTTGAACAACTCGGATATCCCTTTGAGTACGAGACGATTCCCAGGAACATCGATTATTACATAAAGCGTACCTCACATGGCTCCACCCTGAGCCGGGTCGTCCACTCCTGGGTTCTTGCCAGGGGGGACAGGGCTAGGTCATGGGACCTTTTCACACAAGCCCTCGAAAGCGATATCTCGGACATACAGGGAGGAACCACACCCGAAGGCATCCATCTCGGCGCCATGGCAGGCTGTATCAATATGGTGCAGATGGGATATACGGGCCTTGAAGCCCGTGACGACGTGCTGTGGTTCAATCCGTGCCTTCCTGAGGAATTGAGCAGGCTCCGCATGCGGATTCACTATCGCGGGCACGATCTGGATGTTGAAATCGTGCAGGGCAAAATGACGATAACTGCCTGTAGAGCAAGGGAAAAGCCGATAAAGATCCGTTACGAAAAAAAACTCAACGAACTCCAAGAAGGAAAAACCCTGGAAATCGCTATCAGCCCGAAAAAATAAGAGCCGGTACAGAGGCCGGTCATTGAAAAGGCTTGAGGAAACACATGGACTTCGAAGAAAAAGTAGACCTTTATCTGAAGGAATTCTTTGGGCCGGACGCCGCTTTAACCGACATAAAGAAAAGAGGTGAAGGCACCCACGGAACCGGGTACTTGTTGACATTCACATTGCTTGAAGAAGAACGGCGGGTGATCATGAAATCGCTGTCACCTTCCGGGTTCGGCCATGACCACTATTCGGACAGGGCCCAGGTCCTCCTCCTGGCGCATTCCAATTACAATGAGATGGACAGGCACATAAAGGCATTGGATGTGGTCGGGGACGCCCCGGACAGATTGATTTCATTAAAGGGAGCGGACGAATTCTACATCTTGATGGAAAGGGCTGAGGGGACAGAATACTTCAAGGACCTGGACACAATCCTTGAACAAGGTAGGCTCCACCGGAAGGACAGGGAGAAGGCGCGCATGCTTGCCCGCTTTCTCGCCGAGGTGCATGGGGAGAAGTATGCCGGAGAGGAGACGAAAACGCTCTACCGCAGACGTATACGTGATCTCATCGGCCACGGTGAATGCATCATGGGTATCATCGATGCATACAACGGGGCTGAATTCATATCCGATGACGAACTGGTGGCGTATGCGGAAAAGTCCATGTCGTGGTGGGGAAGAATCAGAAACATGATCGATAGGCTTTGCTGTGTTCACGGCGACTTTCACCCCGGCAATATCTGGTTCAAGGACGGCGATTTCACCCTGCTGGACCGGGCGAGAGGGACCTGGGGCGAAGCAGCTGATGACGTGACCTGCCTGGGGGTCAACTACATTTATTATGCGATCAAGGAACGCTCGGTTTTCAACGGTCCCTTTGCCGAGCTGTTTCATATTTTCACCGAAACCTACCTCGAGGAAACCGCTGACTACGGTTTCTTTGATGTGGCCCCGCCCTTTTTCGCATTCAGGACGCTGGTGATTGCCCATCCGAAGTTCTATCCCCGGGACACATTGGAGACCAAAAAAAGACTTCTTTGTTTTGGACGATCTGTTCTGGAAGATGACAAGTTTCACCTGGACCGCATAAATCATTATTTAGGGCACAGCAGTTCTCTGTGATGTGCCTGATAGATCTTGAAAACGGTTCCCTGGAGAAGGATCATGAATTTCTGCCTCTGGCTTACAGGCCTGCCCGGTTCAGGTAAAACTACGATCCGGGTGGAAGTTGAAAGGCTCCTTATGCGTGAAGGACTCGAGCCGGTAGTGCTGGCCATGGACGAGTTGCGGAAGTTCCTGACCCCGGAGCCTAAATACACGGAAGAGGAAAGGGAAATCGTTTACCGGGCCCTCGTGCTCATGGCCCGTCTTCTTATGGAGCACGGTCGCAATACCGTGATCATAGATGCAACCGGAAACCGGCGGCGCTTCAGAAACCTGGCCAGGGAAGGCATACGGAAGTTTGCCGAAGTGTACATTCGCTGCAGCATCGAAGTGTGCGAGGCCAGGGAGAGTTCAAGAGATGACTCGCTGGTGGAAAAAGACTTATATCAAAAAGCCCGAAAAGGCAGCTTAGAAAGCGGGGTGCCTGGCATGACCGCTCCGTATGAAGAACCTGCAGACCCGGAAGTGGTGGTGCAAAGCGACGTGCTTGCCCCTGTGGAAGCGGCCCAAGAGATCATGCACTATGTACGCTCGAGATGGCTCGGCAAAGATTACTCCGGCCTTCCATAAACACCAATCAACTTGAAAAGTTCATCCGCCACCCAGATGGAACTCGAAACCAGGATGATCAGAACCCAATCAACCGAGGCAAGGCCGGTGGTTCCGAACAACAACTGCCCCAAGGGGCTGTGAACGGCCCCTATCTGCAGGAGAACGGCGACTCCCACGCCCACCAGGATCCAACGGTTGGTAAACAACCCAACGGAAAACACGGACCCGTAAGCGGCGCGTGCGTTAAAGGCCTGGAACCATTGGAAGGCCGCCAACGTGGTGAAGGCGACCGTCCTGGCGTAATCCAGTCCTCCGTTTCCCTGGGAATACCAGAACAGGCCTAAGGTACCCGCCGCCATGAAGGGCGTGAGCATGGCCATACGTAGGGCCACAATCCGGTCTATGATGAATTTCCTGGGATCCCTGGGAGGTCGTTTGAGGATATCGGCGTGTCCGGGCTCAACACCCAGCGGGACAGTGCAGGCGCCGTCGGTTACCAGATTGACCCACAGGATCATCACCGCGGTCAGCGGTAGATCGAAGCCCATGATGAGCGCAGCCACCAGGGTGAGGATCTCACCAAGGTTGGTGGCCAGCAGAAAAAAGACCACCCGTTGGAGATTATTGTAAATGACGCGGCCCTCTTCCACCGCATGCACAATGGTGGCGAAGTTGTCATCGGTCAGCACCATGTCGGATGCCTCCTTGGCAACTTCCGTGCCGCCCATGCCCATGGCCACGCCGATGTCCGAGCCTTTCAGGGCCGGAGCATCGTTCACCCCGTCGCCTGTCATGGCCACCACATGCCCCTCTTTCTTGAGGGCCTTCATTATCTTAAGTTTGTGGGCCGGCGTGACGCGGGCGAAAACCCCGTCTTTCAGGGCTGCGTGGGCCAGAGCGGACTCGTCCATGGCATCTATTTCCACGCCGGGTAACGCTTTCCCGTCATCGACAATCCCCACGGCCCTGGCGATGGCAAGGGCGGTCACTGCGTGATCGCCGGTGATCATGACCGGCCGGATGCCTGCTGCCTTGGCGTCTTCCACTGCCTTGATGCTTTCTTCCCTGGGAGGATCTATCATACCCCAAAGGCCCGCCAGCGTGAGGCCCCCCTCAATCTCGGAGCGCTCCAGTTTCTCCTTTTCCTGTGAGACATGCCTGAAGGCCCCGGCCATAACCCTGAGGGCATCTGAGGCGAATTGTTCGCTCAGTTCATAGATCTCCTGACGAAGATGATCGTCCAGTTCCACGGCCTGCCCGTCTTTGAGCACGTGGGAGCAGAACTCCAGGACGCGCTCAGGAGCGCCTTTCACATAGGCGAGATGTCCGCTGCCGCCCTCCGTCTTATGCAGTGACGCCATATACTTGGTGTCGCTGGAGAAGGGAATTTCCGACAATCTGCGGCCTTCCACTACATGTAGGGGTTTCTCCATCCCAGACTTCTTAGCCGCTACAATAAGGGCCCCTTCGCTGGGGTTTCCCTTAACCACCCATCGACCGTCCTCTTGCTCGAGATTGGCGTTGTTGCAAAGAAGACCGATCTCGAGGAGTTTTTTCAGGTCCCCGGGGAGTTCATTGAAGGCCTCCCCGTCCTCCGGTTTGATCTGACCCTCGGGCTCATATCCTTCGCCGCTTACCTCGTAGATGCGGCCTCCGTCCCATATCTTTTGAACGGTCATCTGATTCTTGGTGATGGTCCCTGTCTTATCAGAACAGATCACTGTGGTCGATCCCAGGGTCTCCACGGCCGGCATGCGCCGGATTATAGCGTTGCGCCCGGCCATTCGCCGGACACCCAGGGCCAATGTCACGCTGATCACGGCGGGCAACCCCTCTGGAATGGCCGACACGGCCACGGCCACGGAAAACATCAGCATCTCGACGAGTTCGTGGCCGCGAAGCAATCCCATCCCGAAGACCAGCGTTGCCAGGGCAACGCCCGCAATCCCCAAGACCATGCTCAGCTTATGCAGCCGCTTCTGAAGCGGTGTGTCTTCCCTGGCGGTTGACCGGACCTCCGCCGCGATTCGGCCCATTTGGGTCTGCATGCCCGTAGCAACAACCACGGCCCGGCCACGGCCCCCGGTTATGCTGGTGGACATCCATACCATGTTCCTTTGGTCGGCCATGGGCGTGTCTTTGTCCAGAGGATCCGGATACTTGGCTACCGGCACTGATTCTCCTGTAAGCGCCGATTCATCCACCTGCAAGTCTTCAGCCTCCAGAACCCTTGCTCCGGCGGCCACGCGATCACCTGTCTCGAGGAGCAGCACGTCTCCAGGAACCACATCGGCCGACTCGATTTCGATCGGCCTACCATCCCTCAAGACCTTGGCATGGGGAGACGCCATCCGGCGAAGCGCGGCAAGCGCCCCTTCCGCCCGCCACTCCTGAATAAATCCCAACAGGCTGTTCAGAACGATGACTCCGGTTATGACAGCGGCGTCCACCTCATGCCCCACCAGAACGGACAGTACCGCAGCACCCGCAAGAAGGTAGATCAACGGGTTGTGCACCTGCCTGATAAGCAGTCCAAAAGGACCAACCCCCTCCTCGACCTCCAGCGTGTTCGGGCCTGCCTCCTCGAGGCGCCGGCCGGCCTGCGCATGGCTCAGGCCTTCCCCGGAGACACCGAGGCGCTCGAGCGCCTCCTGTACGCCCATGGCGTGCCAATGATCATGCAAAGGCTGCTCGTTCATTCATACCTCCCGAATGCACCTGGAAATCCGTTGCCACCTCACTACACCACCTCAGCAATATACTTGGCCTTCAGCAACCTCCAGAACACCACGGCAAAGGCGGTCAGCGGAACAGCAAGTATCATCCCGAGGATACCGCCGAGGGCGACACCCCAGAAAAAGACCGCAAAGATGATCAAGGCGGGATGCAAACCTGTGCGGTCGCCCATGATTCTGGGGGTTAGGATATAGCTTTCGATCGCCTGCACCGTGATGAACACGATCAGAACCAGCGCCAACAGAGAAACGCTCCCTTCATCGCCGAAATAGGCCAGCGGCAGCGCGACGCCCAGGCCGGCGATGCTCCCCAGGTAGGGAATGATGTTGAGCAGTCCCAAGGCCATGCCGATGAGAATACCGTAGGGTAGCCCCACCAGGGCAAAACCGAGCGCAAACAGCACCCCCTGGGCAAGGGCGATTATGATCTGGCCGCGGAAAAACGTCAGGAGAATGCCGATGAACTGATCGAACAGATAGATGACGTCTTCCCTGGTTTCCTTTTTCAAGAACGGCAGATACTCCCCGATCTGCCTGGTTTTGAACGGCTTTGCCATGAGAAAAAACACCAGATAGATCGGGGTCACGGCCCAGGCGAATAAGCCCACCGCCGATTGAAACATCCGAGCAACGGATCCCGAAATCCGCTCTCCCAATGCCCGTAGGGCTTTGGCCACTATTTCTCCCGGGTTGTCCAGGAGTTGTCCGAACTCGGACATCAGACCGTACTTCTCAAGCAGTGCGGCCACAGGAGGCCAATGCGACCGGGCCGCCTCTACCATGGCATGTATCATGGACGGCAGGTCCTCGAAGAGTTGAATCAATTGATTAGTGGCAAATACAGCCGCGAACCAGATGATCACTCCCAGAGGAACGAGTCCGGAAAGGAAAAACACCATCAGGCCGGCAGCCCGGGACCCACGGCAGATCCCGAGCAACCAATCGTAATACGGCCGCAACAACATCACAAGGATGCCCGCCACTATGGGAGGCAGCAATACATTCTTGAAAGCGCCGACAAAACGGGCCAACCCCCACACGATAGCACTGAAGACCAGTACGAGCAACAGCACCGCTGCCAAGGTTATTGCAGCGGCAACAGTCGCGCGCTGGCGCGGCCCCAGATCGAGGTCTCTAAGCACCATATCTCCCAAGGCGGTATCTTTGGGTCTTTCTAATCAGCATTGTCATTTTCGACACCATTTTTTCCACTAATGCCGGCTACCATGGTCAGGCCGGCTGCCTCAGCAGCGGCGGCACGCTGGTTTTTATGGAAGGCAGCTGGAAAGAACAGTCTGTGGACCCGCTCGTAGAAGGCGAGGGTCCGGACGGCCACTGCGGGCCAGCTGAAAAGGTCTTCCACGCGTCGACGGGCCCTTTTTGCCATGTCCAAGCGGACGTCCGGCCGGCTCAGAAGGTGATTCACGGCTTCGGCCAGATCCCGGGCGAATCGCTCCGGGTCTCCGGGCTCGGGGTCTGACGGTCCGGCCGGTTCGAAAGGGACGAGCAAACCGGTCTCTCCGTGGACCACGGCGTCGGGAATGCCTCCTACCGAGGAGGCCACCACCGGCGTCCCGCAGGCCATGGCCTCCAGGTTGATGATGCCGAAGGGTTCGTACACCGAAGGACACACAAAGACAGCTGCATGGCTGTAAAGGACCGGAAGGTCGTCCAGCGGTATGTTCTCCTCCTCCCAGACCACCCGGTGGGAAGTTTGGCGACGAAGTGCTTCCACTTGCTCGGCGATTTCCTGTCGTACGGCCTCGGTGTCAGGCGAACCTGCACACAACACGACCTGGACGGGCGTTTGCAAATGGAAGGCCATTCGGAGAAAGTGGGAGACGCCCTTCTGCCGTGTCATCCGACTCACCAGGAGCGCATACGGCTGATCCGGATCTATGCCGTGCGCCTCAAGAACCGAGGGGTCAGTGCGAGGGCGGAAATGAAGGTGATCCACACCGTTGGGGATGACCTCTATGCACTCTTCGGGCACGCCGTAGAGACTCCGGACGTCCGCCTTCATGGCGCCGGACACGGCTATCACCCCGTCGGCCTTTTCATAGGCGGTCCGCTCGATCCAGCAGGAGGCGCCATAGCCCCTTCCGAGCTGCTCCTCCTTCCACGGACGGTGAGGCTCCAGGGAGTGGGTGGTCAGAACCAGGGGAGCATCCAGCATCGGCCTGAGTAGACACCCGGCCAGGTGGGTGTACCAGGTGTGCGCGTGCAGCACGTCCGTTTCCCCGGGAACCCCGGCCATGGCGGCCACGTGACCCAGGGTGTCCACGAGCTTTCTCACCCCGTCTTCGCCGAAGGGAGCTGAGAAGGAGGAAACACCGGTCACCTCGAGGTTCGCTTTCCGCTCCCTCTGATCTCCGAAACAGAGAACCCGCACCCGATGGGCCCGCTCGTCCAGGCGGGCGAGGGCTTTCGCCAGATGGCGAACGTGCACCCCGGCGCCGCCGTAAACGCGTGGAGGATACTCCTTGGTGAGCAGGGTGATGTTCAAGAAAGGTCTCCTTTTTTGGTCTTGACTTCGACGACCGGTTGAGGACCATTATATAACTTGAAGGACAGCTGTTTGTCCAGGGAAGGTGCACGATTGCATAATCCCTGATGAACTTGGACCGCCCGGGCGTGCAGGGACTGAACAGGCTTCGTAAAAGGCGGAAGGGACGAAAAAGGAGTGCAATATGGAGGCGGATTACGGCCGCAAGCGTGTGGTCATAGCAAATGTCCAACCTCAAGTAGAGGCGGGCCGGTTCCCGGCCAAGGCCGGCCTGGGCGAGGACGTGATGGTGGAGGCCGACATCTTTGCCGACGGCCACGACATCCTGTCGGCCCGTCTCCTGTATCGAGGGCCGGGGAATACCGACTGGACTGAGATCCCCATGACCCACCGTGTCAATGACCTCTGGCAGGCCTCTTTCCAGCCGGATGGGCTGGGTGTGTACGAGGTCTTTCTCTCGGCCTGGATCGATCGGTTCGCCACCTGGCGCCGGAACATGGCAAGGAAGCATGCCGCAGGCGTTCTGGAGGCGGCTGACCTTCAAGAGGGCGCTCTGCTCCTGAGGAAAGCCGCCGCCTCCGCCCAAGGGGAGGACGCCCGCGCGCTGTTAGCCGTAGCCCACGTCCTGGACTCCGAAGCACCGGCGCCGGGGACGGTGAAAGCGGCGCTCGATCAGGGCCTGGCGGTCCTGGTCGAGCACTACGCCGAACGGCCTTTTGCGGCAACATGCCACCGCAACTTCTTCATCCGGGTGGAGCGTGAAAAGGCCCGCTTCAGCGCCTGGTACGAGATGTTTCCCAGATCAGCCTCCAAAGAACCCGGCCGCCACGGAACCTTCCTGGACGTGATCGAAAGGCTGTCCTACGTCGCGGGAATGGGGTTCGACGTGCTCTATCTGCCCCCCATCCATCCCATAGGGCGCACGCATCGCAAGGGACCGAACAACACGCCCCGGGCGAGTCCCGAAGACCCCGGAAGCCCGTGGGCGGTCGGCTCGGAAGAGGGAGGGCACATGTCCGTGCATCCGGCCCTGGGCACCATGGAGGATTTCCGCCTTCTGGTGGCTGAAGCTCACAAGGTGGGCCTGGAGATTGCCCTGGACATCGCTTTCCAGTGTTCTCCGGACCATCCCTGGGTGCTGGAGCATCCCGGCTGGTTCCACCGGCGGCCGGACGGTTCCATCCAATACGCGGAAAACCCGCCCAAGAAGTACGAAGACATCTACCCCCTGGATTTCGAGACGGACGACTGGAAAAACCTTTGGGAAGCCCTCCGGCAGATCTTCATGTTCTGGGCGGAGGCCGGCGTCCGCGCCTTTCGAGTGGACAACCCTCACACCAAGACGTTCGGGTTTTGGAAATGGGTCATCCAGGAGGTCCAGAGTGTTTATCCGGACGCCATATTCCTGGCCGAGGCCTTCACCCGGCCCAAGGTCATGTACCACCTGGCCAAGAGCGGGTTCAGCCAGTCCTACACCTACTTCGCCTGGCGCAACACCGCCGGGGAGCTGATCGACTATTTCACTGAGCTGTTCCGCCCGCCGGTACGGGACTTCTTCCGGCCCAATCTCTGGCCGAACACGCCCGACATCCTGCCCGAGCACCTCCAGGTAGGCGGCAGGCCTGCGTTTAGAAGCCGCCTCCTTTTGGCCGCCACCCTGGGGGCCAACTACGGAATCTATGGGCCCGCCTTCGAACTGTGCATCGACCGCCCCCGTGAGCAGGGTAGCGAAGAGTACCTGGACTCTGAGAAGTACCAACTCCGCCACTGGGAGCTGGAACACCCGGACAGCCTGAGGGACTTCATAGCACGGGTTAACAAGGCCCGCCGCGAAAACCCCGCCCTGCAGCACGACCGCAACCTGCGCTTCCACCGCACGGACAACGAGATGCTCCTCTGCTACAGCAAGACGGACGAATCTTCTGAAAACACCGTGTTGGTGGTGGCGAACCTGGACCCGCACTACACCCAGTCCGGATGGATCGATCTGCCTCTCGAGACCCTCGAGATCGACACACTACGTTCCTTCCAGATGCACGATCTAATCAGCGACGCCCGCTTCATCTGGTCGGGCCCCAGGAACTACATAGAACTGGACCCCCGAAGCACGCCCGGACACATCTTCCGTATCCGGAAAAAACTCCGCACGGAAAAGGATTTCGATTACTTCATGTGATTGGAGAAGCATTACATGGCTGATTCCAAGAACCAAGTGCATGAGCAGTCCCTCCACCCGCCCTGGTACAAGGAGGCGGTTATCTACGAGCTCCACGTCAAGGCCTTCTGTGACGGCGACGGCGACGGCGTGGGCGATTTCAAGGGCCTCTGCGCGAAGCTGGACTATTTGAAGGAGCTCGGAATCACCGCTGTCTGGCTCCTGCCGTTTACCGCCTCGCCCATGCGGGACGACGGCTACGACACCTCGGACTATCGCAAGATCCATAGCACCTACGGAACCATGCGGGATTTCAAGCAGGTGATTCGAGAGGCCCATAAGCGGGATCTCAGGGTCATCACCGAGCTGGTTCTTAACCACACGTCCGATCAGCACCCATGGTTCCAGCGTGCCAGAAGGGCGGCCCCCGGGACGGGTCACCGGGATTTCTATGTATGGAGCGATCATCCGCATAAATACTCTGAGACGCGCATCATCTTTCAAGACTTTGAAACCTCGAACTGGACCTGGGATCCGGTGGCCGGCGCCTACTACTGGCACCGTTTTTACTCCCATCAGCCGGACCTTAACTACGACAACCCCGCTGTCCAAAAGGAGATGTTCAAGGTCATCGACTTCTGGCTGAAAGCGGGGGTGGACGGTCTACGCCTGGACGCTGTTCCCTACCTGTACGAGAGGGAGGGCACCAACTGCGAGAACCTTCCCGAAACCCACTCGTTCCTGAAACGGCTACGCCGTTACGTGGACGAGCGGTACGAGGACCGCATGCTCCTGGCCG
>CAYPSZ010000435.1:0-5307 GCA_964413125.1 uncultured Desulfobacterales bacterium
AATCAGATTGAACAAAGTGGTCTTGCCGGCGCCATTGGGCCCGAGTATGCCGAGCTTCTCACCCTGATTTGTGTGAAATGAAACGTCCCTGACTGCGACAAGCCCGCCGAAGCGTTTCGTCAGGTGTTTCACCTCGAGTATTTTTTTCTTCATGCCTTGACTCGTTCTCTTCCAACTACATCACGGGCTCTTACGGTGATAAAGCACTGTCGCCTTCTTGATCGCCGCGCTGATTATTCCCTCAGGCATAAACAGCATCACCACGATGATCACCCCGTAATAAAAAAGATCCTCAAAAATCTTATATGCGGATCGGATTTCCATAATCCCGGTTATGTCTGCGACAAACCTTGCTATCTCATCCATCCCCAAAAGAGCAAACATCAAGAAATACGCCCCACCGAATCCGCCTGTTATGGTGCCCATGCCCCCTACGATGCAGATAGAGATGATTTTCAAAAGCAGGTGCGTATCCACATAGGAAGCGGCTATCGCCTGAACTGAATATGCCAGAAATGTCCCGCCTATCCCTGCAAAGAAAGCGCTGATGGTAAAAACCAGGACCTTATGAAAAGTGGTGTTGATTCCCAGCGCCTTGGTTGCCGTCTCATCCTCTCGAATCGCTTTAAGAAGCAGACCGTAGTGTGATCGGGTTAAGACATAATTGAAGAGAAACGTCCCTATTAGCACAAACAATACAATATAATAAAATGCTCCGATGTTGCCTCCCGTCAGGTGAGGCAGATTGTAGATTCCCTCGGTGGAATGGGTTTCAAGCACCGGGTTCAATCCGGGAAGAATTCTGTCCGTGAACTCGATGAATATAAAACCCATGGCCAGCGTGGCAAGCGCGAGATAGGGTCCCGCCAACCTGAGGCACAGAACACCGATAAGAAAACCGAACGTTGCGCCCCCGATGCCTCCCAGCAGGATAATGACGAAACTCGGAAAGTTGATTCCAATGATAGCAGGCGTTTCCATTCCTTCTATCATCGCACCTTGAACCAAAGCGACCGTGAGCAGCCCGACGGTGTAACCGCCCACCCCGACAAAAAAATGGTGTCCGAAGTTCTCCTGGCCGGTGTACCCGGACAGGAGATCCCAGCTGATTGCGAATATTGCAAAAATATTGGCACTAATAAAAAGCTTAACGATCCAGGTGGAGTCCGTGATCAGGTAATGAAGGGGAACAAGTGCCAAGAAAAGAAGGAATCCCAGTGTAAACCATTTGGAAGGTTTCAGTTTCCTCGTTCCCGGTTCAAAGAAAGCCGGCATTACCGATTTAGAGAATTCACTCATACTCTAAAGATGCCCTTTCTTTCCGAATAGCCCCTGAGGCCGCAAAATCAATATTGCTATGATCACCACGAGAAAAACGATCTCCTCAAGGCTGGATGATATGTAATATTTTGTGAATTTTTCAAAGAATGCCAGGATGAAAGAGGCAAGAACACTTCCGAAAATGCTTCCCAGTCCGCCCAGAATGACGATGGCAAAAGCCTTGATTAGGGGATTCAGCCAGATCTGCGGTTGGGCATCCCCTAAAAACGGCGTGGTGAAGACCCCGGCGAGCGCAGCGAGTATGGCAGACACACTGATGGCAAAGGAAAACACGAAATTGGGATTCACGCCCATAAGCGATGCCGCTTCCCTGTCTTGGGCGACCGCGAGGACACCCTTTCCTATCCTTGTCTTATTCATCAAGAGCCAAACAAGTACGATCAGCATCACGCCGACGAAAAACATGAGCAGCCTCTTGGAATCGATGGTGTTATCCAGCACGAGCCCTATTGCTTGTGTCTTCACAAAACTGGGGACGGAGATAGCGCTCTCACCATAAACAGCCACAAGAAGTCTTTCCGTAAAAAAGGCGAGTGCAACCGTAATAATCAGTACCGCAACACCTCGTTCCCTTACGGGATCTATAATGTAGCGATTAATGAAGATGGACAATACCGAAATGAAAACTATCGAAATAGCGAGGCCTACAAGCAGATTGCAATTCCACGCCTCCGGCAGCTTTACCCTGAAAAACAAAAGCAGAAGCGCGAATTGTGCCACAGAAAGAACTCCCGCGGGCAACAGGATTTTCCTGGGGATGCTTCTATTATGGGCCTTTCTTTCTTGAATGGTTCTTGTTGCATAGTACACGGCAAATGCGATGATAAAGCCTTGAATAATCCAAAACGCCGCCGAAGGGAGATGAAACTGCGATGTTCTTGAAAAGGTGGCAAAAAGATAGGCCCCCAGCATGTAGAAGGTGCCATGGTAGAGGTTTACTACCCTGGCAGCACCGAATATGAGGGCGAATCCCAATGCCAGAAGTGAGTAGAAGACACCATAAATGAGTGTTGTTTGGATCATGCCCAGGAAACGCGACAAGGCCACAGGCCCCGGCTGTGCTTGCAGGCCTTGGGCGAATCCCGGGGTTGCTGAGACAAGAATGGCTACAAACAAGGCTATGGCGACGATTGTCCCGCCGGCACTCCGTTCAGTCCACACCTTTATACCTCTGCCTTCAATGGGGTATAATTATTGGTCTTTCTGCCTAAGGCGTTTGTCCTGGAAGCAAGAAGGGTTTCTGTTTCAGGTGCTCGGGAAATACGCACCACCTTCTACCATCCGGGTACCACTGAAAAAATGGAGATTCGGCATAGCGCTTACCCTCAAACTCACCCACATAAAGATCGTGGTTGTCCTTTTTCCATTTGTATCGAATGGCGCCGCTGTATTCGAAATCGTCCGATTCCATGACGTCGATTATCTCATTAACATTCAAACTTCCGGCCCTTGTGGCGGCGGCTTCAAGAATCTTGAATGCGTCATATCCCGGATAGGCGATAAAAAACGGAGATTTACCGTAACGTGCCTTATAGGCATCGGAAAACTTGATGGCCGCCCCGTCACCGGTCATATCAACAGGCCCAACCTGTGGCGAAATCGTACCGGTATAGGCGGCAATCTCAGGGCCTCCAACTTGTTCGGGAAACTCGTCTTTAAGCATCAAACCGAGAGCGCCTATAAAGGCTATTTTCTTATTGAGGCCCTTAGCGGCAAATTGTTTGACAAAGTTAACCGTCTCGCCAAGAAGGAAAGAAGCTACAATAGCCTGTACGCCTTTTGACTGACAAGCATCAAGAAATGCTGAAAAATCGTCGGCATTTATTTTCACCGCCTCATCCTCGATCACCACTTCGAAACCCGCATGGCTCAATGCCTCTCTTGCAGGTTTGATGATTTCAAGGGAGTAGGGATGGTTGAGCCTGATGAATGCGACTTTTGTCAAACCGTTGGGTTTCAAAATGCCGAGTGCCGTGTCTACAAGCGCCTTTCCCTGTTGATTGGAGTCAAGATATCCGACACGGAAGTAATATCGCATTCCAGGATCTTCAGCGACGTTTTTCACCACCTGGGGATGGGCGCCTCCAGTACCAAGCCAGAGCACCTTTTTGGCCTTCATGACCTCCATCGCAGGCAACACCGCCCCCGAAGAAAACCCGCCGACCAGGATATTACATCTGTCACGCTCGATTGTTTGTGTCAGGTCCGCCTGATACTTGTTCACATCCGAGCCTTCAGTCACATGGTAGATTCTGATCTTGTTGTTCAGTATACCCCCGGCCTCATTTATTTCTTCCACGGCCATTTCCGTGGCATTTCTTAGGGCCTCCCCGGCTTCGCCCATTGGAGAAATAAGCGCGATTCTAAGCGCAGCCTCACATTTGAAGGCATATCCCATTGACATTGCCAAGGTAATCACCATAAGAGACAGAACGATCTTAGAAATCTTCATCATAAACCTCCTTTTCAATTAATGGTATGATATGCCTTTTGGCAAGTTAATGCCTCGATGGTTGGATGACCCTGCATCAAGTCCCCACCACCATGCCTCCGTCCACCCGCAACACCGCCCCCGTGATAAAACTCGCCTCATCGGAAGCCAGAAACACATAGGCATGGGCGATTTCCCGGGGTTTCCCAAGCCTCCCAAGGGGTGTGCGATCTTCCATGGCCTTTAGAATATCCCCGGGCATGGAGCTCAGTATCTCCGTTGCTGTAAACCCGGGGGCCACGGCATTGACTCTGATGTTGTGGCGCCCCAATTCACGGGACCAGACCTTGGTCATTCCTATCACTCCCGCCTTGGTTGCGATGTAATTGGTCTGACCCATATTACCGTCCATCCCCACGATGGACGCAGCATTGAGTATGACCCCGCGTTTTTGCCGAATCATGAACGGAGCCACGGCCTGTGTGCAGTTGAAGACCCCCTTCAGGTTGACGGACACCACCAGATCAAAGTCCTCCTCGGGCATTTGCCTGATCAGGTCTCCATCTCTCATTTTTACCAAAAGGCCGTCTCTCAGAATGCCCGCATTGTTGACAAGGACATCAACCCCGCCGTAAACATCGACCACCTCACCGATCCAATCCCGGACGCCTCCCGTGTCTGTGACATCAACTCGATAAAAACGTGAATCAGGCCCGAGTCCTTGAGCAGTCCTCGGTCCGGCCTCTACATCCACATCGGCAACCACAACCTTGGCCCCTTCTTGGGCAAAGGCCTCAGCAGTTGCCTTACCAATGCCCGCGGCGCCTCCGGTAATAAGACAAACCCTGTCTTTAAGCCGCATGCCGCACTCCTTCAGACCCCCATGGCCGGCTCAAACGCCAGGTAGGTCTCTCCTTTTTCACCGTCGTTCCTGTGCAGGAAAAGCACCTTCACAGGCGTGCCGATTTTTATGTTCTCCGGACGGGTCACATCCACACCTTCGATGCGGGCATCCACACGGCCGCCTTCGTCCAGTTCCACCACACCCACGCAATAAGGATTATTGCGATTGTATCCCTGGGCTATCATGAAGGGAGGAGCAACCGTTATGCAGGTGAATGCGGCCAGCTTTCCTTTTCCGCTCATCTCCTTCCAATCCATATCGGACTTATGGCACTTTACGCATATGGGCCTGGGAGGCACAAAATGCACTCCGCATCCTCTACACCGGGATCCCATGAGTTTCTCTTCGTTTAGAAAGAGATTATAGGATGTATCGCTGAAAGGCCTCTGATCCGGGGTCATGGCCCTATCTCCTTTCAAGAATCGTGAAGGTGCAGGTACCGCCCGTGCCGCCCAGATTGTGAGCACCGCCTATGCTCAAGTCCTTTATGGGGATCTGTCTCTTGCCTGCTTTTCCCCTGAGTTGTGTCCAAACCTCATAGATCTGAGAGACTCCTGTGGCACCGACAGGATGGCCCTTGCACTTCAAGCCGCCGGAGGTGTTTATGGGCTTGGGTCCATTGAGTCTCGTG
>CAYPSZ010000436.1:0-3455 GCA_964413125.1 uncultured Desulfobacterales bacterium
CCCGCCAGTTGGTTGTTGATGTGGACCGCCAGATCACCCAAAGAAACAATGCCGGTGACCTTTCCTTCCTTGTTCTTGACCAGCACTCGACGAATCTGCTTATCCTCCATCAAATCGGCAACTGTTTTGATGTCATCTTCCTCTTTAATGCTGATAACATCCGCGGTAAGCACTTCCATGACCTTGTGCTTTTCCGGATCGAGACCCTGAGCCGTGCTTCTAATTACTATGTCCCGATCGGTCATCATGCCTATAACTTCATCTCCTGCAGTGACCGGCAAGACTCCTATATCGATATTTTTCATCTTTTCCGCCGCTTTTTGGATTGAATCATCAGATTGGACATATTCAATATTGGGGGTCATCACTTCCTGTACTTTCATCCTTAATGCTCCTTTCTTTATTATGAGGTGCGCGATTTTCGAAGGCATATTTCCAGGGTCTTGATGCGCAGACCTTCTTGGATCCGTATATGCCTTTAGGAACCTTGTACCTTGAGTCTAGATATCCTTTTTTCGAAAAAACATGGGGTCGATGCCGTATATTGCATGCTCAGCGGTCTTGAGGTTTCTCCGAGGCTTGTGTCAAGGTTTTGGGCGGATATTGGTCAAAGGCCGGTTTGACCGGCCTTGCCTAAAATGTCGAGGCAGGGATCTCCTGGCTCAAGCGCTGTTTCGGGTTTGACAAGTGTACCTGGAAAGGCCTTCGCTCGTTTAAGAGCTATGTATTGGCCTCTCTGGTCACCGCAAACCTGGTTACAATGGCAAGACATTTAGCGCCTCAAAATGCTTAGATAAAAACACATTAAGACCTATTAAAAACTTGACAAGAATGGATAAGTGTGCCATTTTCGGGCGCTTTGGGAAAAATTCTTTGGCCTCAGACAACCGGAAAATCCGGGTTTCTGGATGGGAACTAGAATTGCTGTCGGTGCACTTTTCCCCTTGAATGAAGTCACCAAATCATGTAAAAGTCAGTGGTTTTCGCTCAAAGACTCAAAAAGCAAGCTTAGCTTAGGCTGGATAATCCGAAAGACGGTGCAAGCCACGAAAGGATGTCCATGGCACGCTTAAATTCCTTTCGCCCGGGAAGCTCCATTATAGAATCCTTATCTGTGACCTCGATCTCTCTTGCCACCGACAAGGACAACTTATGTGGCGCAATCACCGTACGTTCAACATAGACGATCGATATGCAATTGGATGGCTCACTCAGTTCGCTGCTATGTCCTCGGCACACAGGGTGTGCATTGGAACAAGGCCGTTTCACCCTGCTTGGTGTCCGCCGCGCACCTGAACTGCGCATTGCATAGGTGGAAAACTCACAGGCGTTTTTTCCACTTTTGGGCTTCAATATCTAATGGGGTGGAAAATAGGTCCAGATATACCCGTGGATCTGGCGTTTGTGAAGAAGATCATGAGGAACTTTGGCGTAAATACGCCGATAGGGTCACCATCGTGGAAAAGGATGGAGAGGATGGCGCTCCTGCAGGATTCACCCTTCACCTCAACAAGGACATTGGGTCTGCCGTCGATGGGGCGCTCAGGGCGTTTCAGAGACGCAGCCGGCAAACGGAGTTGCTCTATCAGAGTCCTTGGTGAGCCTTGTCAGCTCGGCAGAATCCGTATGCCCGGTGTTGCGGGAGTGGGAGGCCGTGATGCCCCTCCTTATCCCGATTGGCCAAGAGGAAGAATAAATGAATGTATTCTTAGAATTCAAACGGCTTGTATTGGAGTTTGAGAAACTGAATGTGAGATACGCCTTGGTTGGAGGTGTCGCAATGGCCTTTCACGCAGAGCCTCGATTTACCAGAGATATTGACATTCTTGTTGACTCCGATGATTTCCATAAAGCGAAAGGTGTTTTAGAGAAGGATGGATATTTCGAATCCTCATCGCCCTGGATATTCCGAAACATGGCCATTGAACTTCACCGATTCCTGAAAGTCGTAAACGAAGAAGATGAAATGATGATCGACATTCTCGTTCCGAAAAGCGACGAAATACGGAAAATCATCAACAATTCCCTTGAAGCAGAGTCGGAAGAGGGAAGAGTGATCGTTGCAAACAAAAAAGACCTGATCTTTCTCAAGAAGAGTAGATTTTCTAAACAAGATCAGGCTGACATAGAGAGACTTGAGAATGAAAAAGATGGATAAAATATTAAAAATACTTAGCGATCTTTATGAGTTCAATCGAAAGATCAAGGCTTATGCATTTAAAAAAGAAGCCAACAATTTGCTCCAGCCGATGCCTTCACCACCGCGCAGTTCCGGCACGGCTGAGCTTCATCGTTGTGCGAGAGATGTAAAGAGCAACTTGGCCCAATTGAATGGAAATGGTAAGATGCGATTATGAGCAAACCGGAAAAGCTGCACGAGAACATTTTGATGCGAAGATCAGATGCGAATGTCCTATTCGAGACTTTATGCTCCCTGCTCAAGCGGCTTGGGTTTGATGAGCGTATCAGAGGGGACCACCATATCTTCATCCGAGGGATCGTAAGGAGGGTGAGCTTTCAAAGCAATGGTGATCAGGACGCTTTTCTTGATCGCTCGGGCGAGCTGTTGTTGGGCAAGAAGAAGAGGAGGAAACCTAACAGCACATCTCCTCTGGTGGGTGGGTTGCGCACAATCTCCCGGCCGCTCACACCTTCACCAGGCCCTTGCGTATGGCCATCTTGGTGAGGTCCGCGATGGACCGGGCGTCCAGTTTCTCGAATATGTTGTACTTGTGTGATTCAACGGTCTTGGGGCTGATGTAGAGGCGGTCGGCGATCTCCTTGATGGTCATGCCGTCGGCCAGGAGGGGGAAGATCTCCTTTTCCCTGGTGCTCAGCCGGGCTATGCCGTCCTGCACCTCCAGGGCCTCCTTCCCGTCCCCCAACTCCAGTTCGAGCATGTGCTCGTGGAGCAGGTCACTGACTTTGCCGGAGAAATACGTACCGCCGTTCCGCACGATCTCCAGGGCGTCCATCAGGGCCTCCACCGATTCGTCCTTGAGTACGTACCCGGCGATCCCCGCACGGAACAGGGCCAGGACGATTTCCTTTTCAGCATGCACGCTGAAGACCACCACCCGGGACTTGGGGGAGACCTCGCGGATGCTATGGGCCGCCTCCACGCCGTTCATGCCGGGCAGAGACACGTCCAGCACGATGATGTCCGGCCGGAGGGCCTTGGCTTGTTCCACCGCCCCGATGCCGTCCGTAGCCGTACCCGCCATCCGGAACTCGGGATGCCTGGAAAGGCTGCTCTCGATGCCTTTTGCCACCACGTCGTGGTCGTCTACAACGAGCAAGGTCCATGGCTTTTCGCTTTTCATGGAAGTTTCCTCTTCTTAAGGTTATTGACAGCTCCCTCAGGGAGGGGAAGCCTCCTGGAAAGGGATCTCGGCCGTCACAGTGGTTCCATTTCCGGGCGAGGAGTCCACGTAAAGTTCCCCTTCTGCATGGGT
>CAYPSZ010000437.1:0-2625 GCA_964413125.1 uncultured Desulfobacterales bacterium
AGCATGGGTCCCGGCATCCCGCACATGAAAAGCCGGCCTATCTTGTGATCCAGCTCGGACAACTCAAGGGTGGTGTTCACCTGAAGGTCCCCTCCCCTTTCGGTTTTTCATGATACGGGTATGAATGAAAAAACGAGGGTCACACATGTCTTTGCTCTATACCGAACAGCCTGAAAACGCAACGGAAAACCCATCATGGGAAATGCTTTTTGAAACCCGGCCTTATTGCGTTATAAGGAGGGTTGGCACGGACATGACACGCCTCATGGTCATTTTCGTGAATGCACCCCCAACGGGTTTTTGAAATGAAAGCCATGATCCTTGCAGCGGGCCTGGGAACCAGACTCAGGCCTCTTACCCGAGTGTGCCCCAAACCATTGGTGCCGATTGCCAACAAACCGGTAATTGAGCGTACTATTGAATATTTGAGACGGCATGGCTACGGCGGTTTGGCCGTCAACACACACCACCATGCCGGGCCTATGGCCGGGTTTCTTGGAGACGGGGGACGATTCGGGGTTCGGATCCTGGTGAGCCACGAGCCTTCCATCCTGGGAACCGCCGGCGGTGTCAGAAAAATCAGGGATTTCTGGGAACACCATACACTGCTGGTGATCAATGGAGACATACTCACCGATGTGGACCTCGGGTCGGCCGTGGATTTCCACAAAACCACCGGGGCCCTCGCCACGCTCGTCCTTCACCATCATCCCTTGTTCAACCAAATCCTGCTTGATGAAGAGGGGTATGTTTCAGACATCTCCTCGGATCCGCGGGCAGGGAGACTCGCCTTCACAGGCATCCACTTCCTGGAACCGGGGATTCTGAAGTGGATACCCCGTGACGGCTACGCCGACATAGTTGCCTGCTACCGCCTAATGATCCAAAGCGGCCGGAGGATCGGGGGTTACGTTTCCAGCAATCACCACTGGCGGGATATAGGCACCATTGATAGCTACCTGGAGGCCAACCGCGAGTATTCCCCGCGCCCGATCCTCCTGGGACCGGATTGTGAGACCGCGGCATCAGCCCGAATCTCTGAGTGGGCCGTACTGGGTCCCGGGTGCACGGTCGCCGCCCATGCCGCCATAACCCGATCGGTCCTCTGGCAGGGGGTAAGTGTATGTGAAGGTGTGAGGGTGATCGACAGCGTCGTCACCTCGGACCTGGTGGTGGACCGGGATCTCATTAATGAAGCGTTGGTTTAGCTGTTCAGCTGTGAAGTTTAGGGGACGTTGTTGAATTGGTTGAATTAGCTGTTGAGCTTGAAGTTTAGTGAAGTTTAGGGGACGTTGTTAGCTGTTGAGCTGTTAAGCCGGGAGTTTGGGGGACGTTGGGTTCGTTAGGATCGTTGGGTGCATTGGGTTCGTTGGGTTCGTATAGTCACTTGCTCATGAGATCCTTCCACAACAGGAGAGAAGTTCAGATGCCGGCGCAGCCCGCGTTGCTTGTTGGGCTGCTAAAGATCCACCAAGCCATCGGCCCAGGCAACCGACTCCCTGAAACATGCCGGCAACACGTCCCCTGGCACACCCAGCCTTTGAGATAATTCCGATACCTCGGCCCAGGCCCCTGTCTGGTAGCTTTCCACGAGATGAAGATATGCCCCAAGTATGCCCCCGCCCTGTACAAGGGCCTCTTTTATGTCTCTTGAAAGGGGAATCTTCTCCATGAGCGATTCCATTTTGTCATCCATGATGGCGTCTATCAGGGAAAAAAGACCCAGCGTGAAAAGCTTGGACCGGTCAACCGTTGATTGGCCGAGGTCGGCCAGGGACTCACAGAAGCGGGCCCTCACACTGGACTCCCGTACCAACTCATCCGGCTTTTCCGAGGCAAGGCCGGCCATGGCCATCAGGGAGACAAACCGTCTGACGCCCGTTTCACCCATCATCACCATGGCCTGCCTTATGGATGTGATCTCGCACAGGGCTCTAAAGTATGCTGAGTTGATGTAGCGAAGCAGTTTGTAGGAGATCCCCACATCCATCTCGATAATTTTTTCGAGCGCTCGAAACTCCATGTCGCCGCGGTTGGCCTCGGCCATTATTTCCAGCAGATTCATCTGCGGGATGCTTGTGTCCGTACCTCTCAGGACCTCCGGGCGGGAAAAAAAATAGCCCTGAAAATAATCGAACCCCATGTCCAGGGCCTGCCGGAACTGCTCGTACGTCTCCACCTTCTCTGCAAGGATCTTGATCCCGTGGGCGGAAAACCCGTCTACCAGCTTGATAATGCTCTTGAGCGGGGTCACGGTCAGGTCAAACTTGATGATATGGGCCATTTCCAGTAACCGGACCAGCCCAGGCCTGAACAAGAAATCATCCAGTGCGATGGTATACCCCTGCTCAGCCATTTCCCGGCAGGCCTCCATGACCTCTTCATCCGGCTCTACGTCCTCCAGGACCTCAACCACAAGCTGTTCCTTTGGGAACATCATAGGAACGCGGCACACCAGCATGTCCTTCGTGAAATTGATGAATGCCTTGCCGGTCCCGGTCAATGTCTCCATGCCCATGGAAAAATAACCTCCGGACAAAACCCGTGATGTGGCCTCTGTCCCGTCGATTTCCGGAAAGGCATTGGACAGCCCATCCCTGAACAGGAGTTCATAACCCAAACGAG
>CAYPSZ010000438.1:0-8166 GCA_964413125.1 uncultured Desulfobacterales bacterium
GAAAACCTTAAAAACCTTGAGCAACGCGTTAACAAAGACTTTTTCCAATCAGAAGCATTCCAAGATCTTGCAGAGGATCTGTTTTCCAAGGCAGCAGAAACACGGCAGCAAGAAAAGTTGGACGCATTCCGTGCCATCTTTTTGAACACGGTCTTATCCAGCCGTCCTAGCTATGAAGAATCTTCTGAAATTGCCCTTTTGGTTGCCCGTTGGCAAGCTCGGCACATTATTCTTATGCGGATTCTTGCGGACCCGTTAGACGCAGATAAGCAAATGGGAAACCTTGTCGGTCCCAGGGGCGGCCTTATGACATCGATCTCTTCCATTCTTTCTAAGCTACTGCCGGAATGGGACGATGATCAAATTGAACGAACATGGAAGGATCTTTATGACGAACAGATACATCGGACGCCCGGCACAAAAACCATAATGACCGATAAAGGGATTTATCAATTGCAAAACCGACTAACTGAGTTCGGAGCAAAAATTGCCCGTTACTTGGTAACGCCGGAGTAAATAAGCATGATTAGACCCTAACAAGACAAATTCCGCTGCGCCATTTGCACCGGTTATTTGCAACGTTAGACTCAAGAAGGATATAAATGCGTTACAACACATACTCCCTTAAAAAGCTATTGGCTGCCCTGACCGAAAAATTTAAAGGTGTTAGTGAGATATATCTATTTGGCTCCCGCCTTCATAGAACAAGAAGCACAAGGTCAGATGTTGATCTATTAATCAACGTCGATAAATCTGTCGTTGGAGAAGATGTGCGCGATTTTGCATTACAAGAATGCCCTGCTTTAGACTTTTTCTTGATTGATCGCGGTGTAGCGACGAGTTGCTCGAACGGAAGTAAGGTTCGTGCAAGAAATAAAAAGGATCTTGTAAATCGATTAGGGGCAATCAAAATATGGGATCGTTCTAGCGTATTCTTGCCTGTCGATATAGATTGGGATTTCGATGTGATTAAAGGAATGAATCCCATGATGACAACCCTGGTATCTTTTGAACCCTTTCCGTCAAAAGCAGAAGCGATTTCTAATGATAAGCCTATTGAAACTATTGCCCAAAGTTGTTCAAAGTGGACCACTATTAAAGATCATCCAATTTGGATAATTGCGATAGTGGCATGCGCTGTTGCAGTGGCGGTTTTTTCTGCTACATATCAATTGAGGATAGTACCGCTTGAAAGAGAAATTGCTGATCTTAAGGAAGAAATTAATAAATCTGCAAAGATAGTGGTGAATGAAAATCAGAGCAAACTCGAAATGCTAATGACACCACAACTAAAGGAGCCTAACGAATAAGGTTAGATTGTGCGAGCGCAGCGAGCCACAATCTGAACCGTTTGTTCAAGTATTGCCCCGGAATACCGGCGTTTTTAGGCATCCCTAAGTGAGCAGCATTCGATAAGAACGGCCTTCGGCTGAAATTATCGCTAGACCACAGAAACTTGTTGGATCAATCAACACAAGGAGAAGAATAATGAAATTGCCTGAGTATGTAACTGTTGATGAAGTAAAACGAGTCTGCAACGAAATTGGCTTGCGTGACTGGTCCAAGATTATGGATCCGACTGTTTCAGGAGAAGAAGCGTCCTCGATTCTCAGAATTGTGAATACCCAGGGAATGAATATACCCCTTGAAGCTTTTCGAAAAGGTCTAAAAACCACCATCCATTTTTGCCAAAAGCCAAACCTTGCTCTCTGGATTTGAGTATCTTCCATATTAATCCCCGTTTAAATGTTTATCTGTTCCAATTGTTATTTCGTGATAGGAACTTTTTTTTGGCAAGCATGTTAGGCGAAGGTGTTGTTGATAATCAACAAGAAAAATATCACAATATACAGTGGTTAGTAGAAAGCCCGCTGGCGGCGGGGTAATGGATATGGGAAGTGAAAGCCGTTTGATGGGGCATTTCGAGGAACAGGGACGGGAAGGGGCTTGTTCGGGCAGAACTTCGCCTGTGACCGGGGAAGCAACACTTGCCGAGCTGAAACCGAACACTCGACGGGAAAACCCGCCGACACTTCTCATTTCAATTTCTGGTTCAAGTGTAATGTGGTATTGCGCTCGAATACCCGCAGATTCAGACCTCGCAGAAATGCCATATTTCGATAAGAATGTACGTCACAAAAGGGTCTCATATTTTGGTCTCTTGATTGAAGCCGATGGATTTGTAAGGATTTGTAGGGCTATGTTGCGTGTTGACCGTTATCGACTATTCTGTTGGTAGTACTGACTTTATGGGAATGCGATTACATGGGTTGTGATCATGACCGACAAGCCTACATATGAGGAACTGGATCAGCGGGTTAGGAAATTAGAGAAGGTTGAATCAGCCAGTAATCCAAGGGTGAGTTCCACAGAATCCTCATGAGCACAGGAGAAGTCATGATGAGAAAAGCAAACATTTTCGGATTGGCGATTGGGTTGTTATTTATCATGGTGCCGTCAGTAGGTTCATTGCCAGTGCCGGATACCGGACAGAGCGAATGCTACCCATATGATGTAAATGGGGATAGTTGGAACGAAGCGCCCTGTCCTGCTGCCGGAGAAGCTTATTACGGAGACTTCATTCACCAAACTCGATGCACAAAGTCATGACCTCCCGGACAGTACTGATTCCTGGGTCATGGTGCGGGACAACGTGACCGGGCTTATCTGGGAAGCAAAGCAGAATGCGGATGGAGGCAAGGACTACTCTAATCCGCATGACGCAGACAATAATTATACATGATATGACAGTAGCCCCGAAACTAACGGAGGGGATGCCGGCACTCCGGATGAGTACGGAAGGGACACCGAAGGATTTATCAATGCGCTAAACGCGGCTAACTATGGAGGGTCCACTGCCAGGCGCTCGGTGGAATGGACGGTAAATATCGAATCCGGCGCTGCGAAAAAACTTGATTAATGTTTCCTGATGGTATACTTTGAATCGTGATGGATTTTGATGAAAAGAGGATTTCGGAGCGTATTAGGAACCTTCGCCTCGAAAAGGGGCTCACCCTGGATCGTCTGGCTTCCATCACGGGACTTACCAAGGGATATCTTTCACGTATTGAGAATTCAGACAAATCTCCTCCCTTTTCAACATTAACCAAGATCGCCTCAGCATTTAACACTGATATCATATCTTTTCTTTTCGACGAGAACGAAGGGTCCTCGGGCACTAATTTGGATATTGTCCGTGCGGAAAGCAGAAGGGAGATCGGCCGCCGGTTTGCTCCAGAGGCATATGGGTACGAGTCCTTGGCGTACCGCATGCGTGGGAAGAACATGGAACCCATGCTGGTCACAATGGACGAAAAGGCGCCCATTGTGGAATTTCACCACGAAGGCGAGGAGTTTATCTATATTCTTGAGGGCGAGCTGGAATTCTACTATGAGGGAAAGGCCTATATCTTGGGGCCGGGCGATTCCATTTACTTCAATTCCGGAGTTCCACATTCCGGGCGCAGCCTGGGCCAGGATCCGGTCAGGTTTCTGTGCATTATTTACTCCTACAAGCGAATATAGACCTTTTTTTTGACCATTTGGTTTACAATTAGTAAACATTTCAAGGGGAAATCCAATGGAAAAGTTAATCATTACCGCAGCCATTACCGGTGGAGCATCTCCGGATTCCAACCCGTATCTTCCCAAAACGCCCAAGGAGCAGATAGAGGCCACTGTAGAGGCCTTTGAGGCCGGGGCCTCGGTGGTACACCTCCACCCTAGAAACCCCGAGACGGGCAAGGGAGAAAACAGGGCGGAATGGTATGCAGAGGCCATTCAGGGGATTCGTGAGCGTTGTGATATCATTATAAACGTCTCAACCGGAGGTGGAACGGGGAGGAGAGTAGACGGGGACTGGCTTTATAAGGAGATCCCGGAGGAATCGGTAAAAGGCCGGATCGGAGTTATTCCTGAGCTGGCCAAAGATCCCATGACCAAACCGGATATTGCATCTTTCAATGCCGGCTCACCGGTCATTGATATCTACAACCGGAAGAAGAAGGAGTTTCTCCTGAAGTTCGTTATGGTGCAGAGTTTCCCCGACATGGTTCATATGGCCCAAGTCATGCAGGACCACGGAGTCAAGCCGGAGCTGGAATGCTATGATGTGAGCATGATCAACAACTGCAAGGTACTGGCGGAGCTTGGGTATCTGAAAGAACCCCTTTACTTCCAGTGCGTACTCGGCATCTTGGGGCAGATCCCCGCCACCGTCGAAAACCTGCAATACATGGTTAGGAATATCCCTGAGGGTTCTCCCTGGTCGGTCTGCGCAGTGGGTCTGAATGAATTTCCCATGACCACTGTGGGTATGATTATGGGAGGCAACGTGAGAGTCGGATTTGAAGATAACATCTATCTCTCCGAGGGTGTTCAAGCAAAAAGTAATGCGGAGTTGGTTGAAAAGGTAGTCAGGATCGCAGGAGAACTGGACCGCAAGATAGCAACCCCTGATGAGGCGCGGAAGATCCTTGGGTTGCCGGAACGAAAACCTGCCTGAGCACGGAAGGGTTATGGGCGAAAATATTCTCCTTGAAGCTAAGAATGTGTCCAAGAGCTTTGATGCATTTCAGGTCCTCACGGATGTAAACCTGAAGGTGAAGCAGGGCAGCATACATTCCATAATCGGTCCCAACGGGGCGGGGAAGACCACCTTTTTCAACCTGATCACGGGAGCGTTCCCCGTTACCACCGGCACTTTTATTTTCAAGGGAGAGGAGATTACAGGTTTACCTCCCTATCGCATTTCAGAGAAAGGTATTGCTCGATCATTTCAGATAACCAGCATTTTCCCGGACCTTTCAGTCCATGAGAACCTTCGAGTAGCGGCCCAATCCACCATGTCCGGGTCCATCAATTTCCTCCTTCACTTCACAAGGCTCAAGGCGGCCACGGAAAAGGCCGACCAGGTTCTCGAAATGATAGGGCTGAGCGGGAAGCGATCACTCCTCTCCCGGCATCTATCTTATGGAGAAAAGAGGATCTTGGACATAGGCATATCCCTGGCTACGAACCCCGAACTTATCCTGTTGGACGAACCTATGGCGGGGCTGCAGTCGGCCGACATGAAGTGGATGATGAAACTGGTGGAGGAGGTCTCCCAGCGGATCACTGTGGTTCTTATTGATCACAACATAGATCTGGTGATCGCCATTTCCAACTGGATGACGGTTCTGAACCAAGGGTTGGTTATTGCCGACGGTACCCCCTCGGATATTCAGCAGAATGAAAAGGTTCAAGAAGCATACCTGGGAGGATTATAGAGATGCTGGTCCTTCATGACATACATAGCTACTACGACGAAAGCCATATTCTCAAAGGTCTTTCAATGCGAATCGAGCAGGGAGAAACCGTTACACTCCTTGGTAGAAACGGAGCAGGCAAGACTACTACCTGCAAAACTATCATGGGTTTGGTACCGCCCAAATCAGGCACAGTGACTCTCCGGGGAGAGAATGTGACGGGGTTGCCTCCACACAAGATCGCAAAACGGGGGGTGGGTTTTGTCCCTGAGGAGCGAAGGATATTTCCGAGTCTTACCGTGGCGGAAAATCTCTTTCTTCCCGTCTGGGGCCTAGGCCGTGAGGGCTGGCCGCTCCAGAAGGTGTACGACGCCTTTCCTGTGCTGGAGCGGCGTCACGCCTACCGCGGGGCCAAGCTCAGTGGAGGCGAACAGCAGATGCTGGCCATTGCCAGGATTCTGAGGGCGAAAATGGATCTCATTCTCATGGATGAACCTACGGAGGGTCTTGCCCCGCTCCTGGTTCGAACCATTGGAGCCATAATCAAAGAGATCAGAAAGAGCGGCCTCACAATACTGCTCATTGAACAAAACACCAGGTTTGCGACCGAGGTCGCGGACCGCCATCATATACTTTACGGGGGCGGAATCGTGTACTCTGATACAAATGATGCCTTCTGCGTGGCTCGCGATGTGCAGAAAAGATATCTCGGCGTATAAAAGGAAAATTTCTTAGGTATGAATAGGGCTTGTAAGTATAATACAAAGATATGACAAGGGGTTGTTTGGAGAAGCTAGAACATGAGAAACCTATAAAAATGAAGGAGGACGACTATGTTAAAAAGAAGCTTGGCAGGAATCGTGCTCGTAACTGTGCTGCTGCTCTGGACTATTTGTCCGGTACAAGCCACTGACACGGTGAAAATCGGACTTATCAGCGTCCTTTCGGGGCCTTTGGCTGTCATTGGCAACGGAGAGAAGTGGTCCGCAGAGATGGCTATTGAAGATTACGGAACCGTCCTGGGCAAGAAAATCGAGCTGATAGCCCGTGACCATGCCTACAATCCCGGAGTAGCGAATGAGAGAGCGAAAGAACTCTATCAAAAGGAGAACGTTGACGTCATTGTAGCTTGCCCTAACAGTGCAGCGGCCTTGGCTGTTGCTGAGCAGGCCCGAATCAACAAGAAGCCCTTTATCTCCACCTCGGCTGGAACCACTGACCTTATAGGCAAACATTGCAACAAGTACGTGATCAAGTGGAATTACAATGACTACATGCTTGCTACCACCGTAGGGTTATGGGGAGCGGAAAATCTGGGAAAGAAATGGTACACCATCACATCAGACTATGCATGGGGGCATGATCTCCTGAAACATTTCACTGCGGCCCTGGAAAAAAAGGGTGGAGTCCACGTGGGGAACGACATGGTTGCCCTCAATACCTCTGACTACAGCCCTTACATCCTCAACGCCATGAGGGCGAATCCGGATGTTCTGGTACTTCTTAATGTCGGCAAGGACGCAGTCAACTCCACAAAGGCGGCCATGGAGTACGGCCTGAAGGATAAGGTCAAGATCGTTCACGCCCTTTTGTTCGAGCCCAACATCAAGGGAGCGGGACCCGAGGTGTTTGCCGATAACTATGTGGCCGCATCCTGGCACTGGAAGGTGGACAACCCGGGCGCACGAGAATACGCGGACAAGTACTTCGATCGGCATGGAGAGCGCCCGCATTTCATGGCTGCCGCTGTTTACAGTGCCACCTGGCAGTACCTGGAGGCTGTTGACCGAGCCGGTACCACTGATCCGGATAAAGTGATCGCCGCTCTTGAAGGTCATACCTTCAGAGACATGTTCGCAAACCCCGGCTACATCCGGCCGGAGGACCACATGCAGGTAGGCGAGGCCCTGCTGCTTCGTGCCAAGCGACCCGAGGAGATTAAGGAACAGGAGGATTTCTTTGAGCTCGTGGGCACGCTGCCGGCTGAAGAAGCGTTCGGTCAACCCGGGCAGTTCGGCTGTAACCTGCAGTAACGCGTAAGATGAGTCGGGGGAGCGGGGCTCCGGCCTCGATCCCTCCTCCGCGGATTGAACCGTTCACCCTCAGGGGTTCTAATGGATTTTAATTTCCTGTGCATCCAGCTCTTCAACGGGCTTATCATGGGCTCCATCTATGTGCTCCTCTCGCTGGGCCTGACGGTTATCTTCGGGACCTTGGGCGTGGTGAACTTCGCTCACGGCGCTCTGTACATGCTGGGAGCGTATGGCGCATACTCCATGGTCACCCTCGTGGGGGTGCCTTTTTTCATTGCCTTGTTCCTTTGCCCCCTCATGGTAGGCATAATCGGTATTTTTCTGGAGAAGACACTGATTAGGAGGCTTTACAACCTTCCTCATTTCTACAATCTCCTCCTGACATTCGGCATCATGTTTATTATCCAGGATGGGATCAAGATCATATACGGGCCTGAAGGTGTGCCCTTCAATATACCCCGCGTCTTTTCCGGAGCCGTGAATCTCGGGTTCATGTATTACCCTAAATATCGGCTCTTTATGATCCTGTTCACTGCCGCCTTGGCCTTAGGGGTATGGCTGTTCATATCCAGGACCAAGTTGGGGGCCATCATCCGAGCAGGAACCGACGACAGTGAGATGGTCGCCTCTTTGGGGATCGACATATCTCGTACTTTCACCCTGGTGTTCGGCATGGGAGCCGCGCTCTCAGGCCTTGCCGGCGTCCTGTCGGCCCCCATCCAAAACGTTCAGCCGCTTATGGGGATGGACATTCTGGTGGAAACTTTCGTGGTTGTGATCATCGGAGGCATGGGGAGCATCGGCGGGGCGGGTTTTGGCGGGGCTTTTATCGGGGGGGTGGGTTCCCTTGGGGTCGGTTTTTTGGCCCCCCCTGCCTCTCTGCTGTT
>CAYPSZ010000439.1:0-3059 GCA_964413125.1 uncultured Desulfobacterales bacterium
TTTCCGGGGTATCGGTCAAGGACTTTGTGGGAGACTGTATCCCCTTTCTCCTTTTTGGTTCCCTCCCTGTGCTCCTTCTGACCACCTTTGTTCCTGCGATATCCTTATGGCTTCCAAATTTGATTCTGGGAAGCCTCCATTAGGCCCATCCAGAAAACCAACAATTACACAGGAGGGGCAATAGAGAATGCATTGATTCCCTGCCTCGAAGACGGCCAGGTCATCACCCTCTTTCCGGACAATTTCGGATCCCTGATCCTTAGACGGATGATGCGGGAACTTTCCATGGACTACTGCTATAGGTAAACCCACTCATCTTTTGCTATTCTGGATGTGGCTGCGTCATGCGCAGACAGGCAAGAGACGACGGGGGTGGATGGCTCCACGTGCCTTCTCCATCTAAACTCCCGGTTAGTCTCAGGCTTCTCAAAACAGGAGGTGCGAAGACAATGGAACAGATACAAGAAACACTGGACAAATGGTGTGCAGGCGAGGGCATTCCTTTCGTCGACCAAGAGGCTGAAGCCGCCTATAAAAGGCGCGCAAGGCGCGTAGCAGATGTCATTCAGCTAAAGGTGCCGGACCGGGTACCTGTCGTTCCGAGCTTCGGAATGTTTCCGGCTTTGGATAACGGATTCACATGTGAAGAGGTCATGAACGACTATGGAAAGGCTACGGAAGCCTGGTTGAAGACCCTCGAAGATTTTAAGCCGGATCTTTACAGAGCCTCTAGTTACGCCTTTCCTGCACCCGTTTTTTCCGCCCTGGATTACAGGCTGTTGAAACTTCCCGGCAAGGATCTTTCGCCGAAAAGCGGGTTCCAGTTCGCGGAAAAGGAATATGTCAAAGGCGAAGAGTTCTATGACGCCTTTATTGACGATCCGGCCGATTTTATGCAGCGGGTTTATTTGCCCAGGGCGTGTGGAGCGCTTGAGCCTTTTAAGATGCTCCCGCCCTTTTATACGTGGTTCGGGTATTACCTGGGGCTAGTGGGTAATGTATCTTTTTTCGGGCTTCCCGAGGTGGCGCAGGCCCTTGAGGCACTGCAAAAAGCGGGGGCCGAGTCACTGAAGTGGCTCACACATGTGCGGGAAGAATCCGAAATGATCGCCGCCAAGGGGTTCCCAGACATCACCGGCGGGCATTCGGCCGCTCCCTTTGATGTTATCGGCGACTGGTTCAGGGGGACACATGGCATCATGCTGGATATTTTCCGGTATCCTGAAAAGCTTATCAAGGCCATGGAAAGATTAGTGCCTATCCAGATCCGGATGGGAGCGGACACCTCCAAGCGGATGGGAAAGCCTTCGGTGCTTCTGATGCTGCACAAGGGGGCCGGCGGATTCATGTCCAACGAGCAATTCCAGGAATTTTACTGGCCTACTTTAAGAAAAGTCATGCTGGGACTGATCGATGAGGGCTTGGTGCCGATGCCCCTTTTTGAGGGTGATTACACGTCACGTCTGGAAATCATCAAAGACATTCCCCCCGGCAAGGCGGTTTACTGGTTTGAAACCGTTGATATCAAGAAAGCCAAGGGGATTTTGGGCGACAGGGTCTGTTTCAGAGGAAACGTGCCCGGCTCATTGCTTTACACGGGAACACCCGAGAAGATCAGAAGCTATGTCAGAGAATTGATCGATGTGGTGGGAAAGGGCGGAGGGTTGATGGTGGACTGTGATATCTGGTTTGATCACGCCAAACATGAAAACATGGAAGCAATGGTCGAGTTTACAAAGCAATACGGCGTTTACTGAAAACCGCATTAACCAGGCCCTTATGAAACTTTCAGAACCGAAGTCGTCAACAAATACAGCCGTCTCTATGACCAGCCGGTTATTTCATGTATCGTGATGAAAGGAGACAACAAGCATGTCAGAGAAGCTATTGGAAGCCATGATTGACATGAAAGAGAATGAGTCCCTTGATATTACCCATTCGCTGCTTGAAAGGGGTGAAGATCCTGTAACAATTTTGAAGACCTGTACAAGGGCCATGGAAACCGTGGGGAAGTGTTTTGAAGAAGGAATATATTTCCTGCCGGAACTGATGATGGCGGGTGAAATGCTCTCCCGGATTTCAGGGATAGTGAAACCCAGGCTTAAGGGGGAGGTAACCACCAAGAAGCGCGGTAAGGTGCTTATTGGGACCGTGAAGGGCGACATTCACAACATCGGGAAGGACATTGTTACCTTCCTGTTGGAAGTCAACGGTTTTGATGTCAGAGATATGGGAATCGACGTGCCGCCTGAAAAGTTCGTGGAGATGATTCTCGAATTCAAACCTCAGGTGGTAGGGATGAGTGGGTTGCTGACAGTGGCCTACGAGTCTATGAAAGATACGGTCCTGGCAATCGAGAACGCAGGTCTCAGGGAAGATGTCAAGATCATGATCGGCGGCGGCCTCATGGACGACAACGTATGCGAGTATGCCGGCGCCGATGCCTTTGGAAAGGACGCCATGGCAGGCGTTGCCTTGGCCAAGAAATGGATAGAGGTGCAGTGAGGTGGAGACCAGGGTATCAAGCCTGAAAGATGAGCAAAGGGCGATTTAACTCACATTTCGCTCTTTGGTCGTAGTCGGTTAGAGGAATTAGAATTTAGCTGAAAATCAAATAAAGACCGAGCTTATGAAAGTTTAAGCGGCATAAACACCCCTAATAGGCCATAATCGCTTTCAGTGCCCCTGGGCACCGTTCTGAATTTAAACCAGGGTATCTTCCAAAAATCCATGAAAAGGATACCCTACCGATGGCCAAAGTCATACTGGAAGACGTTGAGACCAAAGGCGTTGGATTTGGCCCCATAATCCAATACTACTTCGAAAGTACTTATTCAGGGGGTAAAAAAATGTAAACGATCATAGGGTACAAGCAAAAATCCGAGAAGGTCGTTTTTTACCGGACATTCTGTTTCATTTCGGATAAAGCACCATGGGCAAGAGTGAGGAGAGCGTTGCTACCCATGGCGCGGCCAAGCGGGGACACGGCTACATCAATTACGGCTAGGCCAAGGGCGGGTTTGTTTATCCGATGACACGCAACTTCCGGGAACGGCTCC
>CAYPSZ010000440.1:0-6377 GCA_964413125.1 uncultured Desulfobacterales bacterium
GAAAAAAGCAGGAAACCGTATCCCACCATGGCCAACGCGATCCCCCATTCCTGCCAGGTGGGCAGGTAGCTCCAGAACCGGGCAAAGGGCATGACCGGAATAGCCAGCGTGGCGATGACAAAGACGAACCGGTTGAGCACGATGCCCGTGCAATTCATCAGGCAGCCCAGGATAAGCCACCCGGGGTTCTGTCTGGCTTTCGGAAGCATGAGGATTATGGCGGGAATGATCCCGAAGATCCCTATCTCCGCAATCAGCAGCCATACACCGTAAGGGCCTTCCCTGTAAAAGTCCATGAGCTTGAGGCCGGCCGAAGGAACGGTGGTGTTGGCCCAGACCAGGGTGTCTATTATCTTGAGCACGATATAGCCTGAAAGCAGCCATCCGGACACCTTGGCCAGAAACTGCACCGCGTTGTCCGGGACGAGCTTCTTACGGCTTACGGCCTCAGCCAACTTGGAGCACAGGATTGTGAAACAGGGCCCGGCGGCGATGGCCGAAAATACGAACAGGAAGAAAGTGGTGGGCCACACGTAGAACTCCCATCGCTCGGCAAAAGGCCGCGCATACATGACGCCGAACATACCCCCCAGGGATCCCTGGTGAAAAAAGGATAGAAAAGTTCCCGTGGCGGCGAATACCCCCATAACATGATGAAGATTGTGTCCGAACAAGCGCAGCTCCCGGACCTTCCGGACCTGCCGGTTCTCCAAAACAATGGGTATATATTCAATTGCAAGTACGGCCAGGTAAACCGTAATACAGAAAGACACCTCGGTAAGCATGGAATGGACGTTGGCGTGCCAAAAAATAAACCATCCTCGGATGGGCTGCCCGATGTCGATTCCCAGCATGGCTATGGCACCCGAGTAGCAGATGAATCCTATGATAACGGCGGCATTGATGATGGACTTTAGCTCTTTTCGTCCGATCACATAGGTCAAAAACCCCGTAAAGAAGGCGCCTGCGCCAAGCGCTATCACCGCCAGGTCAAAGACGATCCAGAGCGCAAAGGCGAAGATGTTGCTCATGTTCGTCTGGTTCAACCCCTTATACAGGCAGAGAAAGGCTGAAAGGCCTCCCCAGGCCAGCAGCGCCAGCCATGGCAGGGTCCAAAGCAGGAAGACCTTGGGGGAGCAGCGTTTAACGCCTTCCGGGAAAAGTGCCGAATCCATTTATCTATCCTCCTGATCCAACCGCTATACGACTATAAAGGTTGAAACTCATCGGGGCGGTAATTGTCGGCCATGCGTCGCACCCAGTTCTTGCTGGAGATATAGTATACCTTGGGATCGGTTCCCAGTCTCTCCAGGAGTCTGAAGGCATGGGGGTGTCTGCCGGCTTTTGCCACCTCGGAGTTGGGATCGTTCAAATCCCCGAAGGTGATGGCACCCGCCGGGCAGGCCTCTGTGCATGCGGTCTTATATTCACCCTCCCTGAGCTCCCGGCGACCCTCGGCATAGGCCTGCGTCTTGGCCCGCATAAGCCGGTGATGGCAGAAAGAGCACTTCTCTACGACGCCCCGCATTCGCACGGAGACCTCTGGAGAGAGATACCTTTCGGTTCCTTTGGGGAAGTGCCCGTCCCACCAGTTGAAATATCGTGCCTGGTATGGGCAGGCGGCCTGGCAGTATCTACATCCTATGCAACGTGTATAGATCTGGCTCACGATGCCGTTATTGTAGTCCATCTCGGTTGCGGTGGGTGGGCATACGGAGACACAGGGTGTGTGATAATGGCAGTGCATGCAGGGCCTGGGGAAGTAGCTTATCTCGGTTTCGGGAAACGGTTTCCCGTTGCTGACCTTGAAGAGCTGCATCCAGGAAATTGTCCGTTGCTTATCCGTTTCATCCTTGATCACGGACAGGTTGTTCTCCGCCGCACAGGCCACTGTACAGGTTCCGCACCCGGTGCACTTATCCAGATTTATAACCATGCCGTATTTGTGCTTTCCTTGTTTGGCGCTCATTCCTTACCCCAAGGTTTCAGGTTGCAGGGTCCAGGTTTAAGGGTCAGGGCCTAACTTCCGTTTTTTTACGTCTTTTTCACCCGGACACCGGTGGCCCACCACACGGTCCGTCCGGTCAGGGGATCCTTCTTTCCTGCCACGAGCTTGGCTGCGTTTACGCCCTTGTTTTTTTGGTATACACCATAGGCCGTGTGGCCGAACCCCAGAGGCAGATAAATGTGCCCGGGCATGGCCCCCTCGAAGATATGCACGCGGACCTTAACCTCGCCTGCATCCGATTGAATCAGGATACGATCCCCTTCCTTCAGGCGGTGTTTGGCCGCAGTCTCGGGGTTCAACTCGGCAAAAGACTCATCCTTACGGAGCTGGGTATCAAAAATGGTCTTGGTCAAAAAAGGCGGGTTGGGAAGCCAGTCGGTGGAGTGATTGAATATCTCATAGGGGACCAACACCAAGCCGTCCCCCTCCGAGTCCGCTGAAAGGGCCTGCTCGTAATGGGGCATATAAGCCTCATCGCCCTCGGCCTCAATGCCCACCATCTTAAGAATCTCTGAAGGGTCGCCGCCCCGGGCTGCTTCCCTTACAAACCGCTCCAGGCGGTCGAAGGCGAATTCAAACTTACCGCTGGAGGTCTTGAAGCATTGTGACCAGTTCTTGAAATCGTGCGTGGGCATGTACCAGAAACCGTGGGAGCCCATCTTCTTCCACATGTCGTCGAAAGACTTGTAGTCCGGCGAAACCGCCCCTTCCTCGGCAAAGGTCTTCCACACAGGTGTCGAGACATCCCAACTGGTGAGGCCCCGGGCCTCAGCCAGACCTTCCAGTCTTGATTTGAGGGCATCCTCAAAACGCCTCCAGGGGAAGGCTTCGGCCACAGGACCGCCCACTTTCTTGGCCACCGAAATCAGAGTATCCCCAATGTGCCTTGTATCGTAAACGGGCCGAACCACCGGTTTTGAGAGCCCCAAAAAGGGGTACTGCAGGCCGGTGGGCCATACAATATCCTCACGCTTTTCCAAGGCTGTGTGATCAGGGAGTATAAGATCGGCCATGGCAGCGGTCTCGTCTCTGAAGGGAGAGAAGCTGACTATAAAAGGGATCCGGGTCAAGGCGTTTCTGAAGGCGCCCCCGTCGGGCAGTGTAAAAACGGGATTTGCCGCGAACACAAGCAGCGTGTCCACGGGAGATCCTCCGCTGCTTTTCAGAACGGATTCCACCATGCTCTCGATGGAGGGTTCTACGAATGGCAGCCCTGGTTCTTCGGTCTGTCCCAGCCGGCCTCGACGAAGCCCCTGTCCGGCCACCCAGTCTTTATCCACATCCGGCCACGGGGCCACTGGAAGCCCCTGCTGCACAATTACCCCTCCGGGCTTGTTTATATTGCCTTTGAGGGCATTGAGACACTGAACGGCCATGCACTCCAGAAGACTCCCGTTCAGGTTCCCCTTGCCCTTGCCGTAGAGGGCCAGAGGAGATCTCGACTTTCCGAACTCTCCGGCAAGACCTATGATCATTTCGGCCTTTACGCCCGTAATTCCGGCAACTTTGGCAGGGGAATAATTCTCGAGAACCATGGTCTTGAATCCCTTGCGCTGCCTGTTTTCCCTGTCGACCCAGTCTTCGTACCCGTGGGTGTAATTGGAGAGAAACGCATCGTCCACAAGGTTTTCACTGATCATAACGTGGGCAAGACCCAGGGCCAGTGCCGATTCCGTTCCCGGCCTGGCCGCAATCCAGGCGTCGGACTTTGATGCAGTGTTGGAGGCCCTTGACTCCACTTGGACGACCTTGGGCGCCTTGTCCTTTGACTCCTCGCGCCATCGCCCCCAGGCCTCCAAAACCCGGCCGGGAGCCCCCCAGCCCTCGATGAGGGCGCATCCGAAGCTCAAGACAAAATCCGCATTTTCAATATCATAGGCCATGGGACCGGCGTTCCCCTGCATGAGGAGATTGGCCGATTGGTAAGTTCTTTGGATAGAAGGCATGGAATAGCAGTTGGGGCTCCCCACCGCCTCAAGAAGCCTTTTGACTAGAGCTTCCGAAGCCGAGTCGGGACGGCTGCCGTCCACCGCCGCCAGAGCCCCGGGCCTGTCTTGTTCTCGAAGCGTCCTTATTCGTCCGGCCAGGGTCTCGACCGCTTCGCTCCAAGAGATGGGCAGGAACAGGCCCTCACCCCGGGGCCCGACGCGTTTCATGGGGGATGTAAAGCGAATGGTCTCATCATATAATAGCTGAAGTCCACCCGCTCCTAAAGGGCAGATTCCCCCGTTATTAACAGGAAAATCCTCTCTTCCCTCGATCTTGACGGCCCGGTCGTCCACTTTTCTGACATCAATACCACACCCACCCGGGCAAAGGCTGCACACGCTCCTATCATGGTTGAACCGTCCCCGCTCGGGAACCGGGACCCATGGCCAGTTCTGTGTCCAAATGGCTATGTCGTCCATCATCTTCCACGGAAGCGGGGTGATGTGAATTCCGGCGGCTCCACCGGCGAGCAACTGGACGAAATTCCTTCTGGTTATCTCCATGGCAATATTCCCCTTATTTGTGGCATACGAAGCAGGCGTTATTTTCTTCGTAACCCATCTCCGTGTGGCACTGGGCGCAGTCGGACATCTTCATCCTGTCCCAGGTGTTCTTCTTGAAGCCGGCGATGTTGCGCCCCCATATGTCAATGCTGTAACCGCTGATCCGGTTCTTCTTGTAGACCGGCAGGTTATCCGATTGTCCATGGTCGCCGTGACAGGTCTTACAATCCATTTCTCCCATCTTAACGTGGGCGATGTGGGAAAAGTAGACGCAATCAGGTTGCCTGGAATAGATCAGCCAGGGGACTTCCCTGCCTTCGGCAACATACTGCTCCAGGAAGATTTTTTCGTCCTCGCTGTCCCCCATGGGATAATCCGGGTCGTCATGGCACATAGTGCAGGTCTCCATCTCCGGGATCCCCACAAAAGTTCCGTCATCACGGAAGTAGTGGCAGTAAAGGCAGGTGTCCTGCGGGGTATCCCCCCCTATTCCGATGTCGGGATTCGCGTGGGTCAAATGGCTGAAGTTGAACGGCTGTTCCTGGCTGGAGTAGAGGACCATGGGGAAAATCACCCACCCGACGATGAGAGCGGGGACAAGTCCGGCCAGTAAAAAAATCCAGCCCTTCAACGAAAACGGCGGGAGGAAGGTGGAATTCAACAGTTCGCTCCATTCGCGCGAACCGGCCCTGGAGCCCTTCCCGGAGGCATTCGACTGGTTTTCCATAGAATCAACCCTCTTCCTGGTGATTGGAACGAACGTTACCCGAAAGGCCAACAATTGATCTGCGTATTTATCCCCTGGCCGGGCCTTTGTCAAGGAAAAACAGGCGCAGGCTGCAGGAAAAAACCGGGGCAAATCAAGTTGTTTAGGGCACTTAACAAGAAAACGCCTTATTGGCTGGATGATTGAATCGGGAAGGAAAACCGAGGATACATGCGGGCACGAAACCCCATGCCCGCATTTATCAGGTTCACTTTCGAAACTTAAAGGAAGTGAACTTCTTAAGACGTTTCCTACGCCTCTTAGCTGCCTTTGCCTGTTTTTTCTTCTTGGCTACGCTGGGCTTATCATAAAAGCGCCGCTCCTTGATCTCGGAAAAAAAGCCCTCCTTGGTCAGCTTTTTCTTGAGATCCTTAATGGCCTTCTCTATCTGGTTGTTCTGCACAACTACTTTCATATGGTATCCTCATTTAGGGTGTTGAACGCGTCCTTAATGAAAACCGTACAGTCAAGAACGGGCCTCCGCTCCAGCCTCATACCTTACCGCAAACCTGCGGCCTCGGGAGAGGTCCTCCGTGCAGGCGTCCGCCGCCACAAGACTTTTTGGGATGCACCAATCGTTTTCCGCCTTGTGAAAAGAAACGGCTCCGGCCTGTCATCATGTGGGGAGGGGAAGCGGCATCAGGCGCGGTGAGTGAGGGGGCGGTTCCGCCGGGGGCTAAGACCTTTGGGTCTTACCGGCGGAAAAATAACCAGGTTGATTGAATGCAAGGAACATCACCCCCTTTGCCTGCCCCGCCGACACTTCCGGTTCCTTACTTCCGGCACCGCGCCTGCAGGGCATGGGCCCGGCAATCTATGAGGGATTCATGCCGGACACCCAATGACTTCGCGTGGAAAAACTTATAAATTATATGGTTCAGAAGCCGTTTGTCAACTTGATTTTCCTTTTCATCCTGACCACCGCCTCAACATGAAAAGTATGTGGAAACAGGTCTACAGGTTGTATTTCCAAGACATGGTAGAAACGGCTCATCTCCGCCAGATCCCGGCACAAAGTGGCCGGATTGCAGGACACATACACCACTGTGTCACATCCCAGTTCAAGGACCTCCGCCAGCACCTCCTTGTGCATCCCGGCCCGGGGCGGGTC
>CAYPSZ010000441.1:0-1888 GCA_964413125.1 uncultured Desulfobacterales bacterium
TATCTCATCGATGGTCTTGATGATCTTGGAGGTCTCCTCGCTGGCCTTTCGGATCTCCTGCATGGATGAGACCATCTCGGTCATGGAGGCGTTGGCCGAACCCACTATCTTCTTGGACTCTTCCATCAGGCCGTTTGCCTGGTCCGCGTTGCCCGCGTTCTGCTTGGTCATGGAGGACATCTCCTCGAGAGACGAAGACGTCTCCTCTATGGATGCAGCCTGCTCCGACGCACCCTCGGCCAAAGACTGGCTGGCCGAAGAGACCTGTCCCGAGGCCGAGGCCACCTGGTCCGCACCCTCGTTCAGCCCGTCCACAATGCGCTGCAGGGCATTGCTGATGTTCCTGCTGATAAGGATCCCCAGACCGAGGGCAAGAATAACCCCTATGATCATGGCAATGAGGCTGAAGAATTCGATGAAGGCGGCATCTGAATGGGCCTGGTCCACTTCGGCTGCCGCTACGGCACGGTTGATCTCAACAAGCTGATCGAGCAGGCCCTTGGCTTCATACTGCACCGGCAGAACGGTTTCCATCAGCAAATCGCCGGCCTCTTCATGCAGGGCCTCAGCCTCGGCGACCACATCGATCAACGCATACATACGCTCCATGATCTCGTCCGCAGCCGGATCCATGCGATCAGTAAAGATGCGCACGGCCTCGTCCTGGTAGCCGTTCCTTACCGCCTGTCGTATGGGGGCCACAGCGCCGTGAAAACGCTCGTTTGCTCCCTGCATTTCTTGACGCAGCCGTTCCACATTTCGATTCAGGCTCGAAAAGGTTTCCAGCCACTGACCGAAAGGAGTGGCAGTATGATCTTCACCGCCGGTGAAGTCCTCGCCGTGCACAATCAGTTCCAACACGTTCTTTTCCAGGGCGTAGAGATCCGCCCTGAACGACTGCACGTGCGCGAGCAATTCGTCGGGGTTCTGTATGCCCAGTTCGTCGTACTCCCTGTTGAGTTCAACATATCCGTTGTTCGCCTCGCGCCAGGCGTTCCAGACAGGCACGAACTGGTTCCATACACTTTCCTCTTCCGCTGTCTGGGGCAGGGGTTCGTAGATGTTCCATGCCGCCTCGTAAGTCTCACGTGAATCCTGGAGTGCGGAGTAGAGTTCCTGCCTGCGCTCGAAAGACACTTCGGCGTTGGCAAGTGATTGAAGAAGATAGGATACGTGCTCCGACTCCCGGTCGATGATCAGCAGGCTGTCCACGCTGGGCAGGCGCACCATGCCGATCTCGTCAATGTGGTGTTCGCTCTTGACAGCCCCGTAATACCCGACGATCCCAATAACCAGGGTGATGAGAGCCACCCCTGAAAATGCCGCTATCAACTTCTTTCCTATGGTCCATTGATTCTTCATGATCTCCCTCCTGTTTTTTTATATGCACTACAACCTCTATACGTTTTCACGGAAAATCCGCGCCTTCGCCTCTTGGCCCATACAATTCTACAATCCACGACCATTGCCCGATGCCCTGCCTATGGTATAAGGCAAGAAGGGTGCCGGAAATACTCCGCATGAGGCAGAAAACTGGAATACGGTTATAAAACAGAAGGTTATGGGGTTTGAGCTGCCTGGTGGGCCCGCAAGAACAGAGGGTGAAACATGGGGTTTTGTCCTGTTTCGCAAGACTTTGTCCTGCGTTACAGGAATCAGTCCTGCCGCACAGGACACAATGGCCGGAAAAGGATTGCTGAGCAATGACGAATAACAAAGCCCGGGGGATTACCCGGTTTTGGTGAGCCGGTGCTCCTGAAGAAGGCTGTAGAGGCGGGACCTGGACAGACCCGATATCCTGCAGGCCTCCTTGATGTCCCCGCCGGTTATGCGCATCAATTCACTGAGGTAGTTCTTTTCCATGGCCGCCAGCCCCTCCTCACGAAAC
>CAYPSZ010000442.1:0-12281 GCA_964413125.1 uncultured Desulfobacterales bacterium
GCTTTTAAGAGCGTTCGAGTCGAGGATTTAAAAAGGAGATCAAGTATGAAGAAAATCGAGGCAATAATAAAGCCGTTCAAACTGGACGATGTAAAGGCAGGCCTCTCCGGGCTCGGCGTTCAAGGCCTCACGGTGACCGAGGTGAAAGGTTTCGGCCGCCAGAGAGGACACAGGGAGGTTTACAGAGGGGCTGAATATCAGGTGGACTTCGTTTCCAAAATCAAGGTAGAGGTGGTGGTGCCGTCCACCCGGGTTCAGGAGGCGGTATCGGTCATAAGAGAGAAAGCCTGGACCGGTGAAATCGGGGACGGTAAGATTTTTATAATCCCCGTGGAGGAGGCCCTGAGGATCCGCACGGATGAGACAGGCGAGGAGGCGGTCTGAGGAAGGTGGACGAATCGTTTGCGCACCCATTCGGTGATATACAGGCCGACCCCATGATGTGCAGCCATGCACCCAGCCGTTGAAGAACTGAGGGAGGCAAGAGAATCACTCAGGTTCTCGTTCCGGGAGGGGCGACTTCAGGAGGGCCTGGAGGAAAGCTACACGGAAACAGTGGACCGCTACTTCCGGCGGAGCATGGAGGAGAGCCGCTCGGGCGGGCTGCTTTTTCGAAAAGGCGCCATGTTTTCCCTTGTGGCCGTGGGCGGATATGGCAGGAGAGAACTCTCCCTGGGGTCCGACATCGACCTCCTTGTACTGTTTGCCTCCAGGATACCCGAAGAGGCCAAGAACCTCGTAAAAGAGATCCTTTTTCCGCTTTGGGACCTCGGAATGGACCTTGGTTATGCAGTTCGTTCGATCAGGGAGTGCGTGAGGCTTGCAGACAGTGATTTCGAAGTGCTCACATCCCTGCTGGATGCCAGGTTCATAGGGGGCGAATCGCCCTTGTTCCTCAAGCTTGTGGAGCATATAGACAAGAAGGTGATTTCAAAAAGGCAGGACCGCTTTGCCGGGTGGCTGAGGGATACTGATGTCATTCGCAGGGAGGCTTTCGGGGATGCAAGCCACATGCTGGAGCCGGACCTGAAAAAGGGGGTCGGAGGACTCCGGGATATTCACCACATGATGTGGCTTTCCAGGGTCGAGTTCGGAGTGACGACACCCTTGGAACTGTTGACCGGCGGGCGTCTTTCACACCTTGAGTATGATGACCTGGGTAAGGCCGCATCGTTCATTCGCTCCGTGAGAAGTCATCTTCATGACCTTTCCAATCGAAAGAGCGACCGTTTGACATTCGAGTTTCAGCCGGAGATCGCCCGCAGGCTGGGGTACCGCCGGCAGGGCCATTCACTGCCTGTGGAACGTTTCATGGGGGATCTCCATGCGGCCATGGCCTCTATAAAGGCCCTTTACGGCAGGACAACGGAATCTCACTTCCGACAGGGAGCAGGAGACATTACCGGCGCTGATCCTTCCCTCCTCAGGCCGGGGCTGAAAGTGGGAGAAGACGGGATCAGGTTTCAGTCGGCCGCAGCGATTTCGGAAAATCCCCTGCTGTTGATGCATGCATTTGAAGGGAGTGCGCGAACCGGTATATCTCTTTCACTTGAAACCATGCGGCTGGTCAGGGATTTTCTGCCGTTGGTTGGAGAGAAGATGAGGGAGGCCGGTGATGCGGCCGTCTCGTTTTTGAATGTCCTGAGGGCCGAGGGAGCCGCTGACGCCCTGGACCAGATGTTCGAATCCCGCTTTCTGGACGCCTATATACCCGAGTTCGAAGCTGTTCGAGACCGGGTCCAGTTCGACACGTACCACCTGTTCCCGGTGGGGCATCACAGCCTTGAGACCGTCCGCGCGCTCAAAAACGTCGGCCGTCAGAAGGAGATTCTTCTCTCCAGCATGTTCCTGGACCTGCAGGATCCCGATGTGCTTCTTCTCTCCGCGCTTTTCCATGACATCGGCAAGTCAAGACCGGACCACTCAGCATACGGGGCGGTGATCACGCGTCGAATTCTTGATCGTCTCGGAATCGACAGGAGCCGCGTCCGGGAGGCGGCGTTCCTGGTGGAAAACCACTTATTGCTTGTGGAGACCGCCACAAGGAGAGATATCGGGGACGAAAAGGCGGTGGTGGGGTGCGCCCGTTCCATAGGCGCCGTCGAACGCCTCAAGATGCTCTACCTTCTCACCTGGGCTGACGCCCGCGCCACCGGCCCTCGGGCCTGGAGCGACTGGACGGCGGCCCTCGTCCAGGAACTGTTTTTCAAGGTCATGAATGTCCTGGAACGTGGGGAACTGGCCTCCCCGGATGCCACGAGCAGGGCCGAAGCTGTACAGAAGGAGGTTGTCCGTACGGCCGCCGGAAGGATCGAACAGGACCGGATTCAAACAGCCCTGCAGCTCATGCCTCCCCGTTACCTCCTTAATACTTCATCGTCCGAGATCGTGCGTCATATCGAACTGTTCGAAGAACTGGAGGCCTTTGAACCGGAAGCCGGGGAGACGCGTTTCGTGATTTCCAGGCGGCTTGACGAGGCATGGGGATGCTGGGAGGTCTCTTTCCTGGCCCAGGACCGGCCCGGGCTTTTTTCCGATGCTGCGGGTGTCTTTGCCCTCAACAACATCAACATCCTGTCTTCGGAGATCTACACCTGGAGAGATCGAACAGCAGTGGACGTCTTCAGGGTGACGCTTCCCGTCAAAGGCAGGCCGCCTGAGGAGATCTGGGCCAAGGTTAAAGAGGATTTTGCCGGTGTCTTCGCAGGTCGGATCCGCCTTCGAGAAAGGCTTGAACGCAAGGCAACTCCTTCCATACTGACCCGGCCGGGTCCCCCGGCGGGTCCCCCCGGGGTCAGGGTTGACAACGAGACCTCGGATTTCTTCACCCTTGTGGAAGTGTTCGCCCACGACCGGGTGGGCCTGCTCCACGATGTCACCCGGACCTTGACCGGCCTGGGACTGAATATCCTTATCGCCAGAATCTCGACCAAGGCAGATCAGGCGGCCGACACATTCTATGTCCGCAAACTGGACGGGAGCAAGGTTGGAGACATCAAAGAGATGGAGAGGATAAAGGAGGCATTGAGCAGCGTTCTTACCGCCGAAATTCGGGGGTAATTTCGAGCACAGCATATCAATTTCCGGCAATCAACTGAACATGATTCGGCATCTAATTCTCTTTGCTTGCCCTCTGGTAAATAATCCCCCCGGAACCGTCTGAGACTTTTCTTAAATTCCAGTACTGGTCTCTGACCTCTTTGAAGCGTTGCATTACATCTTCAACAGCAACTGTGACATCATTAAGAAAATAATCGGTGTAGGAAGCCTGGGTTCTAATTTCATTTATGATGTCTTCAAGATCTGTTGTTAAACCCATACCGGATAATTCTTCATTCAGCTTTTCAATAGCTTGTAAAGAAGTTTTGACGGTTTCAACTCCCATCGTTATGACGCTCAGCGGTGAGGCCAAATCATCGGCAAAACATCCAGCAAGTTGACTGATTGATTCTATTTCCTTCTGCCTGATTGCTTCGGTGATGTTGTGCGCTATCCCCTGATAAGAAACAGCCTTTCCGGTGTCATCCGTTTGTGCGATAGCGTTCAGACCTATCTCAATTTTCTCGCCTTTCACATTCTGTAACAACATTCTATATTTGGTGATCTCTCCTTTTTCCAGAATCTCATTTACCAGTGATTTCCCGGCCTGCGGATCAACATGAAAATCCGCAATATTTCTCTGTATTGCTTCTTCTTTGCTACCGAGTCCCAGGAGTTTGATGCCTGCCGGATTGATATCGATTATCCGTCCATTTGGTTTAATTATATATATCATATCTTTGGAAAGCTCGAATATCCGTCGATACTTTTGCTCACTGGCCTGAAGTTCGTCAAGTGCTTTCTTTTTTTCGGTGATATCCTCAATAATATGATTAATCCTTCTTACCTGCCCTGTTTTCATATACTCGACACGACCATAATCCAAAACCCATTTTATTTGGCCTCTTTGAGTAACAATTCTGTATGTGATCTCCGAAGAGCTGACCTCAAACAAACCCATGTAATGATCAAAAACTTTATCTCTATCGAGATCATGGATAAAATCAAAAACACTTATTTTTTTGTTGAGAATATAAGATGCCGGAACTTCATAAAATGAAAGGGCTGAGGAATTTATCTCCACAAGATGATCGTCAAAAGATGCAAAATCAATTATGTTACTTTTATCAAAGCCTTCAAGATATGAAAAGGAAAGCACTAGATCACGCATATGATCAAGAATGCTTCGTAGCCTTGTATGAAGTCGTTGAATTTCAAGCCTTTCTTTTCTTCTTTGGGTAATATCTTTTATATAGCTATCATCCATGAATATACTGACATCAACTACGCCCAGAATATGATTTTGCTGATCCACCACAGGAAGCGCCAAAAGCTTATGATGAGCCAGCATGTCATAGGCCTGCAATATCGTTGCATTATCGGGAATAGTTATAAGCCGCCTGATCATCACCTCGGAAACGAGTTTTTCCAAGGGCGCTGTGAGCAGGCTTCGGGTCAGGATCACCCCTTTTAATTGTCCCTCTCGATTCACCACATAAAAATAAACGATTTTATCTCCAAGGCCTTGCAGCCTGATGTAGTCCAATGCTTGCTGAACTGTATAATCCTCATACAGTTTAACCATATTTTGGTGTGCAATATTTATTACCTTATGATGCAAATTAAGCTGTTTTGTCATCTGAAAATAATCCTTATCTCCACCGTTGTGCTCGAAATGACACCGGGAATCCGTTCACCGCTGCAACGGAAAGTCTGCAGTTAACATCCACTGATTAACGATCCAGCCACCAAAACTCATCAAGACCCCGCTTCTCTCTTTGAGAAATGGGGTCTTGGCAGGCTTGGGACATGGTGCTCTCGCTAAGTCATAGGATCTATGTAGGTTATTCGGGATGTCCAAGACAGTTTCGTGAAATGGAGAAGAAAAGTCAAATCAAATAGGCCGGAGGGGACGCCCCTCGAAGCGGGTGCGTGTCAGGGGAAACCCCTGGATCGCGAACGTCGTGAGGTAAATTTAATAAGAATGGCCCTCAAATCATTTCACATCTGAGATGACGAAACGGCGTTTCGAGACAGGTTTTTGACTGACAGGCGAACCACAATAAAAGCAGGACATTCTATTGCCGGGGATCTTCTGATTGCATTTTGGAAAATTCATTGTGCCTATTATGATTTATATCACCTAGAAGGCTGCAACGGGATCGAGCGGATTGGTGGATTTCAAGAATACAATGGCATCGTACCTTTGCGGGAGAATCGTCGGCACGTAATTGTGGATTCTTTCCGTGCTCGGGTTAAAGATTACACCGATGGCACGGTGCCCTATGGGCTGCAGTAAATCGCGGGATTGTCGTATTTCGTCGTCAAAAATAGTAAAAAAATTGTCAATGCCGCACTTCTTGAGCAGGCTCTCGGCGCTGCCTTCCATGGCTTCCGGTATCTGCATTCGCGACATTGGAGCCCCCCAGCGGGCACCGGCGTTTACCTTCCCCTTGTATGTGGTGAATCCGATGAGGGTGGTTGAATCGGAACCATGGGTCTCGCGGCTGAGTTCACCAATGTTTCGCAGGCCCTGCTTCCGCATAGCAGTGGCACGTGCGTCTCCGATATGGGTATTATGTGCCCATACGATTCCCCGGGAATCATCACCGTGGAAAGCAAGCAATCGGGTAACGGTTTCGTGCATGTGGTCTACTCGGATATTCCACGATATTACATTGTCGCGCACAGCAAACCTGTAGTATTCCTCGGAATTCTGTACCACTCTTGCGCTCTGCTTGGCATGAGTAAGGGCTTTTCTGTCCCTGGGATCGGACAAGGATTCGAGGTGCTCTCTTATGGCGTCAAATACCCAGCCGAGTTGCTCATAACAGGCGGGATGACCCTGCCTGACGGCCTTAGCATATCGCCATTCGTCAAAGTCATACTCGGTGTAACAGTCAAAACGGCTCTGAATGTCGGGCAGAATTTCAGGGAATTTAGCAGAGGCTACGCTCAAGACTTCTTCCATGGCCTCCCAGTGTCCGTATACATCCATGCCATATAAGCCCGCTCGTTGGTCGAGAGGCCTATCGGCATTGAATTCCCTGAGCCACTCGGCCAGTTGCTCAACCTCCGTATTCCCCCACATCCATTCGGGCCAGCGGTTGAAGGTCTTGAGGACGTCGCGGGCGGTGGCAGTTTCCTCCATCAAGCCCTTCACATAGAGGTTCAAACGGTAAAGCGATGCCCAATCGCCTTCCACCACAATGAAGTTGAAGCCCTCCTCGGCAATCAGTCGCTTGCTTATCTCGGCCCTCCACCGGTAGAAGTCGGCGGTACCATGGGTCGATTCACCCAGCAGCACCAGCTTGCTTCCGGCGCATAGATTCAAAAGCAAATCCAGGTCTTCCGGGCCGGTCAATCCGACGGCATTGCGGCAGTATCCAGGTTTGCCACCGTGCTTTTCAGCAAATACCGGAAGACACAATACCCAGACCAGGCATATAAAAACCAAGATGGATCTAATTGTCTTGACCATGTCTAATTATCGTATTGTTAATGTCCGACTGTCAATCCCCAGCCATTCGGATTCTGTTCGGATTCTGCGGATTCTGGGGGCAGCATATCAATTTCCACCTTTTTCGATTTGCGTCAGCGCGTGACGGCTTCACGCCCCTTCCAAGAATACATTCCAATCGTTCCACAAAGAACGGTTTCACAGGGCCCAGGGGACAGTCGGTTCTTTGCCCCTTATTGAAATTTTACGATTCACCCTGTCCCCGAATATATCTTATTTGATCCTGCCTCGGGCCAGGGAAGCAAGGATACCAATGCAGCAGAGAATGATGGAGATGCCGAAGCAGACACGCATGGCCTGAAGAAGCGCTGAAATATTGCCTGGGCCGATGGCCGCCCGTCCCACGAAGAAGGAGATGGTCACCGTGGCCACGGCCATGCTCATGCTCATGCCCACCGCACGCATGGTGGTGACCACGCTGGAGGCCACACCGTAGTGCCGCTTGGACACCGAACCCATGATGGCGTTGGAGTTGGGACTGGAGAACAGGGCGTACCCGAACCCTAGGATGAACAGGGTACTGACCACGTAACCGATCGTACTCCCCCGGTCGGTCATTAGGAGCATAATGAGCCCCAGTGCAGTGATTGCCATGCCCACGGAGGCCACCCTGCCTGCGTCAATGCGGTCGGAAAGGCGGCCGGCGGCCGGCGAGAAAGCCGCCTGCACAATCGGCTGGGCCAGCAACACCAGGCCTGCGGTCTGGGGCTGGAGTCCTTTTACGAACTGGAGATAAAGGCTCATCAGCATGGTGACCGCGAACACTGCCGAGTAGTGGACCAAGGCGGCCATGTTGGAAAAAGCGAACACCCGGTTCTCGGAAAAGAGCCGCATATCCAGTAAAGGCGTGGCCGTGCGATACTGCCGCCTCACAAAGAGCGAGATCACGCCTAAACCGCCCACCAGCAGAATAACTCCGTTGACTCCGGGAAGGGTTGAGGCCCCGTAAGTTATGCCGAAGAGCCCGCACGCATAGAGAAGACACCCGACGACATCGAGCCTCTGGCCTGCGGCATCCGCCCACTCACCTTTGAGGCGCGTAACGATCCACACAAAGGCTACCACCCCCAAAAGGGCTACGGACACAAACACGCTTCGCCAACCGAAGTACCCGGTGAGAATTCCACCCAAGAAAGGACCTGCGGAAAGGCCCGTGTACACCGCCGCTATCACAAGACCGAAGGCAGAGCCCCGTTCCTCCGGGGGAAACACCGAAGACACTATGGCCATGCTGGTCACGGCAACAGCGCCGCTGGCAAACCCTTGAACCGCCCGAAGCGCAATGAGTGTGCGGGGGTCCTGCACCAGCCAGCAGAGCGCCGAGGACACCGTAATCAAGGCAATGCCTCCGGCGAGCATACGCTTTCGGCCCCAGATGTCCGCGGCCTTTCCAAGAGGAAGCGCCAGCATGGCGTTCACGAGCACAAAGGAAGCCGCCATCCAGGTAAGCTGCAAAGCCGTCGCGGATAGATCCTCCTGAATGGCCGGCAGCGCCACGTTGACCGACGAGCTCAAATAAGGTGTCAGGAAGCTCGAGATCACCGCCGCCAGCAGTGTGGAGCGTTTTAGCGTTGTTTCGGATGTTTCAGGTTCCGATGTCATCGTATCCGCCGTTACTCCAATAACACGGGAGCGCTTCCCCTGCCCCCTGTCCGAACATATGTTTGCTTTCGGACTCCGTGCTAGTGTCCTGAGCAACAATCCGCGCCACATGCAGAGGCTGCTGACATGGCCTGAATAATTTCCTTCTGTTCCGCAGGCTCCACCCCTTTCACAAAGATTGTGAGATCAAGGTCGGCATCCCCTATGGGACCTGAAAAATCAGGGGCTTTGAGGTGGCCGAAAAGCCCGGTCCATTCATTCTCCTTGATGCTCATTGTGAACCGTTCGCCCTGATTACGGCCTTGAAGCTCCATCTCAATTGGGGAAAGACCGCCGCTTCCGATTCCAAAAATGAATTCATACGAATCTGAAACCGCTTTTTCCGGCGAAGCCTCCCCGTGCTTCACAAGTTCCAGCATGAGAGTGACCTTCTTGAGATTGTCAATCCGCTGAGCCTGTTCCGTCATAAGCTGCCTCCCCGCCAAAGTTTCTCCGCAAGCGCTTTCGGAGCCGGCCCAATTGTTTTTCCATTCCCGAGCCTGCGCTCCGATTGTTCATGGGTTGTCATTGTAGACATTGTTGACATCTTCTGCACTTATATTTCAGGGTCTTCATGCTGTCCACTATCCAATGGCAAATGGTGAATTATCAAGAATGTCGCTTACGGCACGTCGTGTATTTTCAAAACAAAAACCCAGTCCCAAGAGGCAGCTCAGATTCAATGAGAATCCTAAGCTGCGATACCGTAATGGACCCGTCTTTTCTTCCCCAACCTGACCTCCAAGGGCCAGGAGAAAAAGTGAGCCGGACAAAGACAGGAAGCCGGGTGCTCGCATGGGCATTAAATAGATATACTGTCCACGGAATTCTTCTAATTCGAATTGTTTTCCTCGATCAGCTCGAGGAGGACTCCGGGTTCCACATGCACGCAAAAAGCTCGGACCGGTTTTCCTTGAGGGGGTTTCAGATCCAGGCAGGGGCTCAGGGGAATCCACCCACCGCCCGACAACCTTTGGTGCAGCAGGTCGAGGTCCCGGACGGTGAGGCTCAAAGCGACGGTCCCCAGAGCCCCGAAAGAAACCGGTGGGTCACTGGTGACCGGATGAATCAGGCGGGAAAGCTCCAGGGCAACCCCGTTTCCATGTCCGGCGAGACAGGCCAATTCAGCCTCCATTCCCGGGACGCCCAGCAGGGTGGAAAGGAGCCGTCCTCCGGCCTTGGGGACACGCCAGAGCAGGTCAAAACCAAGGATGTCGCAAAAGAGGCTGACGGCACGGTCCATGTCCGCGACGAATACCGATACGTGATGAAGCGCCGGTCCCATGTCTCCCCTACCTCGAAAAGATGGAGACCGTGCAGGACTTGCTGTCGGCGACCTTGTCCCCGCCCATGCAATGAGCCAGACCGACACGTGCGTTTTCCACCTGGCAACCCCTGGACTCGCCTCGAAGCTGAGTCACCACTTCCACGATCTGGGCCACGCCCGTAGCGCCCACAGGATGACCTCGGCTCAGCAGTCCGCCGGATGGGTTGACCGGAATACTGCCGCCCATGGTGGTGTGTCCTTCCTCAACAAAACGTCCTCCCTCGCCCGTAGCGCAGAGCCCCAGGGCCTCGTAATGGAGGATCTCCGAAATGGTGAACGCGTCGTGGCACTCCACCACATCCAGGTCATCCGGGCCTATACCCGCCTGCTCGTAGGCGGATCGACACCCCCGGTAGTCCGTTTCCCAACGGATCAGATCCTGGGGATTCTCCCAATTGCCCGTGACAAGTACGGAGGCGTTCACACGAATTGCACGTTTCAACCGGCCGGCCGCACGAGATGATGCAAGCACCAGTGCGGCTGCGCCGTCTGCTATGGGGCAACACTGGAAACGGGTAAGCGGGTCTACGATCATGGGGGAGTTCATGACTTCCTCAACAGTGACGGGATCCCGGTACTGAGCGAATGGATTGCCCGCCGCGTGACTGCGGTTCTTGACCGCCACCTGTGCGAGCTGCTCGAGGGTGGTTCCGAACTCTTCCATGTGACGAACGGCGCGGAGGGCGAACCCCGCCGGCGCCACCATACCGAGTTGGGTGTCCATCTCGGTTTCACCGGAGTTAATGAGGCCGAACTCGGGCACGCACATCTTCTCCGCGCCCACCACAAGAACCGTCTCGGCCTGCCCTGCGGCAAGCATGTTGCACGCCACATAGAAGGCCGTAGAGCCCGAGGTGCAGGCGTTCTCCACATTGAGCATCGGTATGCGGTTGATTCCCACCTCCCAGAAAACGTTCTGGCCGACGGTCATATCGCCGAAGAGTCGGCCGGCGAGGCCGTTGGCAAAAACGGCTGCATCCACGGCTGACGGCCCGATTCCCGCATCCATGAGCGCCAGGTAGGCGGCCTCGGCACCCATATCCACGAGATTCCTTTCGGGATGTTTACCGAAGGGGATAATGCCGGCTCCTGTTACAAAGACTTCTTTCATTGCTATGTCTTACCGCCTTCCTGAGCAAGTGCAAAAACAGGCCGGACCCTGGGCTCTCCCCGGCCGTTGTGGCCGAGTTTCTGCACAGTCAGTCGGACATGATCCCCGATTCTCATCTCCATGAGCCTTTCAGGGTCCAGCAGGCCGAACACACGAAGCCCGGTTTCCGCCAGATCAATGTATCCGACGCCATAGGGCTGGGGCAGTCCCAGAGGAGGCCTGGTCCGTATGACGGTAAGGCTATGTATTATTCCACGATCGCCCACCGCTTTCTCCAGAACCTCCCCCAGACAGCCGGGGCAGAACTTCGGTCTGGGGTAATAAGATTTCCCGCACAACGGGCAAAATCCTCCAACGAGTTCCGGCCCTCTTCCACCATCTCCAGGCAATGTAAAGGTTCCCGGATTCACTGGAGGGGTACCATCCATAGTCGTATTTTCTGAATCATTCATCACATATTCTCACATAAATCAGGGCGCTATCAGCACCTTGATGCATTCTTCCTTCCTCGGAAGAGCTTCCGGAAAAGCCCGGGGCCACCAAAGGCTCTAACGTCTGACCTCGTAACCTGCGGCCTCTCTATCCCATGTATCCCGGGTGACCCCCTGTTCCCTTAGTGCGGCCTTTTGAACTTTTTCGGTGGGGGTTTTGGGGAGGGCTTCCATGATGCGGACGTATCTGGGCACCATGAAGTAGGCCATGCGCTCCTGGGCGTAGTCGAGGAGAGCCTCCGGGGCCGGGCTTTCACCCGCCTTCATGCTCAGGCAGATCATGACCTCATCTTCGGACATCTCCGACTTGACCCCGACGGCTGCGCACTCGAGCACGGCAGGATGAGCGTTGAAAACCTTTTCCACTTCCTGCGAGCTGATGTTCTCTCCCCTGCGGCGGAGGGCGTCCTTCTTTCGGTCCACGAAAACAAAGTAGCCGTCCTCATCCATGATCAGGTAGTCGCCGGTGTTGAACCAGAGGTCTCTCCATGCTTCGACGGTCTTCTCCGGCATCTTGTAATACTCGAGAAGCATGGTGTAGGGATCGCGGCCTCGCATGAGAAGCTCACCAGGCACCCCGGGTCCCACCTCGAGGCCGTAGTCGTCCACGAGCTTGACCTGGCAACCGTAAGACGCCTTTCCACAGGTGCCCGGTTTGCGCTCCTTCATGGTATTGAGAAGTGGCAGCCCGATCTCGCTCATGCCGTAACCCTCGAGAAGGGTCACACCGAAACGTTGTTCCACCTCATCGAAAAGGTGAGGCGGGCACCCTCCTCCGAACATCACGCGAAGGGGATTGTCCGCATCATCCGGACGCGGGTCCGCTTTCAGAAGGATGGGCAGGATACCGCCGATGTAATTGAACTCCGTGCAGCCGTACTTCCGGACATCGGGCCAGAACCTGCTAGCCGAGAAGCGCTCGGCCAGGACCATTCGTGCCCCGCTGGTGAGTGCGGGCATGGTTGACAGAAGCTGAGCATTGCCGTGAAAGAGCGGAAGGGTGTTGTAGAGTACGTCCTTTTCGGTATATTCAGCGGTTTCCATACAGACCTCGCCCATAAAAAGGGCATAGTTGTGAGGCATGAGCGAGCCCTTGCTGGGACCGGTGGTGCCGGAAGTGAACATAATGATGAAGGGGTCGGACCAGATCAC
>CAYPSZ010000443.1:0-3977 GCA_964413125.1 uncultured Desulfobacterales bacterium
CCCATTGCCTGCTGTGGCGGCCAGATCTTCTACATCTTCCCATTCCAGGCCGTCGACTCCCAGATCCATGTCCAGGTGAAGGGCTTCCTCGGAAATCTCCATTGTTCCGGCAAGAGACCCCCGCTTCTCTCCTGGCCCGATGAGACTTGAGGATTCCACCTCCACCTGATTGCCCGATGCCTTCAAAACGGCGCGTTCCAGGCGGATAGGTGTGCCTGGGATTGAAACCCCTTCGATATCGAACCGTCCTTGAACGGTGGAGAGCAGCGGTCGGTCGAGCGTAATAGCGGCCTCAAAATCACCCTCTAAAGCCCCTTCGAGATAAGGGACGTCCTCAAAGTCAAAGATTCGCTCAATCGTGGTCGATTTGAGATTGCCTTTGAATGTCAACTCGAGGTCATCCTGTTGTAGCCGAAGGGCCATGAGAACATCTGAATCCTGATCTGTGATCCTGGTGCTGTGGACGGTAAAGGCTTCCTCTGTGACTTGTAGGTCCAATACGATTTCCGGGCCCTCCACCACCACGAGCGTCCCTGAAAAGAGGGTCTCGAAGCCCTCCTCCCATACGAGTTCAGCGTTATTGATTCGGACCGTCCTGTCCAATTTGAGTTCAGCGGGCGCATCCAACAAATCAGCCGTCCAGCGGGCGGCTTGAGGTCCCAGTTCTCCATCGAGCTGGACCTCTGCTCTCCGGGGATGTTCGAGATAGTTTGTAATTGTTCCGGATGCCGGCAGATTCGCGTCCAGGAAACGGATCTCCCAATCACTGAATGAAAACCTGTTGCGGTCCAGGGTTATATTTCCGAAAGGCGTTGAAACAGGAGAGGGAAGGAGGGCCGAGTCAGCCCTAAGATCTTCCACCTCACCCTACGTTCGATGGGAACAACCTGCGCCAGTCGGCTCAAACTACGTGTTAACGTATTGCGGAAAAGCAATTTCGAGGAACCGGCCCAGGAACAGCCCAGCGTCCGCTCTCGGCCGAGGGCGAGAGCCAGGATCGGTGCATCGAGAGTGCTGACGTGGTTGGGCAATAAGATGAAGGGGCCAGCTTTCGGGATATGTTCGAGACCTTTCACCCGGATGCGGAAGTAAAGACGCATGATCACACTCCCTGCAGTATAGAGTCTGGATGCGAGCAGGTTGCCGGCGCGGCCTCTGGCTTCAGCCCAGTAACATCTTCCCCGGCAAGGATCTTTTCGGGATCCGTCACCGCATGTCCGGTTCTTTTATCTTCATTGCCTTCATGTTCCGGAAAGAGTTCCATGAGATCACGCACATAATCGACCTCTGCCAGTTGAGATTCGTCCACAGGCGCGCGGATTTGCTCCTCCAGGGCCATGGAGAGCTCAATTCGTTCCATTGAATCGATCTCGAAGTCGAATTCCAGGTGCGCATCAGGTGAAAGCGGCCTGTCAGGGTAGCGGCCGACCAGCAGACCCCATAATGACCGGACACTCTCATTCTCAAAATGGCGAGTCCATTCCTCCTTATCGTCATCCATGAAGGTGATCACGGCCTGTTCATCACCATCTTCAAGGAGATGATCTGCGAGGCGCGCAAGAGACAGTTCTGCTGAGAAACTTACGCTTTTGCCTTTTGTTTCGGCGTTTGTCATGAGAGAGTCCTTCGTATATCCAAAGCCGGCATACCCGAAACAGGATATATGGCAACTCGTGATGAATCCATACGCTGAAACATGTATTCCGGGAATGCGAGGTCACCATCCACTCCTGTTTACGAAACCGTCTCCGGAAAAAGACCTCCTGCTCTGAATGGGGAGTATGTCGTTTTATTCCGCTGTTTACATGATGGACCCCATGCACATCCCTAAGGTTCGGATATAAAGTCATAAGCAGAGCACTAAGAAATAAGCATGATCAGCAAGGACAATATGACGCAGGAAAATATTATTCTGGAAGAAAGGAAAGGCCCTAGAGAGGCATCGGAAGCAATCCCATAGTGAACATGGACATCGGTCTTCTTCAACAGCTTGCCGTATCGTTGGGACTCGGGCTTCTCGTCGGCTTTCAGCGCGAAAGAGGGTTTCTCCATGTTGCTGGAATCCGAAGCTTTGCCATGATCCCGCCGTTAGGCACCCTTTGTGCTCACTTGAGCCTCCAGTTCGGAGGCGGAGGCTGGATAGCGGCCGCCGGGCTCGTGGCCCTTGCAGGGGTGCTCGTCACGGGAGCGCTGATCAAATTCTGGTCCGGCGAGATCACCCCGGGCATCACCACGAATGTGGCGGCCCTGCTTATGTATGGGGTCGGTGCGGTCCTGGCCCTGGACATGATGCTGATCGCTTTTGTAATGGCCGGATGCGTGACGGTTTTGCTGCATTGGAAAGATCCGATGCACGCTTTCGTGAAAAGGCTGGGTGAATCTGAAGTCAGGTCAATCATTCAACTGGTCCTCTTCGCCCTCGTCATCTTACCCGTACTGCCCAACAGAACCTACGGCCCCTACGATGTGTTCAACCCCTTTCACGCGTGGCTGATGGTCGTTCTGATAGTCGGAATCAGTGTAGCGGGATTCTTGATCTACAGGTTGCTTGGGGCCAGAACCGGCACGTTGTTGAACGGCATCCTCGGAGGGATCATTTCCAGCACGGCCAGCACGGTGGTTTATGCACAGCGTTCTTCGAAACATCCGGAAACGGGAAAGACCGCCGCTTTGATAATCATGATCGCTTCGACCGTGGTGTTTTTCCGGGTCAGTTTTGAAGTACTGGTGGTCGGACCTGAAGTCCTGCCTCACCTTGCGCCGCTGCTTTCCGCTATGGTGATCTTAATGGGAGCGATCTGCGTCGTCCTGTATCTGACGGCATTCGAACAGGACAGCATTCCGGTTCCGACAAAAAATCCGTCCAATCTGAAAGTGGCGATCGTTTTCGGCGTCCTATACGTGGCTGTGCTCTTTGCAGTTGCGGCGGCTAGAGAGCATTTCAGCGACAGGGGATTATACCTGGTGGCGGCCCTCTCCGGGTTGACTGACATGGACGCCATCACGCTTTCGACCACGAACCTGATCAAATCCGGCAAACTCACCCTTGACACGGGATGCCGTATGATCCTGATGAGCGCCCTTTCCAATATCCTGTTTAAAGGATGTATCGCAGCACTTTTGGGTTCGCGGGCACTGTTGAAAAGAATATCCTTCGCCTTTGCCATTCCCATTGCCGGGGGAACGGCACTGCTGTTTCTATGGCCGAAAATCGGCTGAAAAAGATATTCCTGGCGTCGGATAGATAGACCGCTTCGGCGACGTCCGGGGCAGGAAGATGTGATGACGGAGCCGAGAAAATCGACATGGAGAGGCTGGACACCTGGCAACGGCGGATTCCTCGATACGAAGCGGAGCTATGCGGCATACCTGTATGAAGCGCCGTGGCAATCAACTCGATGCCTTTTGCAGCTGCTTCCTTGCCCACTATTTGAGTGCCGAGAAGGATGCGACGCTCATTCCTGCTGCATTTCCGCCGATTGCCAGCAGCCCTTCATTTGGCATGATTTGTACCGCTTTCCCCTTCAGGGCGTAGCGATGGGAGAACCCTGCTGTGAAGACGAATTTCTCAGTCCGGAATCTCCTTGAGCCCTTCCCATCGTTTAAACCGTTCGATCTCCGAGTCGATCCCCTCCACTACCGGTGAAGCGTGGCTTTCTGCTAGCCCGAGTTTCCTACTTATCGTGAGGCACGCCCATATCATCTGAATAATCAGGATGATACGGCATGCCTCGCCTTACCCTAAAACCTCGATTTTGTCTTTGCTGAGACCCAAAATCGCCAGGATCCGGTCTTGTAGCTCCGAGGTCTTCGTCAGTACGGTTTGCTGGCGCGCGGCCTTCTTCCCTCGCTTTTTGGGGTAGACGTTGATCACTTCCCGAATCGTATCGAGTTCTGCGAGGAAGCGTGGCATGGACAAGGTCAGGCCGGCACGGCTTACACGCCGCAACGCCAATGCCCTTAGCAACAGGGCGATC
>CAYPSZ010000444.1:0-5460 GCA_964413125.1 uncultured Desulfobacterales bacterium
GGCTTCGCGATAGACGACCTTGTACCCTGAGATGATGGCGGAGTTAGCGACAGTCTTTGCGATGCGGCTCTTTCCGGTTCCCGGAGCCCCTATCAGCAGCCTATTATATATGGTTTAACCCTTTTTCTTGGGATAGGCGTCGAGGAGCTTCTAAATGGGAAGCAGTTGGAATACCCGCGGATGGCCCCGGAAATCACGTTTAAGAAGGCTGAACGGAAGAGGGGGGAGGGAAACAAGGAGAGTTGTTTTAGCACGCATAATTTTCCAGGAATGAAAAGCCCCTTTTTCTATGCGTGCAGCATTTACATTTCACGCATGCTTTCTTTTGAAGCCTTACGTTTTTCTTCCTCAAACCTGTGTAGTATATTTGGTAGTATATCGCGCGCAGAGTCTTCAATTCCCATTGAGGGGCGTACGCACCTTTCCCTAAAATCAAGGACTGTAACACCGACTATTTCATCGGTGAAAGGGTTTACCCTTACAAGTTCCGACTCGGAGATCTCAACAGATATTGCTGCCTCAGGTTTTCCGAAAGAGATATACAAGACATCAGAAAAATCGTCGTAAGCAATATCTAATTTGGTATTTTTTAGGTGCTGCTTTTCAGCCATATAACATCTCCCTTAGGAGGCCTATCTGTAAGATGAGCGGTTTTTACAACACCAATAGATTTTGTTTGAGCCGCCTGTTTTGTAATAACATTAAAAAAAAGATCGCTCCGTTCAATTCGGCTATATAGAAATGCGCTTGTTGTTTCCTGTTCAGTTATAAAGTCAGGATTTTTGATGGTATTCTGTATTCGCTGTACGCCCTGCTTAGTAACTTCAGGGTGCCGTTCCCGAATATGGCTCCAGGTATCCGCATGTAGTTCGCGTTTTTCGGGGTCTGTTGTTGAAAAAATTATATCACTCATTTGCCGTCGTTTTTGGTTCTGTGATTATCTCACCAAAGTCCTATTCATATGCTTCAATCAACCCAGCAATCCTGTTGACCAAGACTTTTGCGTGTGGCAAGCTGAGTATAATCCTTACGTCAACAACTGTGGGCTCATCTGGTGAATCGTGAGGAATTTCGGGGCTTTTAATGCCAAAATCAATCATTAAATCGCGTGGACTCATCATCATTGAGGCCGAATTGCTATAATATACGGTTAGGCGCTCCGGGTAGACAAATCTGTGCCCTTGTACTTCTCTGGGAGTGTCTTTTCTGGCGTCTTCCTGCTTTTCACGACCTCCAGTTAAAATAAGGTTTATTTTCAAATAATAATATCAACCTAACGACGAAAATGTCAAGTCCCTAAATATAGCACAGAACAAAAAGGAACCACCACATAAAGAGGCTGTCAGATATTCGGAACCATATCCACAACCCGCCCGATCACCTGGAAGTCAACGGCCGGGGTTTAACGCCTACCCTCTACCCAAGATTTCGACCACCTTGCCGACAATTGACATATCGGCGCCGCTGTCTTTGTCGTAGGTGGTTGACCCATATTTCTTATTGATTGATGAAAGGATGATTTTTCCGTCTTCAAAATAAACCACCTTAAACACCACCTCATCGTTGATCCTGACAATTGCTTTGTCCCCCGATTCGCAACGAGCCTCTGGGTCAACGATCAATACATCCCCAGAAAAACAGCGAGGATACATGCTATCGCCCTGTACTGTCAGGGAAAATGCTGTGTTGCTTACAGGGCGTGGCGAATATACGACATCGCCTGCACCCTGACGTGGGTCCTGGGCTGGGGATGTTCGACGCTCAAGGGAAAACCATATGGTCCGCGCCAAGGTAAGCCCGATGGTTAAAGGGTTCAAAAACCGCTAGGGACCGGAATAACGCCAGAGCGGGAATAAACTGGCTTACTAAAGAAATATCAAATAGTTAAGCCTCTCCATCCAACCTAACATACGAATCATTACTAGTTTTATTTAGGGAAGGGTAAAAGTATCCCCTGACGAAAAAATGTATTTCTTTTTTCGTACGACTGATCAGCGAGTCCCATTGCCGTTGACAGCGATTCCGACTTCATTTCAGGTCACTTGGGTGTATGCGGAAAACAGTGGGGCCTTGCGAGATAAAACCGAGGCTACGTCAATTGACCCCGATGGCCCCTGGCACACCCTCCTTCGAGAATCCATGGAAAGGGCCGATTATCGTGACCTTCTGGCCGAGATGGAGGCGGACGAATCCGCTCGGGTATCCGAACCACCCGCGGCGTACGACGTCACTCGAATGACCCAGAGACGGCTCTTCGATTGAGGCGGAAACGGGATGAACATATGCCCTGATTTGGTGTATGATGGGAAGACGACGAAAACAATTCCGACAGCCGCTTTCGCAGCAGGCAAAGTGCCGTCGAACAATTTTCAGGAACCGTGAAGAGGAGGTGGACCATGATCGAGCGAATCACAGCCAACCCGAAGATACTGGGGGGAAAACCGATTATACGAGGGACGCGCATCTCCGTGGAGTTCATTCTCGATCTGCTGGCCTCCGACGTGCCCGAGGAAGACATCCTTGAAGACTACCCCCACCTGACAAGAGAGGATATTCAGGCATGCCTTCGGTATGCCGCACGTTCCTGCAGGAATGAGATCTATGTGGCGCTGGAGACGGCCGCACCATGAAGCTCGACTCCATCCACATCCTTACAGACGAAAACATCTCGCCCAAGGTGGTGGAATGCCTGCGGGATCAAGGGCTCGACGTCCTGGATGTCAAAGAGGAGCGCTGGTACGGGAAAGAAGACCAGGAGATCCTCGATATGGCGTTGAAGGGGCACCGGTTTGTCCTCACCCACGACTCTGATTTCGGAACCATGGCCATCCATGAAGGGAGACCGTTCTACGGCAGCCTCTACCTGCGGTTCAACGATCTGAAACCTGACCAGGTCGCCCGCGTCTGCCGGCACGTCTTTCGCCAGGACCTGGCGATTCTCCCCGGCGCCATCCTCGTGATTGAAGAGACCCGAATACGCATCCGTCATCCGTCGGACAGGGAATAGACGAGACCACGTGCCGCGTGGCCTGAAGAGGAGCAGGATATGGCACTCAACCCCGTCGCATTCACCGAAAAGGTGGTGCACAGCTTCCTGCGATACCAGCTCACCGCCTATCCCTTTGCCGACGAGGGGCTGCACGGGCAGATGCGGAGGCTTCTGTCCCTGGATGAGACGCGCAAATCCCCCCTGCTGAAAGCCCCGTATATCAGCCTCTCCCGGCCGTTCCGTCAGGGTGCGTCGTTGGACGACCTGGTGGCGGAAGGCGTGCTCCACCCGCACATGCGCCGGGGCATTCCGCCTGAGTTCAGCCATGTGTACGGGCACCAGGAATAGGCCATTCGCGCCATCCGGCAGGGGAAGACCACGCTCATATCCACCGGCACCGGGTCGGGCAAGACCGAGTGCTTCCTCTACAGACATACAGGCTGCCGAAGCCTCTCGAATGGCCAAGGTAAAGAAGAAACAGCGATGTACAGTATGCGGAGTTAGTTTACCTCAGAGGGCACAAAGCCCAGGGGCGCCTATATAGGAAACTTCCTCGTCATCATTTTGGACCGGGGAGGATGGAGTTGACATGGAATATGGGTGGGACCATTCTTTTAGTCACTGCTCGTGTCCAGGGGACCTGGAATAGCTTCTCATGGCCCTATACAGTTACAGGAAAAGCGAAAGAGCGGGGACCCTTGAGTGCAGGATAGATCTGCAACTACTTTTCTCCACAAAGGCGGAACGGGACCGCTTTGAATCTCGGTGGCCGATCTTTTTGGAATCCGATGATGCAAATCCTTTTCTCTTTGAGCTTCATAAGGGCCATCTTTTCTACCTGACCGAACAGCTCATTCCGACAAAGAGCGACAGTCGTCCCCCTCTCCTCCTTGTTTTTGGAAACCCTGCCAGTCATTCGGTGAAAGCCGGATTGTTCTTTGCTTTCGATGATCAGGGGAAGGAGAACAGGTTCTGGAAACGACTTCTCAAACCGGCGGGCATTTTAGATATTCCTGTGCCGGATGAGCTTTGCTCTGAAGAAAGAAACCGCCTGAGGTCTCTGCAATTACTTACTCTCGATTATGCTTCACCGTTCCGTTTAGGATTCTGCGTATTTTATACTATGCCCAGCAGCGCCGGAGGCCCTTGGGCCGGTGTAGCGGGTATCCGAAAACTGGTAGGTGCCAAAGCCATTCGACGTTTAGCGGTTTGCGAGAGGGAAAGAGTCATGGACTGCAAAAAAGGTTTTCTGGAAGACAAAGGAGTGGCTGTGACTTTTCAAAAGGACGCATGGAACCATCTCCGGGCACGCGAAGACCCCTTGTACTCTGTGGAGTCGGCTAAGAGAAGCTTCCTGAGAGGCCGCCTTGGTGAGAAGACTGGAATCCCCTTAATCGGCGTCCCGCCGACCCGTCTCATCGGTCCCTCAAGAGAAGCTCTTCGGCAACTTGTGCCCCAGCACACAGAATAGCGCTACTGCCTCCTTGGCCCACATTTCGTTCTTCCTGTCGCTCCCGCTACAGTTCTTGCCTGGCCAAGGCGTTCTCTAAAGCGAAATTCCGATACCCCATCTGGGCCGCACATTATAATGAAAATGAACTTTTCAACATTCTTTCCGAGGCACTTTATGGTGGGGCCAAGGACTGCCTCAGCGAATAAACGCCGTCTGGTTTCGATTTGACCCCAAAACCGAGTGCCCCTTTATGTTTGACCAACACTAAAATATCGTTTAGACTCCCTTTTGGTCGGATAGGCGTATCCATATTCGTGTCCCATGTTTTATTTGCTAGCCGTCTGGCCCCTGTTCCGTCCCTCGGTCCCTCTTATCACCTCGTGTTGCAGGGACGGTTCCAGGGGTAAACGAATTACACTCCCCGTTTATTTGCGACAGTCGTTTCCTTTATTGGAGCGAGCGCATGACCCTCACCAAGCAATACCTAATCCAGGAACTCTGCGAAACTCTGCGGCTGACCAAGAATGAGTCAACAAATCTGATAGAAAAACTCCTTGAGTTGATGAAATGGATATTGGCATCTGGCGAGAATTTGGTGATCAGCCGGTTCGGGAAGTTTTATGTCCTTGAGAAGAACTCCAGGAGAGGGCGGAATCCTTATATCGGAGACGACCTCACTTTGGATGCGAGGCGGGTAGTCACCTTCAAGCCGTCCGGGGTCTTGAGAAGGAAGCTGAATGGTAAGGGGTGAAGGTGCATGATAGTAGGGTAAGTCTTGAGTCTTGAGTCGGACGGTTGTCGAGTATTCTGCTGGTACTATTGACTTTATGGGAATGCGAATACAGAGGTTGTGATCATGACCGGCAAGCCTACATATGAGGAACTGGAGCAGCGGATTCGGGAATTGGAAAACGCCAAAACCGAGCGCAAGCAGGCCGAGCAGGCGCTGAAAGAAAAGACCAAGCTCCTTCAGGTGATATCCGACAACATGTTAGACCTGGTCGCACTAACCGACATG
>CAYPSZ010000445.1:0-22719 GCA_964413125.1 uncultured Desulfobacterales bacterium
CCCGCCTGCCTTGCCTGTTACCGACCTGAAACGGCTTACCAGACGGAAATTTGAGGGAACCCGGCACGTTCGAATATGTTGGGTGCGGCATTGGCGGGCAGGCCAGGAAGATCCTCAACCACCTGGGATTATGGGAAATCAAGCCCCGCCCTCCACCAAAATCGGCCGGGCCGCAAAAGACTTCCGAATACAGTATCGATTATTGCCAGGCCCGGGCAGATGCGAGAATTCTCCGTCAGGTGAAGCCGAAAACCATGTGCATGGAACAACTCCTGGTAAGATAAGATTTGTAAAAAAACCAATACAGCATGGACCTCGATATGTCAAACTGGAATTTCCGATACTGTAGTGGCCACGCAATGGCAGTGCCAATACACTTAAAGATCCGGCGATCCATCAATCCAATTTTGGGCATTTATAAGCCTTTTTAAATTAATAAATATATTTTAAATGATTAAATATTTATTTTTGAAACTTTTACTTGTCATCTTTTCTGCAAGCAACAAGAGTGCGTCAGGGTGATGCAGGGCCCTTGGGATCGGCATTTCCCGGGTATTCACGAAGTTCTATCGGAATATCCAGTTTGACAAATCGTAGAGACTCCTCTAACTTTCCAACCTCGTTTGCCGGCGTCTATCATCCGAGAGTCTGTCAAGAGTATATCCAATCATTGCTTAGTGGAGTGTGCGACTTTGATTACCGGCCGTTTGGATCGTATCCAGCGACTCGGCCTGCTCACATTTCTGGCCGGTCTTGGGTTGGCTTTTTTCCTCATATCCCCTTTCTTCCTTACCTGGGAGAACCTGACGAACATCCTGGTCCAGTCGTCGGTTCACATCGTGGTGGCCGTGGGCATGACACTGGTGATCGCGACAAGGGGCATTGATCTGTCTGTGGGAGCGGTCATGGCCCTGAGCGGCATTGTCATGGCCGGACTCATGAAGGCCCAAATGGCCTGGGGCCTGGCGGTTGCGGGCGGGATAGGTTTAGGCGCCGCCCTGGGTGCCCTGAACGGTCTGGGTGTGACTCGTCTCGGGATAAGTCCCTTCATTGTGACACTGGGAACGGCGGGCATTTTCAGGGCGATTGCCCTGATAATCACTGATGCACGACCGATTTACGGATTTCCCATGGGGTTCAGATCCCTGGGTTCAGGACTCCTGGGCCCTCTCCCGTTGAGCGTACTGGTGGCCATTGGGGTTGTGGGTGTCGCCTATCTCATAATTGCCTGGACCCGGTTTGGAATTAACGCCAGGGCCGTGGGAGACAACATCGAGGCCGCATATCGTATGGGAGTATCCGTAACCCGAACCCGTGTGGGGATCTACTCTCTCTGCGGTGCCTCCGCAGCCCTTGCCGGCATGATAGTGACGGCAAGGCTCAACACTGCAGAAGCCATAACCGGCCTTGGGATCGAACTCGAGGCAATAGCAGCGGTGGTCATGGGGGGGACCAGTTTTGCAGGTGGAGAAGCCAGCATTTCGGGCACACTGCTGGGCGCCCTCATAATCGGCACCCTTGCCAACGGTCTCACGATCATCAATGTGCCGACATACTATCAGCAACTCGTCATAGGGGTGGTATTCATGGCGGCGGTACTGGCGGACCGCCTTCGCCGCCGATCAGAACTGAACGCTGTTTTCGAATGATTAAGGAGGATGAATAATGAACAGGAACAAGTTTTTCTTAGGCATGCTCACCCTGGCCGTGTTTCTTTCGGCCACCCTGACCATAAACACTGCCTTTGCGGGCCAAATGACCCCTTGGGAAGACGCAAGGGCAAGGACCTTTGCAAAACTTGGTGAAGTTCCCAAGCCGGAAAAGCCCATCAAAATCGGTGCCGTCCTTGTAACGCTTTCCAACCCCTTCTGGGTATCAATGAAGGAAGGTTACGAAAACACCGCCCGTGAGTTTGGTGTTCAGATCGATGTGATGGCCGCATCACAGGAAAACAGCCTGGTGGATCAGCTCAACATCCTGGAAAACATGGTGGCCAAGGATTACGATGCCCTCACCGCCCACACGATCACCGCCCAGAACCTGATCCCTGCCTTTGCCAAGGCCGCCCGAAAGGGGATCCCTGTGGTTACCGACGACCGCATTGATCTCGATGCCGCAAGGGAGGCAGGCGGGGATCCCATCACCATAGGTCTGGTGGATTTCTATGGCCAGGGTAGAACCGGCGCGGAGTACATAGTGCAGGAACTCTCAAAGAGGGGGGGCGGAAAGGTTGCAATCATCGAAGGTCTTCCCGGGGCGCCCCAGAGCCAGGCCCGGACAAGAGGCGCAAAGGACGCCTTTGAGGCCTCTGATTCAGTAACTCTCGTTTCATCGCAGCCGGCCAACTGGGACCGCTCAAAGGCATATAATGTGGCGCAGAATCTCCTTCAGGCCCACCCCGACCTCAAGGGGATCATGTGCGCCAATGACATCATGGCTCTTGCTGCGGTGGAAGCGATTGACGCTGCAGGCAAGACAGGCGAGGTCATGGTGGTGGGTATAGACCTGATTCCACAAGGAAGAGAGGCTATTTCCCGGGGCAGGCTGGCCGGCTCCGTGGCATTCAGCCCCTTTGTGATTGGAGAAACCGTTGCGCGCGCGGCCCTGGCTGTGGCGCAGGACATGGAAATACCCAAGGATCTCAGGGTCATAAGCGTACTGGCGACAAAAGAGAACATAGACCGTCTGGAGGACTGGAAATAGCCTCCGCATTTAAATACCGGATTATGCCTGAAAGCCGCAGGCACCCATCCGATTACGCGGTGCGCATGGAGGGGATAACCCGCGATTTCGGAGCCAAGACAGCTCTTGAGCGGGCGGATCTTCGCCTGCTCAAAGGCGAAATCCTAGGGCTCGTCGGGGATAACGGCGCCGGGAAGTCGACCATTCTCAAGATCCTTTCCGGTGCCGTTCAGTGTGATGCAGGAGAGATTTTCGTAGGAGAGAAGCCGGTAAAGATCTCCTCCCCTCAGGACTCCAGAGACCTGGGAATCGAGATGGTCTACCAGGACCACGCCCTGTGCGGCAGCATGAATATATGGGAGAACGTGTTCCTGGGTCGCTACGGCGCATCGACAGGTCAGCGGAAATGGTCCCCTTTTCTGAATAAAAGGGACATGGCTCAAAAGGCCGGGCAGGCCCTTCAGGACCTCGGCATTGATTTGGGTGATGTGACCCGGCCGGTTCGCAGCCTTTCAGGTGGAGAGAGGCAGGCCGTGGCCTTGTGCCGTTGCGTTCTGTTCCAGCCGGCTGTCGTGTTGCTGGATGAACCCACTGCCAGTATGGCCGCATGGGAGAAGGACAAGATCCTGGAACTCGTTCTGGGCCTGCGGGCCAGAGGTTCATCGGTTGTGTTGGTGACACACAACCTGCCCGAGATCTTTCAGGTGGCCGACCGGGTTCTGGTGCTCAAGGAGGGGCAAAGCCTATGGTGCGGCCCACTGGACGGCCTTGATTCCAGGAGGCTTGCACAGATGATGTTTGCTGGGAAGGAAGGAATGTCCATGGGGTCTCTTTCGCGTCAAGGGGGTTTGTCCACCCAATGTCCAAGGGAGCCTGTAGAGGGGTTTTGAGAGGACGGATTCCATGGGCCGGATCCCTTGCAGCAGCCATCTGGGCGAATATGCGGCAACACTCATCGGCTCGTCAATCGCCGAATACCTTCACTCGGCCGAGTTAATGGCCCTGGCCCATGCCGAGGCCTTCCGGCTTATCGGCCAGGATGCCGTGACCGTCGGCCCTGACATCTGCGGTATTGCCGAGGCAATGGGCGCCGGAATCCGGTTCTCGGACAAGGAGAGGCCCCAGGTGTCGAGTCCCGCAGCAAACTCACTCAAGGAGGCGGCGGGCCTGGAACCGCCTGAACCTGAAAGCGATGGAAGGCTCCCGCTTTACCTGGAAGCCATGGAGCGGCTACAGGACTTGGTGGGCGGAGCGGTGCGTGTGGGCAGCGGTGTCAGCGGCCCTTTCACCACCGCATGCCTTGTAAGGGGAACAGATACCTTAATGATGGACCTGTCGACCGATCCGGAAGGCGTGCACGCACTACTTGAGACTTCCACCAGCGGGATTCTCGACTACATGGAGGCCTGCATGAGAAGAGGCGCTCCATGCAGCATGGGGGATCCACTCGCAGCATGTGACGTTATAGGCCCCGAGCTTTTCAGGGCATTTGTCAAGCCTTACCTTTACCGGATTTCCGCCCGTGTCACAGAGTTGACCGGCGGAGGACCGTCCCTTCACATCTGCGGTGATGTGCTTCCGGTGCTCGAAGACATTGCAGAAACCGGCGTTGCCGGGATAAAGGTGGATGAGACCGTAGATCTGGCAGAGGCAGTGGCCGCTGTTGGAGACCGCCTTGCGCTTTCAGGAAACATATCTCCCGTGGCGGTTCTTCTCAAAGGATCTCCAAGCGTTGTGTGCCGGGCTGCAGAGGAGGCCATCAACAAGGGCAGGAAGAACCCCAGGGGCTTTGTCCTTGCCGCCGGCTGTACGGTTGCTCTGGGAACACCCCTAGAGAACCTTCAGGCGCTTGTTCGTACAACAAGGACATATGGAGGCCCGGCCTAGCCGAATTCATTCGAGTGAATAGGGATGTTATGCGGAATGTGACACCCGGCGTCCTGGGACTGGGCGCGGCTGCAATGGATGTGGTCCTAGAGTGCGACGACCTCCCGAGAGAAGACGGGTTTTCACTCGTGCGAAAGGAGCGGGTGGTTCCGGGAGGGAGCTGTGCCAACGTTATGTGTGCCCTTGTCCGCTTGGGCACGCCGGCCGCACTGATCGCACAGATGGGAGATGATCACTACGGCAGGTCTTTCATCGACGACTTGAAGAAAAGCGGCGTCTCGGCATCACGCGTAATAGTAAAACCGGGAGGCACCACTCTTCACACCTATATAGCGGTGTCGCCGGGTGGATCAAAGTCGATTTTCGCCTTTATGGGCGACAGCCTTCTGGCTCTCACTGAGTCCCAGGTTGATGCGTCCATGCTTGACGGGATCGGAGTGTTCTACACGGACATGCTTCCGGGCAGGCCTGCTTTGAAGCTGGCTGGAATGTGTAAGGCGCTTGGAGTGCCGGTTGTTTTCAACCTTCAGGTGGGACCCGGGTTCATGTCCCTTTGCGGGATAAGCCGTGAGGAAACCCGGGAGATGATAGGTCTTTCTGATCTTTTCATCACCTATGGCGACGCCCTGGTGGAGATTTCCGGCACTGAGGATATGAAATCAGCTCTGGATGGAGTAGTGCAAGGGGTTGAACCGCCGGGCGGCGCGCTGGTGACGCTGGGGGAAAAAGGGGCAATATGGAGGCACGCCGGGGAATTCCTGACGAGACAGGCATATAATGTCAAGGCAGAGGACACCACCGGGGCAGGTGACGCCTTTTCAGCGGGAATCATTCAGTCCTATCTCCTGGACGGATCGACTCGGAAAGCGGCCCTGGCCTTTGCGTCAGCCTGTGCTGCGCTCAAATGCACATCTCCGGGGCCGCGCTTTCAGGGGGATCGCCGGGCGGTGCTCGATTTCATGGAAACCAATCAGGATGAATCAGTGGAGAAGAGTTGATGAAATCAGACATGATAAACGAGTCCTTGCCCATTCGTATGGGTGTGCTTATGGCCGATCCTGAGAACCCCTTCTGGACTGATATGGAGTCCTGCTATGAGAGGCTTGCGCCTTCCATGGGCGTTGAGACCGGTATTGTGTGGCCGAAAACAGGCAGGGACCTGGATCACCAGCTCGAAATCCTTCGTGGAATGCTGAATGGAGCATTTGACCTGGTTGTCATCAATCCGCTGAGCCCCGAAAACCTTGTTCCTGGGATTCTAGAGGCCGCCATGCAGAAACTTCCAGTGCTTGACGTCGGAGCCAAAACCGACATGGAAATGGTCCGGAAGGCGGGAGATCTGTATGTTCCCCTCAGAACCGTCGACTTCCAGGAGCAAGGACGCCTGGCCGGGGGTTATCTGGCTCGAGAGATCGAAGCCTCCGGTCAAGAGCCGGCGGAGGTGGTCATAATGGCGGGCCGGGAGGACGCAGCCCAGTCCAAGGGCCGCTGTGAAGGGGCGGTGCGTGCTCTCTCGAGCCGGGACAAAGCGTTTGAACTCATCCGGGCACAAGGGGGCTTTGAACGCAAGCAGGGCGAGGAGGCGGCAAAAAGAATTATTTCCCGCCGAAGGGATGTACGGGGGTTCTTCTGCGCCAACGATCTGATGGCCCTGGGCGTAGCCGATGCATTGGAAAACACGCCTGGGAGTTCACAGGCTCTAGTGGTTGGAGTGGATGGGATTCCGGAGGCGATTGAGGCGGTTAAGAACGGCCGGATGGCCGCCACAGTGGCCTTTAGAAGGGAAGACGTGGCCCGAGCGGTTCTCACCGCAGCGACTCAATTCCTTTCGGGCGGCAAAATTACCGAAGACTTCACCGTGACCAGCCGCCTGGTGACCACCCCCAAATGATGTTGACTTCTTGGGCCACAGAGTTTATAAGGTTCTCGCAAAACCCAGCGGCTGAAGTCGCAGGACTATTCATCTGGAAGATGTGAAAACAGGGCGGCACCTGGTTTACTGAGTCTCTAAAGGCTCTACGTCCAGCACACCTAATCGTAGCACCCAGAAGCGTTACAACAGGCCACGAAGGCTTATTCTCCCTGAAAGGGGGAGCCTTTGTGGCCTTTTTTTTGGCAAACGAAAGGATGAGAGGGGGCATCTGGAAGCGCATGTGAAACGGTTGCTCTTTCTGAATGTTGAACTCAACGAACCCCAAACAGCACACAGGAGGCATCACATGAAGTTATTCAAGAGCTTGTTGATTGTTCTATTGACGGTCGGTCTGTTGATTTCATTTGTATCCGGAGCAGCGAGTGCGGCGGATGAAATCGGGAAAGCCGGGGAGGCACTGACCGGCGCCATGGCGGAAATGGGCCTTCCCAAAGGCGACCGGAACCTGCTGGTGCTTACCAATGCCGGTTATGGAAGCATCGGTAATAAGAGCACAGAGGCCTTTCTGGACACGGCCGGGGAGCTGACCGGGTGCAGCCCGGGAAACCGCTCCATGCTGGCTGTTCACACATCTCTTGCCGAGCCGCTCTGGGGGGGGCTCTACAGGAAGGATACCGGCAAACTGGTGTTTTTCAAATGGACCGGTGCAGGCTTTGAGCAACAGGTGATTGATGCGTCTCCTTCAAATATCCTGACCCCGGATGGATGGGAAGAGGCCTCATCAGGTCTGATAGGTAATAGGGCATTTTCCGTGGTCAGCATCAGCCTGACCTGGGCCGCGGATCCTCCATGGCCCTTGCTGCTTTCAGCGACATTCCACGACCATTTCTGCCCCGGCGTCAATTCGGGCTACATCGCCGGCAAATATCTGATGGAAAAGATGCCGCTAGGACCCGGTGACCGTTACGTGTTCCTGACCGGCGGCGTCGGCAAATGCGCGGCGGATGCTCTTCAGGTGATGTTCAACACCACTCCTGGGAAATCAGGCGGGTACATCATGGATGTGGACAATGACACCCTTGCCAAATACGGATCAGAAGGGACCAACCCCCTAATCATCGCCATGCGTATCAACAACAAATCAGACGTCTGCGATGGCAGGGTGCTGGGTTTTGACTGGAACAAGGCCTATGTTGATACCGGCGTAAAGGCCGAAGAGATGAGGCCCAAGGGAGGGCCCGCCAATCCCATGTTCTGGATCGCCAGGGTGAAGATGTCCCAAGAGCTGGCCCGCATGCCGGATAAGCAGCTCTTCTCCTACATGGTGGAGATGAAGTCCTTCTCCGGGAAGGCCGAATTGGCCTCCAAGGTGACAGGCGGCGATCCCTATTCGGACGTGTGGACCTGGTAAACGTGCCGGTCTATGGGGTCGAAGGCCCTTTTGGGGCCTTCTTGACCTCTTTATGCCCAACCAATCGGGAGAACCAGCAATGATCCTCAAGCCGTTCATGAGAGAGGGAGTGTTTCCACTACCCGTCACCTTCATTTCGACTGCCGGCTCAGACGGCATTCGCAACATAGCACCTTATTCCTGCATCATGCCCGTGTTGAGACCGCTGGATCTTGTCTGCGCGGCCTCGGCAAAAAAGCGGGACACCCTTCGCAACATCCGGGAGACAGGCCAGTTCGTCATCAACCTGGCCGGCGTCAATATGATGGACAAGGTGATTCCCACTGCCAGACGCACCCCTCCGGAAGTGGACGAATTCGTTGAAGCCGGGCTCGAAGAGAAGCCGTCGGTCTCCATCAAACCGCCGGGAATCGCTGGGTGTTATGCCTGGATGGAATGCGAACTTGTCAAAGATTATGAGGAGGACGATTTCGTGCTCATCCTGGGAAGGGTGTTGCGATTGGAAGTGGACGATGGTGTTCTGAATGCCGACGGTTCCCTGAATGTGGAAAAGGCCATGCCCCTGATGATAACCGGAAGTCGAAAGGGCATGAATTTCTGCACTACGAAAGACCTGGCCCATCACGAACCCTACAGCTCCATGTTTCCTGATGGAAAGGATCCGTTAGCCGGGCTTTACGGTGGAGTTTAGCTGCGTGTCACAGCTCAACCTGAACCGCAGTACAGCCCGGGAATAACACCGGATCCCGGCAGACGAAAACAACAGCTCGGAAGGATTTCCACCGAGTATCAGGCAATGGGTTATCTGTTGGATGCCCTTTGAGGGTGCACACATGGGAAGGGCGAAAGTACTGCGATTCATCCGGGATGATCGTGATAGGAAGTTGCTTTTTGAGTAGCAGGATACCGGAAGGATGACACGGTAGACCGCCACCGCCTCATTGCCAAGAGCCCAGCTGGTATCATATTCCGTCAGAACTCTCTCTCGCCGCGGGTAATCACTACCTGAAGCCCTCGCCACACTCACCACAGTTCGGCTCATCGACAAGTAGGAGATACAGGCGGGACAGGTATTTCGGGGTCGCCAAGTTCCGGCGCAGAACTTCCATGTGTTCGCGATTATTCACTTGGGTATCCAGACAGCCCTTGCAGAAGAACGCATCCCACACATAGCCGGAATTGTCATGGTCTTTGATTATCGCATGGTACAGGTCGGCCATTGAAGATCACCTCCTTTAAAACAAGAAGGCCACCTGCCTGCAACGGCAAATGGCTCCTTAGTGAAACTGATTTTCTCTCTCTACAGTGAGATCACCAGTCCATCATCTGCATAAGGGGGGCTATAATGATTGGCAGAATTTTGCGTGCTCCCAGTACACTGGGCACCTGGTCACACACAGGGGATTGTTTGGATACATTTTTTGAATGGAGTTGACACTCCAGGAAGACAGAGCCATACTATGTAGGACTTTTGTTGTCGGAGGAGATCTTTGTGCATAGCCGATTTTGAGTGGGATGAAGGCAACTCTCTTCACATACAGCTTCGACACGGTATATCTCCCGAAGAGGTTGAAGAGGTCTTCGCTCATAAACCCTTCTTCCGAAAGACCCAAAAAGGACATTATGTCGTGTTTGGTCAGACACTGGATGGAAGGTTTGTCACGGTCGTTTTCGAACTGAAGCAAAAGGGATTAGCCAGACCCATTACGGGATGGGATATGAACCAGGAGGAAATTCGTTATTACAAAAAGCACAGGGGATAAGCAGTGAGGAAAAAACAAGAGAAGAATATGGAATGGGAAGATTACTATGATGGAATAAATATCCTGGATGAAATCTCAGATGATGCAGTGGAAGTTTCCCTCGAAGATGATCTTCGACGGGGAATTCTTTCAGGAAAGAGGAAAAGAAAGCTCAAAAATGTAACTATCAAGGTAGACCCCTTGCAGATCGTTGCAATTAAGAAGCTCTCCAATATGAAGTCAATACCATACCAGACGCTGATCAGACATTGGCTGGCCGAGGGGATTAAGCACGAAATGGATTCAGTGCTGAAATAGTTTTCCTTGTGTCCTCCACAAACGATCGACTCATAGGCCCTCATCATGCCGGAGCCGTCATTCCTGGTCTCCTTGGGCATCCAGGTCCACCTCGAAAACCGCCTGTTCATGCACCGGTGCCTTACCGTGAAGGCGGCAAATGCGGCTTCGAAGACCGAGTCCCAATTCAAAGGCAAGTACCCGTCTTGTGATTCGTCGGGGACAACAACCAAACCATCACTGCCGTCGCCCATAAGATGCTCCGAGTCACTTACTGCATGCTTATGAACCGTGGGAAGCTTTCAACCGTCATTTGCTGTCATAGGACTGATGGCTATTATAAGATTTAATTACTTTAACAAAGCTAGGTTTAAGTGAAAATGTTAAAAATATACTGATAAAAGAAAGCCCTATTAACGTCAAGAAAATTATATTGTAGCTTGAGGTTAAATCAAAAATAAGGCCTGCCAAAACCGGCCCTACGGCCCCGCCTACGGTGCCAGTGAATACAACGATTCCGAACAAAGCCCCATGAGAGCGAATGCCAAATAACTCAGCGACAATCGGGGAGATAACAGTAAAAATACCTCCATGTGAAATTCCATATATTGCAGCAAAAAAATACAGCATCCACATTTTATTTGCAATATATAGCCATATTAAGCTCATATTGAGGATCATAAGGCAAATTATAAGACATTTTTTAGTGCCTATTCTATCGATAGCAATTCCCACAGCAAACCGCCCCAGCATGCTCACCCCGCCGATGGTGGATAGAATCCCAGCTGCCTTAATGGTATCTATGCCTATGTCGGTCGCGTGTGGGACCACGTGCACCAAAATGGTGAGCATACATGAAGCCGCCAGGAGATTTATCGTGCAAAGCATCCGAAACTGACCGTTGTAAAGGGCTTCCCTAAGCGATAAACCGCTTTCCGAACCGTGCTTTACACTGGTGGTCGATTTTCCCTCATCGCCATCAGGAAATTGTCCCAGTTCATTTGGGTCACGGCGTAGGAATTGACTGGATATAACGATGAATATAAGAACTATAACGCCTACAATAACGTAAGCATAACGCCAGCCCAATTGTTCAATACAAAGACCGGCTAATAGAGGTATCACCAACTGCCCGGCACCGGTCCCGACTTTTACTAGCCCGGTCATGAGTCCCCTGCGCAAAAGAAACCAACGGGCTGTAGTGGTTAAAGGAATTACATCTATGCCGCTTAGGCCGATACCTGCAAAAAGACCATAAAAGACATACAGTTGCCATGGAGCCTGGACTTGGGAGAGTAGTATGTAGCTGCAACCCAAGAAGACTCCCGTAATTGTCATAATCAATCGTGGACCAAATCTATCATTCAAGTTCCCAACCAAGATCCCCAGGAAGCCCATGAGGAGAAAGGCGGCAGATGAGGCACCGGAAATCATGCTCCTGGACCAGCCGAATTCAGACACTAACGACTTAAAAAAAACTCCGTAGGCAACAAAACTGCCAATTCCAATGCCTTGTATTACAAAACAGGCCAGGACAATAATATAGGCGTAATAAAATTTAGGGCTTTTCTGTTTTGTCATTTTGTTTGCCCTTCGTTTCACTCCATCCATACATATCCTCGTCTAACTGTATCTGAAATCAACTGGTTATGCGCCGGAGAAAGGCCTGCCGGACAATTGCTTAAAAACACCGTTGGGTTATGGAATCTTCGCTTGATTCATGAGGCGTTCTTCGATATCACGAGTCGAAAAAATACATAAAGGAGGGAACCTGTCATGTGCAAAAGTTGCTGCCAACAGCCTGTTCATTTGAAAGGGAAACCCGAGGAGTGCACTCCGGAGCAGATCAAAAAGTGCCATGGGGATGAGAAAGATCACTCCTGCGTATCCAAGACAGAAGAGGAATGAGTACAGCCCAACACCCCTATAATGCTGGTTTTCATCATCGTGTGGGTTCCACCGCTACATGCTGAGTAATCCGCGCTTTGTACAGCACGTATTTGTATGCCAACCCCAAGGCACGGATACATTTCTCAGGCGTGTCAAAAACAGGGAAGCCGCACAGCTCCAGTTTTTCACCAAGCTCGGCAATGGCACCCGCATCCGGCCCATAAATCCAAATCACCACAGGTTTCCTGGATCTGGCCTTGAGGTCCTGGTAGGTATCCACATATTTTGAGATGACTTTTCCAGCCGGAGTGGCCCAGAGAACGGCAAAAAGGGCATCCACGTTTTCATCCTCGAGGATTGTATCCAAAAGCCGGGGATAAAGGTCAAAGGCATTGGGAACCGCTGCCATCATGGGCCCCACATCCACCGGGTTCTTTCCCAGTCCGGGGTACAGTTTTTCCAATGCATCCGAAGGGCCGTGTCCCAGCTTTGCCAAGGAGAGCCCTTGTCTTGCGCACTCATCAATGGCCATGACAGCCACACCTCCTGTGACGGTCAGAATACCAACACGGTTCCCTGAAGGGAGCTCCTGGGCCGCGAATATTTTAGGCATCTCGAAGATATCCCTGAACTGTTCCAGACGTAGGATTCCCGCCTGGGAACATACCCCGTCAAAGATCCTGTCGTCCACGGCCAGTGATCCGGTGTGGGATTCTGAGGCCTTTGCCCCGTCTTTGGTCCTTCCCGATTTTAATACAAGCAATGGTTTGCTCGGTGCCACCTCTCTTGCCAATCTCAAGAACCTTCGCCCGTTTGTGATGCTTTCCAGGTACATGCTGATCACAGCGGTTTCACGGTCTTCAGCGAGGTAATCCAACAGGTCGCATTCATCCACGTCGCACTTGTTTCCGAAATCACAAATCTTGCTGATACCAAAGCGCATCTCCGGATACGTCACCGCCTGGGGGTTTATCATGCCAGACTGAGCGCATATGGCCGTCACGCCCTGCCTGATTCTGTAGTAGCCCGCTTCATACGGGCAGGGGTTGAACCCGTTCGCCGTGTTGGCCACGCCTGCAGTGTTGGGGCCGACAATACGAAGACCGAGGCTTTTTGCCAGCGAGACCACTTCCTCCTGGAGCCTCGTGCCTTCTAAATCCCTTTCCGCAAACCCGTCAGACACCACGACAACAGATCTGATTCCTCGATCCGCACATTGCCTTATAATGGGGAGCACGGATCTAGCGTTGATCATAACCACGGCTGTATCCGCTTGATGGGGAATTTCTTGAAGTGAAGGGTAAACCTTGATCCCGTGAACTTGTTGATACCCTGGATTCACGGGAAAGATCCCGCCCCTGTAACCCGCCTTGAGAAGGGAACGGACAATCACGTAACCGCCGAAGAACCCTTCTCGAAAAGAGCCGATGACGGCGATGGAGCGAGGATCAAAAAACCTACCGACCAGAGAGTTTTCTTTATCAGGCATCATGAATAACAGCTCTATCACAGTAAGGCGGTCTTTGACAAGCTGCCTTCATGATAAATGTTCGGCCGCCCCAAATAGCCCTATCAAGCCGATAGGGAGCAACATCCGAAAGGCACCTTAAAGCCTTAAGAGCGTCCCTGCCCCTTGTAAGTCACCCCGGCTTTGAGAAGAGGCTTGATCCTACCACCAGATTGAACGAAAATGTACCAAGTTCACGGCAATTTTTCATACGTCCAAGGCCTTAGTGGATGAGATGACCTTTCCAATGGATAAAAGCTCTGAAAGAAGAAGAGATGAATAAAGACCGGGATATAATATGATATTTTCTAATCCTTTACTTGTCTTTGCTATGTTTTTTGGTTTTCTTGGACTTATTTTTCTTATTACCACCATCGCAGCCCTTAGAAAACGAAGACTATTCGGCACTGCCGGGAACTTATTGGCCGGGTTGTTGATGCTCTCCCTCTCCAGTCTGTTTATCACCCTAAGCATTGCCACCATGGGCTATCATGCATTGACCACAGAGGAGCTTGCGGCTGTCGTGAAAGTTGAACCCACAGGTGAACAGGAGTTCACGGCCCGGTTTTCCATGCCGGATGGTAGTGAAAAAACATTCGCCCTCGCCGGTGATCAGCTTTATGTTGACGCGCACATTCTCAAATGGAAGCCGCTTGCAAACATATTCGGGCTGCACACTTCATATGAACTCGATCGTGTGGCAGGCCGCTATGCAACTCTTAACGATGAAACCACCAAGGCCCATACAGTATATTCGTTGTCTCAGGAAACACCGCTGAACATGTTCGACTTGCGGCGCAGGTTTTCAATCCTCAGTCCTCTGCTGGATGCCGAGTACGGATCCGCCACGTTCATCAGCTCAAACAAAACCGAAGAGTTCAAGGTGATGGTTTCCACGACAGGTCTGCTGATCAGGAAGAGCCAAAGACAGCCGGGTCAATAATCCAGTGAAATCATCTAGATGCCCGGGCCGGCATCGGAAGGCTCGGGTGCCGCCCTAAGGTGGCCGGATATTCGGTACTCCACCCGCCGGAACACCCAGATCACTCCGTAGACCAGCACCAGATATATTGCGGCCGCGGTCAGAAACAGCTCATAGAAGGCAAAAGTCCGGGCTGCAATAACTCGAGCCACGCCGGTGATGTCCATGATCGTTATAATGGAGACCAGGGAGGATGCCTGCAGCAGAAACACCACCTCGTTCGTGTAGGCGGGCCAGGCCAGGCGAAACGCCTTTGGAAGGATGATCCTGCGGTAGAGCAGTGACCCGGACATGCCGCAGGCCCTGGCAGCCTCTACCTCGCCCCAGGGAACTCCCTGGATGGCTCCGCGGAGGATCTCGGCCGTATAGGCGGCTGTATTGAGGGTAAGCGAAAGGACCGCACAGAAATAGGCCTCCCGGAAAAAGGTCCATAGCCCTATCTGGCTGAGGATTTCCTGGAACTGCCCACTGCCGTAATAGATGAGAAAAATCTGGACCAGGAGAGGGGTCCCTCGGAAATAGAAAATAAAACCGTAAACAGGCACCCGGCAGAGAGGGTTTCGGGACACCCTTAACAGGGCTAGAGGCACGGCCAGGCACAGGCCGATGATAACACTGAGGCCGGTGATCTGGACGGTGACCCAGGTCCCGCTGAGGAGACGAGGCAGGCTTTCCAGAATGATATCCGACACCATGCCTTAGGCCCTCCTCACACCGCGGTTGGCCCAGGCCTCGGCCTTCTGCTGAAGGATCATGGATACTATGGTGATGGCCAGGTAGAGCAGGGATGCGGCAAAGTAGAATGTAAAGGGCATACGCGTAGCCCTTGATGCAATATCCGCGTTGCGCATGAGCTCGGGGAGCTGGATCACGGAGATAAGGGCCGTGGCCTTGATCAGGACCATCCAAACGTTGCCCAGACCCGGAAGAGCAAAACGCCACATCTGCGGGAGGATGACCCGGCGAAAGGTCAAGGCCGAGTTCATTCCCATTGCGCGGGCCGCTTCCATCTGGCCCTTTGGAACCGCCAGGTAGGCCCCGCGGAATACCTCCGTGGCAAACGCCCCGTAAATGAAACCGATGGTTGCGACCCCGGCCGTGAAGGGGTTCAGATCAACGATGACCCCTCTGCCGGCCGCGGCGGTTATGTCCTGAATAAGTGTGGGGACCCCGTAGTAGACGAGGAGTATTAGGACGAGTTCAGGAATGCCGCGGATAACCGTGGTGTAAGTTCCAGCGACCATACGTGCGATCCGCGCTCCGGACAACTTTCCCCAGGCGCCGATCAGGCCGAGAACGATTGCTATGAACATGGAAACAAGACCCACAAGGATGGTGAGCTGCAATCCTTTGAGGAGAAGCCAACCGTAGCCTTGCAGATCAATCAATCGCGCCTCCGCTGTGACCGGTGGTGCGGCTTGCAGTCGGGGAGCTATGGTCACGCGCGGCTGTAAAGCGCGCGTGACCGCCCTCCGGATTATGGCAGAGCCAAGAGGCCGCCGACCCTACTCACCGTAAACGTCGAAGTCAAAGTAGCGGGAGTTTATCTCCTGATAGACGCCCTTCTCCCTGATTCCTCGAATCGCATTGTTTAACATTTTTCGCAGATCGTCCTCCCCCTTGCGGACAGCGATCCCGATGCCTTCACCGAACCACTCCTCATCCGTAAAACCGGGGCCTATAAACTCAAAGTCTTTGCCGGCGTCGGTTTCCAGGAAACCGCCGAGGAGAACCGTGGCGTCAGCGATCACAAGGTCGACGCGTCCTGAAGCCAGATCCATGTTGGCCTCATCCTGGGTGGCATATGACTTGATGGAAACAGCATCCCCGAAGTTGTCCCGAAGAAAGTTCTCATGGATTGTGGCACGTTGAACTCCAACCGTCTTGCCCTTTAGTCCTTCCTTGGAGATCTCGAAGCCTGCGCCTTTTCCGGCAACAAAACGGGCCGGGGTCAGATAGTACTTCTCAGTGAAATCCACCTTCTGCTTGCGCTCCTCTGTGATGGACATGGAAGCGATAATGGCATCGTATTTCTTGGCGAGAAGCCCGGGAATAATTCCGTCCCAGTCCTGGATTACGAAGTCGCATTCAACGCCCATCTCATCACAGAGGGCCTTTGCGATATCGATATCGAAACCCTGGAGGTTACCGTCCTTGTCTACGTAGTTGAACGGAGGATAGGCCCCTTCGGTTCCTATGCGCACCTTTTCCCAATCCCCGGCACCGGCGGTTCCTGTAAAAAAGACCCCTGCAGCCAGAATGATCATGCACGCCCAGACTTTCCTATACTTCTTCATTTTTCCCCTCCTTTTCTTAATGAAAGAATAATCGTCACAAAACACCTGGTTTTTCGTTACAGAAAAGACGATAGAAACTGCCGGCACCTTGGTGAGGAAGGGTTTCCGAACATCTTATCGGGCGGTCCCTGCTCCTCGATGCAGCCGTCATGGAGGAAGACCACATTGGAAGCCACCTCCTTTGCAAAACCCATTTCATGGGTTGCAACCAGCATGGTGCGTCCTTCCTCGGCAAGCTGACGCATAACCCTGAGTACCTCGCCCACAAGCTCCGGATCCAGGGCCGACGTAGGTTCGTCAAAGAGAAGGACGTCCGGCTCGATGGCGAGGGCCCGCGCGATTGCAGCGCGCTGCTGTTGGCCGCCTGAGAGCTGGGAGGGATAATGATCGGCCTTCTCTGCGATGCCCACCTTCTCCAAGAGTTCCAGCGCCTTTTGAACGGCTTCCTTTTTGGGCTTCTTGAGGACGTGAACAGGGGCCTCGATCACGTTCTGCAAGACCGTCATGTGGGTCCAGAGGTTGAAGTGCTGAAATACCATGCCCAGCTTGGTCCGGATGCGATCCACCTGTTTGGAATCCTCGGGGACCGATTCTCCCCTACGATTCTTTTTCATTCTAACCAGCTCGCCGCCCAGATAAATACTGCCCGAGTCGGGCGTCTCCAGGAGGTTGATACACCTGAGGAATGTGCTCTTGCCCGAGCCGCTGGATCCGATGAGTGCGATCACATCCCCCTCGTCGGCCTTAACGGTCAAGCCTTTTAAGACTTCCAGCGAGCCGAAACGCTTGTGAATATCTTGAGCAACGAGAGCGGAGCGTGCACTCTTTTCCATGGATCCACCTTCTCGGCATGGAACGAGACCCTGTTTTAGGGCCTTCAGCCCGGCACGGGGACATCAAACCGGATTCTTGACAAAAAGTGAGGCACAAAGGTCCGAATCATAAGCGGCGTGTAAAAGGTATTGCATCAGTGGAGCGAAGAGTTCACAAAACCAGATCTCCCCTGCGCTTTCTGTATGTTGAAGTATCATACGAATGAATGGTCTGTCAAGGAGATCGTCAGTGAATCAAAAGAGATGCCTCACCTTCCGGGCTATGTCCAGCACGATTTCAGCGTGTCCTCGGGTATACCCGTTGCCGATGAGCATAATCACGTCTTTTCCGACCCCTTCGGCCCCCAGTGCGGCTGAGGTAAAACTGGTGGCCATACTGAAGAAGTAAATGGTGCCGCCATCACGGGTGGCCAGAATCGAGGCCATCTCGGTTCCCGGAACGTCCACGCAGTTGATGGTTATGTCAGCCAACTCTCCGCTCAGTGAACCTGATACGGCATGAAAGAAGTCGAGGGGACGGGTGGCGTCCGCCTGAATGACCACGTCCGCGAAACCAGACTCGCTGATTCTGTTGCAGCCTTTTTCACTGAAGGAAACGCCCACGACCCGCCCGGTGACCCCGGTCCTTTTTCGGGCCTCATACATGCACAAAAGCCCCGACTTCCCGCCCCCTCCGATCACGAGCACGGTCTGTCCGGGGCGGACCAGCTTGGCTGTCTGGGCCGGAGCTCCGGCCACATCCAGCATTGCAAGGGCGAAATCTTCGGAAAGATCGCCCGGGATCGGAGCCCAGATGCCTGTTTCGAACAAGATGGCTCGGCCCTCGACCCTCACCTGATCCCTCTCCTCATCCACTTCGAGAATACGATCTATGCGCAGTGGCGTCAGGCTGAGAGAGACCAGGGTGGCAATCCTCTCTCCAGGTACGGCATTGCCTGGAAAACCATCACCGCATCGGTTCACAGACCCCAGCAACATGCCGCCGGAACCGGTAACCGGGTTGTGCTGCTTGCCCCGTTCGGCCACTGTTCTGAGTATGATTTCCTTGATCGTTTCCGTATCACCACCCGCCTCCTCACGGATCTGCCTAAAGCTGGCGGCATCGATGTTCAACTTGTCAACGTCGATAAGCAGTTCATTCGCCCATGGCTCCATTGTGTTATCCAGCTTCCATGCCGCCTGGGGAAGAGACCCCTCGGGCTCGATCACACGATGGGAACCAAAGGGACATCCCACCTTCTTCATGTCCTTCATCTGTTTCCTCCTTGGGCCTTCAATCAGGCCCCAGGCCGGCAGTCACGTCAAATACCGGTATGTCTGTAAGCGCGTTTCGCACGGCCCGAAAAAAGGACCCTGCATCGAAAGACCACCCCTCTAAAGACACAGGGTTAACGGTCACAGCAATCAGGTTGAGTGGTTCGATCACTTCCACACTTCCTCCGGCCTCTTGGAACCGCCGGAGCAGGCCTTCATCCACAAATACACAGGTGGGGTCATGTACCACCACCCGAACGCGCGCTCCCACGAGCCCTTGAAGGAGGTTTTCCGTCAATGAGCCCCCGGCCAGGACAGCGGATTCCTCCCCTTGAATCATGGATCGGATTTTCGAGTTCTCCTTCAGTGCATCAGCGGCCACAAACGATTCAATTCGACCGCCCGTGACCACATTGACCAAACCCGGCTGCCATTGGAGCCGGTCCTCTGAAGAGGCTAAGGGCAGGTTCATCTGCCTAACACGCTCACAGATAAGCCGTACAGCCTCTCCCTCATCCTCACTCAGGACGGCGCCGGCGGCCAGTATGCACCCTTCGGTGATACGCGGGGAAGCAAACCCCCTGCGGTCAATGGCGCCGTCCACCAGTACCAGGGCCGCGCCCAGCCCCAAAAGCCTTGCAATCACTTCACGAAGCTGTTCAATCCGGCCCGGCCCGGCAGCCTCAATGCATCCCGGGTGTTCAACACGGGTTATGTGAACAGGCCCCATGGGAGTGGAAAAGGCCGATATTTCAATGGTCTCCAGACGGGCCGTTCCGGCCTCAAGGCAGTATTGCGCCGTGGCAAGCAGGGTCCCCGCACCCACTCTGATGGAGGGCTTGCGACGGTGGATGAGCACGTCCCAAGGTTCTCCGTCCCTGCCTATCGAGGTCAGCCCCAGGGAGACGCCGTCCCTTTCAGCCCCATGGACCAGGTGATTTATGGCTACGGTCTTACCAGAGTTCTTGGCCATACCGAAAACGGACACGGACCGGCATCCGCTCCGCCTGACGGCTTTCCACAGATCCATTAATGGATACCTAGAATAGACCGCGCTTCCAGCGGTCCGGCCACGTCCCGCTCCAGCTCCCGGGCCATGCGGACCACACGCTCCACAAGCGGGGCGTTTCCCGCGGCCTTTTCACCTTTCCTGTAGAAGATATTGTCCTCCAGCCCTACACGGGCGTGCCCTCCCATGATGACGGCCGCAGCGGCCATGGGAAGCTGATTCGGGCCGATACCCGCCACAGACCAAGTGGAACCGGGGGGTATCAATTCCGAAAGAAAGAGCAGACTCTTCATACCCGCGGGCAATCCTCCGGGCACGCCCAAAACGAAATCGAAATGAAGAGGTTCATCCAAAAACCCTTTTCGAACCAACCACAAGGCGTTGGCCACCATGCCGGCGTCGAACACCTCGATCTCCGGTTTCACCCCGTACTCCCGCATGGTCCGAGCAAAGCGGACCATGAGGTCCCTCGGGTTATGAAAGACATCGTCCCCGAAGTTCACCGTTCCGGTGGTCAGGCTGGCCATCTCCGGGCCGAGCAAAACCGGTTGAAGCCTCTCCTCGGCGGTCATACCCACAGCCCCGCCCGTGGACACCTGGATCACTGCATTGCACCGCTCCCTCACCCTGTTGATTATTTCCCGGTATATCTCCCTGTTCTGGGTGGGCCTCCCATCCCTGTCCCGGGCATGAACATGCACCACGGAGGCACCGGCTTCACAGACCCGGGCCGCCTCTTCTGCAATCTCCGCAGGCGTCAACGGAAGATGTGGCGTATCGTTGCGCGTGAGTTCAGCTCCCACCAATGCGGCTGTTATTATCAGCTTTTCCATGTGTATCCCTTTCCGACTTCCGCCTGGCAAGCTCCTGGACAAGAAAAGAGGCCACGTGCTCAGGGTACGTGCCTCTTCCGAAGCCTGCATCATACCCCAGTTCCTTTGCCAGTTCCAGCGTCACCTGAGGCCCACCAACGACCAACACCATCCGTTCGGCCACACCTTCCGCTTCCAGAATCTCGATGAGCCGTGTCAGGTTCTTCAGGTGGGCGTTCTTCTGTGTGACCACCTGGGACACAAGAACAGCATCGGCATTCTCCTCCATAGCCCTGGCCACTAGGGTCTCACAGGATACCTGCGCACCCAGGTTGAAAGCCCGGATCTCCGGGTAGCTCTCCAGGCCTTTGTGCATGTCATAGCCCTTCATATTCATGATGGCGTCGATGCCCACGGTGTGGGCATCGCTCCCTATGCAGGCCCCCATAACCACAAGCTTTCTTTGGAATGTCCGGCGAATGAAACTGTTGATTTCCTCAGGAGTCATGACCTCGTAAGCGGCTTCGTGAACCTTGATGGATGAGAAGTCAACAGACTCCCTGGTCCGTGCATAAAGGATAAAATAGGTGAACTCGGGATCAATGGGGTCCATCAGTACTACCCTAGGTTCCTTTAGGCCCAACTTGGCCGCCAGTATAAGGGCCCCCTGCCTGGCCTTTTCTCCCGGAGCCACGGGCAGGGTGAAGGAGAGCTGGACAACACCGTCCCCCCGCGTATCACCATAGGCCGTGACCGGATCAACCTGCTTGTTCATGACAGATCCTTTCCCTCCCTGAGCAGTTCCGTAATGGGATTGTAGTAGTCATCAGCCTTATCCACCACCCCTTCCAGGCCCTTGCCGCCGTCGGTCATCCTGGCGATATCTGCGAACATGGCCTCTGAAATGGCCTGCATGAGGCCCTTTCCTGCGATCTCCTCAAGCATATCAACAGCATCGTCGAGCACTTTGGAGGCACGGTTCTCGATCCGCCCTCCCGGCCTGAACTCAATTTCATCTCCCAGGTTCTTCATGGCACGAAACACGTAATTTACGTTCTCGAGGCTCAGGTGCCGGTCGTGCACGTGCGGGGTGTGAATGGCCTCGGTGGGCATCCCCAAAAGGTGCACGCTCTGACCGGTGAGCACTGAAACCGCGTTGAACAAGGCGTTTTGGACGTTGCCCTGAAAGATGTTTCCTGTCATGTATTTTGTCGGCGGCATATATTTTACAGGGCAGCGCGGGAAGATCTGGCGGACCATCCGGGCCTGGGCCAGTTCGTACAGGAAGCTGTCTTCGAGTTTGGGGGAGATCTCAAACGCATGACCCAGCCCGATCTGTCCAAGGGAAAGACCGCTCTTGAGCGCGAACTGCTCGTTGATGAACTGGCTTGCCAGAACGGTATGGGCCTTTTCGAAGGCATCCGAGGTGGTAAGGTAGTTGTCCTCACCCGTGTTGATCATCATTCCGGCTCTGGCCAGAAGGGCCCTTGAAAAATCCTGATCAATGAAAGTCCTGATCATATTGATATCGCGAAAGATCACTCCGTACATTGAATCATTAAGCATCACGTCCAGGCGCTCCTGGGAACCAAGCACGGCCATTTCCGGCATGCATAGTCCGGAGCAGTAGTTGGTGAGAAAGACATACCTCCCCACTTCTTCCGATACCTCGTCCAGGGCCACGCGCATTATTCTGAAGTTACGGCGGTTGGCGATGGTCCCACCGACACCCTCTATGCTCCCGTCTTGAGGGACATAATCGAGCAGGCTCTGGGCGGTGTGCCTTATCACGGCGATAATGTCGGCCCCGCCTCTGGCCGCAGCCTTAGCCTGGACCGCGTCTTCTTGGATATCGCCGGTGGCCACGATAAGATACTTAAGTGGTTCCGGGCCTTTTCCCAGGCGACTCAGGCGCTCCTCACGATCCATGCGGGCCCGATCAATTTTTGCAAGCCCTTCACGGGCAAGAAAACGCATATGTTCACGAAGCCGTTCAGGATCGGCAGCCGGCAAGGTGCTCAAATCCACACCGCCCTCAACCATTCGCCGAGCAGTCTCGGACGGCGAACACCCTTCGTAAATAAGCGCCCTCACAAACCAGAACGCAGCCCCTTTGCCGAGAAAACCCCTCAGGAGGAGATCATCCGCCACCACGTTGGCCCAGGGCACCCCTTCCTCCGTTACCCCCTCGACCCCCAACAAGCGCAGGACCGCGCGCTCCACTGCGACCGTGGTCTTCCCCT
>CAYPSZ010000446.1:0-4147 GCA_964413125.1 uncultured Desulfobacterales bacterium
CGTTACGAACCACCCGAAAGCCTCGGCCTTCTTATGCTCTGAATCTCTGCGAAATAAAAGAGTCCTTTCGATATAAATAATAATATGATGTACGTCCCCTATTTTTTGGGTTCAGGGAGGCAGGGAGTTCCTCTGCCCGTTTGAGGGCTTGATGGGTTTCTTCGAAAACAGACGCCCCCATGATGATGACATTGACAACGCAGCGGACTGTTTCAACGTGTCACCTCTGCTGATACGCTCGACGCTTGTAAACCATAACGTCCTCGAACGGCAAACACTCCCCGGCTAGCGCGATCATCGGGGCACGTGCAGGATAAATGGATACTGGACATTTATTTCCGGAAGCATCGCTGTGTGCTGCGGCCGGATATCGAGACGGGTCAACCGCCCCGGAAAAGGAGTTGATGCACGGTTTTTAAGCGCGGACTTGCCGGATTGCCTGGGCCCTGTCAGGGTTACCAAAGGCAGCCATGGACAATTTGCAAATCATAAATGCAAATTGTCCGGCCCGAAGCAGGTGAGACCGGCGGATGGGTTTTTGCGAGCGGCATGGTGACCCTGTCCCCGGAATTCGGCCGCGCTTTAATCCCCCGCAACCATGTTTCTTGACAAGTTGTCAAGAAAGCTATAAAGTCAAGATAATCAGGCTGGTGCAAAGGAGGGTCGAATGCAGACACTTAACGTAGGTGAACTTAAAAGCAGGTTCTCAGAAGTCCTGGAAAACATAAGAAAAGGCAATGAGATTATTATAACCTATGGTAAGAAAAGGGAAAAAATAGCCGTTATCGTCCCCTACTCAGCCTACGCCTCCGGCCCTGAAAGGAGCCTCGGCTTACTTAAAGAACGCGCAAAGTGTACAATCCACGAAGACTTCACAATAAGCGATGAAGAAATGCTTGCATCATGAACTTGCTATTGGATACCCATGTATTTCTGTGGTCTCTTTTTTCCCCTGAGATACTGAGTAAACCAGTTGTCCGCGAGGTCAAGTCTCCGAGCAATGATGTAGCTGTCAGTGTGGTTTCCTTCTGGGAAATCTCCCTCAAGTTTTCGCTTGGAAAGCTCGAATTGACAGGAGTGAAGCCGGAAGAACTACCTGCTTTTGCCGAACAAATGAATCTTGAGACACTTATGCTCACCTCTGCCGAAGCATCCGGTTTCCATAAGCTGCCACGGCTCTCGCACAAGGACCCCTTTGATCGAATCATTGCCTGGCAGGCGATTCAGCGAAAAATGTCCCTGGTCTCAAAGGACCGTGCTTTTCAAGAGTATGGCCGCTTCGGGCTCAAGACCCTCTGGTGACAAGATAGAGAGATAGGAATAGGGGACGTTGTTGACTTTGCAAACTTGATGGCATGGTAAAAAGTCAAAAACATCCCATTTTCGTCATTCCGGCTCAACTCCTCCTGCTTGACAATCCATCGTGTGAAACCTACAATTTGATCTGAATTTGAGTCAACCTTAATTCAGATCTTTTTTCTCAAGTAAACTCTCCGAGGTGAAAGAGGAATCGAGGGCATGCCATGAATACAGTCTCCGTATCGGAAGCCAAGATGAAACTCAGCGCCCTGGTGGATTCCGTAAACCAGACCGATGAAGAGGTGGTAATTACGAAGAACGGGCGGCCCGTTGCCGTTCTGGTGAGTCCGGATGAATTTGAAAGCCGGCGTGAGACCATGAAGGTTCGCTTTGACGGCGAGTTGATGGAGGAAGTCAGGCAAGGCCTGGATTCCTTGAAAAGGGGAAAGGCATCCCTTTACACCCTGGATGAGCTGCTGGCCGAGTGATGGCTTCCCCCAAGGGAGGATACGCCCTCAGGGTTCCGGACGATGTCGCTCTCTTACTGAGAAAGCTCCATCCCGCAATCAAGTCCCACATTCGGTCCGGATTGAAAGCCATCCTCGATGACCCTTCCATCGGACGGGAATAGGGGACGTTGTTGACTTGTTGACTTCTGCTTGCCGGTGTCGTCGTGTGCTCTCCGCCAGGCTGAAGTCAACAAGTCAACAACGTCCCCTAGCTGTGAAAGTCGAGTCAAGCATCCAATTCCAGAAAGAGTTTTTCCGGTGGGACAACGCGTGCGAACTCCAATCGATAGCTTTGGGGAACCGGCGCAACCACGAAACACGGGACCTCAGGGTAGAGCTCGTGGAAAGACTTCATTCCAGCCAGATCCGCTGTGGAGGGCTGCCGCTTGAGTTTACACTCGATCGCGTACAAAATCCTGTTTCCCCGGGTGATGATCGCGTCTACTTCGGCCCCATGGCTTGTCCGCCAGAAGGACAGTTTCCAGTCCTTTTGCCGGTATTCATTCAGACGAACAAGCTCCTGAAGAATCCATTGCTCGAAAAGCCGGCCCTGCTCCAGGGGTGTGGGCGGCTCCTGGAGAGTACCCAAGAGGGCCCGTGTGATCCCGTTATCGAAAAAATAGAATTTCGGCTGATGGCTCATGCGTTTTCTTGTGCTTTTCAAATAGGGATAGAGAAAAAAGCCGATCAGTGTGTCTTCGAGGATCGTGTAGTACTCCCTTACTGTTGTCAGGGCCACCTGGCAGTCGCGGGACACGCCGGAGAAATTGATCTGTTCGGAGAACTGAGCCGCAGCCACATCCAGGAAGTTCTGAAAACCCTGAAGGTTCCGAACAAGGGCTTCCGCTTTGATTTCTTCCCTGAGATAGGTGATGGTGTAGGCCCTGAGCAGGTCCTGAGCCTCCAGGGTCTTCTTGTCCGTGAGAGCGGTGCAGACCTTGGGGAGAGAGCCGTATGCAAGGACCTGCTTAAGGTCGAAATCATCTGCCAGTTCGTCATGGGTAAGTGGGTGCATGGTTCGATACAGGGCCCTTCCTCCCAGGAGATTGGAGGCCCCGTGGCGGAGCTTGCGGGCTGAGGAGCCGCAAAGAATGAACTTAAGGTCCGGCCTTTGCTCCATGAGGGCATGCACGACATCGAGGAGTTTGGGAACGCGCTGTATCTCATCTATCAGGATTCGGGACCCCCGGCCGGGCTCCAAGTCATCCATCTGCTGTCTGAGCAGGCTGGGCGTCTTGTTGTAGGTCAATTGCAGTTCCGGATCGAGGAGGTCGACAGTCCAATCGACTCCTTGCTCGCGAAGCAGGGTGCTCTTGCCCACCTGTCTTGGCCCGAATAGGAAAAAATGGGTCTTGGGCAATCGGTTATGGAGGTATCTTTGATACATAGCCGTTAATTTACACGGTAAATTAACGGCTAGTCAATCAAAAAACGGAAAGATTCCGGCGTTCGGGAGTCGAGGGAAGCGTCTGAGGCAGGGGGCAGAGGCACCCCGCGGGCAATAGGGGCAAGCCCATTAAACTTGAAATGTAAATTGTCCGGTACGGGGCAATCCGGGTTCACGTCTTGATTATTGACTCCAGCGTAAAATGAGCACGGCCGGATGGATTCTTTGCAAAGGACACCTCCTTTTTGGGGACGCGGCGCCTCCCTAAACAATGCAGGGAGATAGGGGACGTTGTTTACTTGTTGACTTTGAGATAGGAGACGTTGGATGATATTGCAAGAAGTCAAAAACACCCCATTTTCGTACTTCCGGCGGAGGCTGGAGATGGAGGGACGTCCCTTCATATTTTTAGATTCCGGCGTTCGGGGGCAGAGGGAGCCCGTCGTTCTCTCTTTCCTCAGAGAAAAAACAACAGGTCGGATGGATTTTTGCAAGGGCTTTTTTGCGAGGGTCGACATACCCCCTTTTCTCCGACCACTTTCAGCCCGGACGGATTTTTTTGCGAGGGAACGATGGCGTGACAGCTAATGCAGGGATCGAAGAATACGGACCAATTCATCCACGCTTTGGGCCGCAACGACAGCCGATTTTGCCGCCTTAAGCTGATGGATGTCCCCGATCTGATGAATCAACGGCATGGTTTTGTAGGCCTCGACGGCGAACTTGAGCATTACGGCCGCTTCAATCCCCTCAATCCCCTCCATAAGACCCTGTTGCATGCCCTGCTGCACGCCCTGCTGTATGCCCTGCTGTATGCCCTGCTGTATGCCCTGTATCATGCCTTTTTCAAACCCCTCTTTTCGCAGTCTTTCGGCTAATGTCATGACCAGCTCTCCTTGCTCCTCGGACAATGATTCTTTTACGATCTTCGTCAAATCATCGGCCGAAATAT
>CAYPSZ010000447.1:0-17407 GCA_964413125.1 uncultured Desulfobacterales bacterium
GCGAAGCCCCCTCAGGGATGGAAAACGGGCTATCCAGGTTTACCACGTCAAAGATACGCTGAAAATCAGCCTTTCGGGATTCTATAAACCCCATGAAAAGACCTTGGGGCTGCGATCCAGGCTCAAAGTTAATGTAACGCTTGAGGTCCTCCGGGTCGTGACAGTAGGAGAAATCGAATCGATCACCGCTTTTTACCCATACGGTGCCTGCGGGTACCTGACGGTGGGACAGTTCCCCGGCCTGCAGGTACACATACTCGCCGATTACGCAATCATGGATGGTGGTTAGGTCCACTGTGCTGAAAGGCCCCAAGAAACAACCCTCCACGTCTGATCCATGGATATTGGTATAGTGGGTCGAGACCGTATTCCTGATGATGAAATCCTCCGGATCTTCAGGGTCGTGGGTGTTGTTGTGGACCAGGTTCTTTATGAGAAAACTGTCATTTATGCGAATGGTTTCATCCTCATGCAAAGGTATGTCGAATCCTTCAAAATGGAAGATATCTCCCTTCCGTTTGAGTTCATCACCACGAATGTCGCATTTATACAAAATGGAGTCGGATACATGGCAATTACCCAGGAAATAGCTTCCGGAAAGGTTTGAGCGCCTGAAATGGAAATTCAGGGGATGATGGATAGTAAACCCATAAAAAGCATAAAACTTGAGAAGTTGATTCCATGGCACAAGGTCCCTGACGTATGGTCCCACGTCAAATAAGGGTTCCCGCAGGTTCACATTGACACGCTGAATAGTCCTTTCCATCAAGTCATATAGTCTTTCCATAGTAACTCCTTGAATATGGTGTCTACAGTCTGACTCAGGGGATTCACCCGGATTGGAATCCATGTCAATATGTAGTACACTTTCACAGGTTTCCAAACACCTCTATCCCAAGTACACAGGCATTCCCATCAAGGGCCAGACAAGCAAAATAATAAGCCCCAGCACAGCCAACAACAAAATGCTTGCAGGAATACCGGTTGCAAAGAACTCCCCGCTGGTGAACTGCCTGGAGCTGTAGGCGATGGCGTTCGGGGCCGCCCCCACCAGCAACAGGAAAGGCATGCCGGCCACAGTCAGGGCTGAAAAAAGGATCACTTCGCTGGCCACTCCCAGGTAGGGGCCCACCACAAGCGCCACGGGCAGTGATATGGCAATAGCGGCAACGTTCATTATGAAGTTAGTCATAAGAAGTACGAAAAAAGATATTCCCATAACAAAAACAAACCAATGTGCGTTCTTAAAAAATCCAAGCCAGTTTATGGCCAACCACTCTGCGGCGCCGGTCTGCCAGAGGCAAAACCCGATGCTCATGGCCCCGGCAAACAATAGAATTATGTTCCATGGGATGAGCTCCAGGTCGTTCAAATCCAAAATATTGAACAAAAAGAAGAGGATGGTTGCCACCAGAAGCACAGCCGCCTTATTGAAAGGCTGAAGCGCCGGAATAAAAGACTGCAGGGACAAGAAAAGTACGGTTCCCAGCACGATCAGGGCTGCAACAACTTCGTTGCGGGTAAGCGGCCCCATTTCGTCGTTCAGTTGCTTTGCTTTCTCCCTCAATCCCGGGATGCGGTCCTGCTCGGGCTTGAAAAGCACCATGAAAAACCCCCACAGGAGGAATACCATGAGCCATCCTATGGGCGCCATGTAGTAGGTTATCTCGAAGAATGAGACATCCTTCCGGGCGATCTCCGTGTAGAAGCCCAGCGCCACTATCCCGCGGGCCGCACCCAGCAGGGTGACGATACTCCCGGCCCCTGCCACAAAAGCCATGCCCATAAAGAGCCCCTTGCCGAAACGGGTGGGCTTGGCATCAGTGGTATAGAGCGAGTAGATGGCCAGGAGCAAAGGGTACATGGTGGCTGCAACCGCGGTATGGGCCATGATATGGGTCAACAAGGCCGTAACCACAAAACACCCCAGATAGATCCTGCTGGTTCGCTCCCCCACTATCATGAGCATCTTGTAGGCCAGGCGCTTGGTCAGGCCCACCTTGGTGAACACCATGCCGATGGTGAGAGAACCGAAAATAAAAAGCACCGACGGGTCCATGAAATCCTTGAAAGCCTCGCTTGCAGGCCGGATAAAAAAAAGGGCCTGGATCACCCCTATCAGCAGGCCGGTAACACCTATGGGCAGCACCTCGAGCACCCAGAATGTACCGGCCAGCAGAAAGAGCGCCAAGGCCGCTTTTGCCTGATGTGCCAACACAAAGGTCTTTCCGGCCGGGTCCACGGCATCGGGCCACGGTGGAGAGCAATAGACCAGCAAAAACAGGCCCACTCCAATACTGAAAAACAACCATCTTTTCCAATCAAAGGTGATCTTGCTTGCCCTGCTGTCATTCGTCATGAAATCTCCTCCTGGTCGCCGCCCAAGTCCGGCCCGGACACCTGTGAGCTGAAAAGGGCCTTCTCAAAAAAAACTTTGTCCTCCCGCCGGACGCCACAAGCGCCAAGAAAACAATAGGCAGAAGGGTTTATACGCAAGTATTATTCCACGTTCTGGATCTGTTCTCTCAGTTTTTCAAGCTCTCCCTTGATCTCAACTGCGGCCCTGGAAATGGAAGCATCAGAGGCCTTGGAGCTGATGGTATTCACTTCCCTGTTCATTTCCTGGACCAGAAAATCCAGCCTGCGTCCAACAGGTTCTTCAGCTTCAAGATATTCCTCGAAAGACTCAATATGTGCCCTGGTTCTAACAATCTCCTCTGTGATGTCGCAGCGATTGGCAAAATAGGCCACTTCTTGAGCCATACGGTTCCCATCAATCTCCATGCCCTCGGAGACCAAGGCGATACGATCCCGAAGACGGCCCCGGTAATCTTCAACCACAAGAGGAGCCCGGGCATCAATCTCTCCGAGGCAACCACGAATCAGGCCCAGCCTGTGGCGAAAATCCATTTCAATGGCCCGCCCCTCGTGGATCCTCATCCGGCCCACGGCCTCGAGGGCCTGAGTCAGGGCCTCCAGGACCGGCGGCTTGAGGAACTCGGCATCCTCCTCCAAAGGCTTAAGGATCACAACGTCTTTGAACTGGCAGAGTGTTTCAGCGCTGAACGAGGCCTCCGCCCCGAATTCTTCCCGGAGTTCTTGGAAAAGGCGGACATAAGCCCGAGCCAGGGGTACATTCAGTGCCACGCTCACATTGGTTTGCTCACCACGGGTATCCATGTTGACGAAGATATCGATCCGGCCCCTTGACAGAGCCCTTGCCGTCATTGCCCTGAGATCCCCCTCCAGGGGTTGCAACTGCGAGGGCAGCCTCACAGACACATCCCGGAATCGGTGGTTCACGGTCCTCATTTCCACGGTTATGAGCTTGTCACCGGCCTGGCGCTCTCCCCGGCCGAACGCAGTCATGCTCCTGATCATAAGGCCTCCATGGGCACTCCACGAATCCGCGCCTTGTATTGATTTCTGACACGATTGAAGAGCTCCACCACATAAGGGTCTGCATAGTCGGGATAGGTCCACGGCAGGGTACGAAAGCTTTGCTTATGGTAGACCAGGGTAAGGTCCGCGAAAACACCGCAGCGCAGATAGATCCGGTGCGTGTAGTTCTTGCCGGTGGCCAGGACAAGTCTTTCAAGGCAGATATATCCGGGATCCACGTTCACGGTCCGGCGTCCATTCCGCCTGAAAAGGTCTTCCAGGCGGCCGGTCTCAACCTTGGTCTCCACAAGCTCGTCCGGCCTCATGAGACGATCAAAGGACACAAATACCCGCACCAGGGGAGATCCCATTTCCCGCTCATAATAGCGGGTCCTGTCAAAAGGGAGAACCGGACTTCTCCAGTCCGCCGTTCCGAACAGGTCCTCCAGCGCTTCTACCATGCGATAAAGGCCTGCTTCCCCCGGTGAAATCAGGCTGGTGATACGCTTTACATCCTCGGGTTCGCTAAGGGTGCTCATGCGGCCCTCACTCACTTGCGGGTCGGTTCGCCGGGCGCTATTGGAACCTGCTTGTCACGGCCTGCTTCAGTTCCTCCGCAGTGACGGTGGAAGTGCCCAGCTCCCCAACCACGATACCCGCGGCGAAGTTGGACACCACTGCGGCCGACTTGAGATCCATTCCGGCTGCAAGCCCCATTAACAGTGTGCTGATGACCGTGTCCCCGGCGCCGGTCACATCAAATACCTTTCTGGCGACCGTGGGTATGTGACTGACCTCCCCTCCCTGTTCAAAAAGCGTCATTCCGTCTTTTCCCTGGGTGATGAGCACTGCCCGGGCTTCCAGTTCTTCAAGCATACGGTGCCCCGCGCTGAGCAGACCTTGTTCGTCCTCGATTTCCATACCGCAGTAGGCGCCGGCTTCGTGGTGATTCGGGGTGATTACATGCACCCCTTTGTATGAATCGAAGTTCCCTGTCTTAGGGTCCACCCCCAAGATTGTGCCGGTCTCCCACACCAGGGTCCTGAGACCCTTCATCATGACATCGGATATCACCCCTTTACCATAATCCGCCACAATAATAGCATCAATATCAGTCCGAATCTCTTTGATGAAATCCAGGATGCGATTAATCGCTTCCGGCAGTATCCTTTTACGGCTCTCGCGGTCGAAACGGACCACCTGCTGGTTGTGGGCCACCACTCGGGACTTGACACTGGTGGGTCGATCCGTGACCGTTACAATCCCGTTCGATGGAAGCCCCATTCCCTTTATCCGTTCCTTTATCTCCAGGCCGGAATGGTCATCACCTATCACCCCGCAAAGCACTGCATGCCCGCCCAGGGAGGCGATGTTGTTCAGGACATTGGCGGCCCCGCCCAGCCTTTTTGTCTCCTGCTTGACCTCCACCACGGGTACCGGTGCTTCCGGTGAGATCCTGGTAACATGCCCCCACACATACCTGTCCAGGATGATGTCTCCGATAACCAGGATTCGCGTCCTTTTGAACCTGTCTATCCAGGCATTGAGGTCGCTTCCGTTGTACGATATTCGGGGTTCTGCGATCATGTTATCCGGGTCTTCCGTGAAATCCCGCCGGCGCCCACATTCCGGTTTATGGAAGGGCGACGGGCGGCGCGCTCGACCGGGGAAAGCTATCACTCTATAAGGCGGATGTCCATAGGTTAAATTTCCCCCGGGATGGTGATTGACATTCCCGTCAACCCTTGCCTAAGATGCTCTCCTTGCGCGGACCGGCCATTACTTAGTTGACGGTCACGGGCCAATCAACACCTCCGGTAGGGGAGAGATCACTTTGAAGGTCATCATCGTGGGCGGAGGCGAGGTCGGCTTTCACATCGCCCGGCGTCTTTCCAGCGAGAGCCAGGATGTCGTGCTTATCGACAAAGACCCGGAAAAGGTCAACCGGATCAACGAGGAACTGGATATCCAGGCCATCCCGGGATCGGGCACAAGCCCGGGCATGCTCAAGAACTCCGGGATCAAGGATGCCGACATGCTTGTGGCGGCTACGGACAGCGACGAGGCCAACCTGATCGCGTGCATGCTGGCCCGGCATCTCAGCCCCTACATCCTTAAAGTCGCCCGCCTTCGCAACCCGGAATACCTGGATATGAAGGACCTCCTGTCCCAAGAGACCCTCGGCATTGATCACATCATCAATCCTGAATCCACCGTGGTGGAGACCATCCAGAGCCTGATGAATGCCCCGGGAGCGTCCGATGTGATGGATTTCGTCAACGGCAGGATCAAACTCATCGGCGTCGGCATCAGGGAAGGCTCGCCTTTTGCAGCCCGGAAACTCTCGTCCCTTCAAGACATGAAAGGTAAGCTGCTGGTGGGTGCCATAGTCAGGGAGAACCGTGTCCGGATTCCCCACGGTGAAGACACCATCCAGGCCGATGACCTTGTATACGTTGTGGCCCGGCAGGATGAAGTCCGCAACGTTATGGCGCTTCTGGGAATCAAGGAAACCCGGCTTAGGAGGGTCATCATCGTGGGAGGCGGCCAGACCGGCAGGGGCCTGGCCGAGGCGCTGGACAAGACCCGGATCTCCACCACCTTGATCGATCGAAGCCCGTCGCGATGTGAAGTGCTTGCAGAATCCCTGCAGAGGGTTATGGTCATCAACGGCGACGGGACGGACAGGGAACTCCTCCTGGAGGAAAACGTAAACAATGCGGACTTCCTCGTGACCCTTACCGGCGATGAAGAGAGCAACGTGCTCATATCGCTTCTGGCCAAGGGGCTCGGAGCCCGCAGGACCATCACACGAATCAACAAGCTCAGTTATATTCCTCTGGTCTCTTCCATAGGGATAGACACCATAGTCAGCTCCAGGCTGTCCGCCATCCGGGGCATTCTCCAGCATATCAGGAAAGGCAGGATAATCTCCGTCGCCCCCCTCAAGGGGGAAAACGCAGAGGTAATCGAGGCCGAGGCCCTCAATACCTCCGACATCGTCAACGCCCCGCTCTCCCGAATCAAATTCCCCAAAGGAGCCATCATCGGGGCCGTTGTCAGGAACGACGAGATAATCATCCCTCGGGGGGAAACATGGATCCGGGCCGGTGACCGCCTGATAATCTTTGCCTCCCGCAAAGCGGTTTCAGGCCTGGAAAAGCTTTTGACCGTCAAGCTGGGCTTTTTCTAATGCACCTCAAGACGATCCTGAACTTCATGGGGCTCCTGGCGCTGTTCCTGGGGCTTTCCATGATCCCGCCCCTGGGCGTCTCTCTCATATATGACGACAAGGCAGCCGGCGCGCTGGCGCTTTCCATGCTCATTGCAACCGTTGCCGGCCTTCTGGCGTTTCTTACAACGCGAAATCGTGAAGGTATTCAGCTCAGCCACCGGGAAGGTGTAGCCGCGGTCACACTGGGATGGGTCACTGCCGGACTGGTGGGGGCCCTCCCCTATCTCCTTTCCGGAGCCGTGCCGGGATTCACCAATGCCTACTTTGAATCCATATCAGGATTCACCACCACCGGGGCCTCAATAATCGCTGATATCGAAAGGCTTCCCAAAGGAATTCTCCTCTGGCGAAGCCTCACACAGTGGCTCGGGGGCATGGGCATCATCGTGCTGTCTGTGGCGATTCTCCCTCTTCTGGGTATCGGAGGCATGCAGCTCTACAAGGCTGAAGTGCCAAGCCCTGTCGTGGACAAGCTCAAACCCAGGATATCTGAAACAGCCAAGACCTTGTGGAAGGTCTATGTACTCGTAACGGTCCTGGAGGTACTCATGCTTGTGGGAGGCGGCATGTCTGTTTTCGAATCAGCCTGTCACGCCTTCAGCACCATGCCCACGGGCGGCTTTTCACCCATAAACGCCGGCATCGCCCACTACGACAGCGCGTATGTGGACGGCGTCATCTTGGCCTTCATGCTCATGGCCGGAATCAACTTCTCACTGCACTACCGCTTCATAAGAGGAGAGGCCTCGGCCTTTGCAAAGGACACCGAATTTCAGGTCTTCATCGGCCTTTTCGTTGCATTTACCCTGACAGTAACCCTGGATCTTTACGGAAGCGTCTATGAAAGCATTTCCGAATCCCTCCGGTATGCATCCTTCCAGGTGGGTTCCATCCTCACTACAACGGGGTTTGCATCCGCGGATTTTGACCGGTGGCCTGCTTACTCAAAGCAGATCCTGTTCCTCTCCATGTTCATAGGGGGTATGGCCGGGTCCACGGCGGGAGGCATCAAGGTCATGAGAATCATCCTGCTCGTAAAGCACGCCTACAGGGAAATCCTGCAGGTCATCCACCCCCATGCGGTCATCTCGGTCAAGCTGGGCAAGAGGCCTGTACCTTCCGAGATCCTGAACAGCGTATGGGGCTTCCTACTCCTTTTCCTTGGGCTCTTTATCACGGCTGCGCTGGTTATTGCCGCCATGGGCCCGGACATTGTCACCGCAGTCTCCTCAGTAGCCGCTTCCATAGGCAACATCGGCCCCGGCCTTGGAAAAGTGGGGCCGACCCTCAACTATCTGGGCATGCCCGAGGCCGGAAAGTGGGTGCTGATCTTCTGCATGCTTCTGGGACGCCTTGAGATCTATACGGTAATAGTGCTCCTTGCACCCGAGTACTGGCGGAAGTGATCACGAGACCCACAGGGCCGCGTTTTCGATCTCCCGGAACAGGGCCATGGTCACCGAGCCCATGAAGAACCTGTCCATAAGGCTCCTCTCCTTATCCCCCCTGGCCGCCACCACTGCCGCATATCCGCCTTCTTCGGCCTCGCGGACAATGGCTTTTGAAGGGCTGAACGCCTCAACGACCGAGGAACTGATGCGCACATTGGGCACGCGGCTCTTGGCCAGAAGCTCCTTACCCTTTGCTATGATTACTTCGGGAGTTTCTTTGAGGGCGCGGTTCTTGACCACGAAAACCTTGACAGAATGGCGCTGTTCACTGCCCAGAATCAGGCCCGTATGCTCGGCGGCACGGTAGGAAGAATCCGATCCGTCCATACAAAGCAGGACACCTTTACGCTCCTGGTCAGGACTGCGGCAGATCCAGACGGGACAATTGCGACGAGACTCCAGGAGTTCCTTGCTTACGCTTCCGTCAAAGGCCTCTTCAAACCAGTTGAGCCCGCGCTTTCCCAAAACGATGGCATCATAAAGCCCTCTCTCTCCTTCCTCCAGTATGTCCTTGACCTTGCCGAACTGCCGCATCTGTAGTCGGGTAAGGACCTTGTCTTCAGAAAAGCCGAGGTTCACAACCTCCTTCTTGGCCTCCTCCAGGGCCTCACTCGCCTTTGCAGCCCCTTTGCGAACGGCTTCCTCCTGTTTTCGGAGCTTCACCGCCTTATCCTCGTCGTCCCAGAGTTCGGCCGGACGAGGCATGGTATAAAAAAGGGTGAGCTTTACCACTTCCTTGTTGGAGAAAAAACCTGCAAGGTAACGGGCCCCCTGAAGGGAGCTTTTCTGCTCGCTGACAGTCAACAAAAGATGCTTTTCCATTCTCTTTCCTCCAGTGCCGGGTTCTCGCCATTGAAGCGTCCGCATGCCCTGTAAGAGTGCTCTTAAGGGTCCTGCATTAATATCCGCTTGGTTTTTAGATGTAGATGATAGGATAAACGGATTCATGGGTGCTTTGCAACGCTAAACGTAAGCGGCCGAACGATAGTGCACCGACCCATCTTCCCTGCTTGACGCATTCATGGACCATCTGTATTCTTTGACAAACCCTCATGGCCCGCCTTAGAAGGAGATAATCATTCATTGCTTGGACGCATATCATACCGTCTTGCACGACCGGAGTGAGAGGAGAGGCCCATGATTTACACCGTCACACTGAATCCCGCCCTGGACCGGGCTATTACTGTGGAACGTCTCCTGGAAGACGATACCACTCGCGTGCTCTCGGAAAAGCATTACGCAGCGGGAAAAGGAATAGACGTCTCGCGGGTGATCACTGAACTAAAAGGCAACAACGTGGCTCTGGGCTTGGTGGGAGGTTATGACGGCCTTCAGGTTGAGGGTCTCCTGATCAACGCCGGGGTGATGATCAGCTTCACTCGTATCTCAGGTGAGACGAGAACCAATATCCTCCTAAAAGACAATTTCACCAACCGCCAATACGCCATAAGTGCAGCCGGCCCGGAGATCAGCGCCGCGGAGATCGCCCGGCTCTACCAAACCATCCTTGAAATCAAGGACATGGACTACCTAATCATGAGCGGAAGTCTTCCCCGCGGAGTATCTCCCAATATATACGGACAACTAATCGTTGCGGCCCGGAGAAAGAACGCCTTTACCCTGCTGGACGCCGACGGCAAGGCCATGCAGGAATCCATCGGGTTCCAGCCCACCTGCATCAAGCCCAATATTCATGAACTGACTCGACTGGTGGGCCGGAAGCTTGAAAACGAGCTTGACATCCTTGCCGCGTGCAACGAAGTCCATGACAAAGGTGTGCCCTATGTCCTGGCGTCCCGGGGAAAGGAAGGCCTTATTCTTTCCACGAGGGACCTGCGGCTCAGGGCCCGGGCACCGGTGGTTGAAGTGGAGAGTGCGGTGGGAGCCGGAGACTCAGCCGTTGCAGGGTTCGTGCTGGCCCACTCCCAGGGCCGGCCCCTTTATGAATGCCTGCGACTCTCCGTAGCGGCCGGAGCGGCAACCGCCATGACGCCCGGCACAGAACTATGTCACCGCGAGACGGTTTTTAAGATCCTCCCCCGGGTGGAAGTGGAAGAGATCTAAAACAAAGACAGTGTCCGCCCGTAGCCGGCCCACAATACCCGGCCATGATGCCGCATTGAACAAGCATGTTTATGTATCGCAGCCTTTTTAAGGAGATGCCGCATGTTTCAGAATGAATTGCAAACAGCCCGGGAGGCCGCACGCCTTGCCGGAGACATCCTGATCCGAATGTCAAAGCAGGCCAACCGAATGGAGAAGAAAGGTGAAATCGACCTGGTCACCGAAGCGGATCTGCTGGCGGAAAAGGCCATATTAGGGCTGCTCAAGGACCGGTTCGGCAAAGATGCCATACTCTCAGAGGAATCCCGAGCGCATACGGGATCTTCGGGCAGGACCTGGATCGTGGATCCCCTGGATGGGACCGTTAACTTTGCCCATGGATTCCCATGCTACACCGTGTCAATAGCCCTGGAAAGCCACGGAGAACTCATGCTGGGCCTGGTGAGTGATCCGATCAGGGGGGAACATTTCGAAGCGATAAAGGGACAGGGGGCATTCATGGACGGCCGGCGGCTGGCGGTATCAGAGTCCCGGGACCTCAACGACTCACTGCTTCTCACCGGTTTCCCCTACGACATCCGCGAAGAGCCCGATCAGGTCCTTCGCCTCTTCAGGGCGATGATCCTTCGGGCCCGCGGTGTTCGAAGACCTGGTTCAGCAGCCCTTGACCTCTGTTACGTGGCGGCGGGAAGAGCGGACGGCTTCTGGGAAGAAAAGCTCCACCCATGGGACTCCGCAGCCGGGGTGCTCCTGGTACGGGAAGCCGGAGGGGTGGTCACGACCTTTGAAGGGGCTGAATACCGGCCCGGCGACCCCAGCCTGGTGGCTGGAAACCCTCTTGTTCATTCAGCCATGATGGAGGTCATATCCGAAGAGATCAAGGTTTGATTTTGAGCCCTCTCCCGCTGAAATGCTTTTGTCGCCTCTTGTCGGAATTCGGCCTCCCTGCCGCGGTATCGTGGAGAGAAATGAAACAGGCTGTAATTGCGGACCCCCGCCCTTGCCGCCAGAGCCCCCGCCTGTTCAGCGGTCAAGTGGTGCTTCTTCGCAGCCAGGACCTCCTCTGTTCCAAGAAAAGACGCCTCGATGAACAGATGGTCGGCACCCGAAGCGAGGGCTAATATGCGGTCGCAATTTTCCGGATTCGCTCCCGCATCGGTTATGTAAGCGATCCGCCCCCCCGGAGAAATACGGGCGATACGGTGCGCCAGGGCCCCCAGTTCGAATCGCATTGTCCCATGGCCCCCTTCTCCGTCATTCCATATCACCTTGAACAAGCTCTCAGGGTGACGTCCTTCATAAAGAGCGGCCTTGAATTGATCTATCCAGGGCCCCACAGGCAGCCCCAAATCCTTCAGGGCCGCCTTGTCGATGTTGACGTGAAAACGCTCTTTCAGTGAGAACGCCAGGCAAGGGATGTGGTGGTCCAGTATCACCGTCTCCACCTGTATACGCGGTTCCTGCAAAAGGAGACCTCGGAACGGAGTCTTCCTGTCCGCCACTGCCGGTTGAAATCGCCGGCTGGATCTGTACGTTCGTGTCAACATTATGTGGGAATGGACCTCGGTCACTTCCAGGACAAGATCATTGGTGAAATCTCCCACAAGATTCCACGTATACCCTGCGAGCCTCCCCTCCACACGATCGAAGAACCCCTGTGGTCCATAGAGGTGGAGGGTGCGCCCGCGCCCCAGGAAAACGCGAAGGAGGGCGTCAAAACCTATGAAGTGATCCATATGGGTGTGAGATACAAAGGCGTGGGTCACGGAAAGGAGTTCCCGTGAAGTCAACGGCGACAGGTCCCCCAAGTCGAACAGCAAGGCCCTTCGTTCAAAGTGAAAGGGCACGAAGAGGCCCGGATCACCAAAGACACTGTTGATTAATCTTGGATGAAACGCCGGTCGCATCTGCTCACGCCTTTTCATACTTTTGCGGGATTATCCGGCGTTGACAAATCCCGCCCCCTGTGAGAACGTTATTGAACCATCTGCACGGCCATGGCCCACCCCCTTTGTGAGAGCAGCCCATGACGGTCACCAAGAAGGACCTTGTGAACAGCGTGATCGACAAGGTCCACTTCATGAATCGCAGAAAACGTAAGGGCCAGCAGTCTCTTTTCCCGGAACTGGATTATACACCGCTAACCCGAAAGCGGGCAACCGAACTTGTCAATGCCACACTTGAAATAGTAAAGGGGGCGCTTGAAAGGGGGAATGATATCCGCATATATGGTTTCGGGTCCTTTCAAACCCGTTTCAGATGGGCACGTCCGGGCCGCAACCCAAAACCGGCGAACGTATCATCCTTGGGTCCAAGCATTATGTAACCTTCAAGGTCTCACCCAGGCTGAGACGCCTGATCAATTCAGGAATGAGGGATGCAGATCGCTCACGGCGGTAAGCGTAGGAGTTTCACCGCACGTTGTGCGATGCCGCGATCACCTCATCTGCAACCCACGAAAGGAGGAAAATCAGATGGCCCACAAGATCAAGATCTACGGAAAATCGGGGTGACCCTACACGGACCGAGCCCGTGCGGCTCTCCCGGACCATGAGTACCTGGATGTCAAGAAAGACCGGAAAAGTCTGGATGACATGCTAGTCTTATCCAAGGGTCAACGCAAGGTGCCCGTAATTGTGGAAGGGGAAAAGGTTTCCATAGGGTACGGCGGCACATGAGGGGTTTGACGAGCGGACCGGTCCGGTCACTGACAAACCCTCAAGACAAAAAACCGCGCTCTTTCGAGCGCGGCCCGATTCTCTTGTCCCTTGGTAAACTCGCCGGATAAACGAGAAAGGAGGCACTACCGGAAAGTTATCCCGTCGCCTTCCACGTCCACGGTCACATGATCTCCTTCCTGAACCGTCCCCTCCAGGATTTTCACTGCAAGCGGATCCTGAATCATCTTTTGAATAATCCGCTTGAGGGGACGTGCGCCGTAGACCGGATCGAAACCGGTCTTGGCTATGTACTCCTTTGCCCCCTCAGTGAGTTCAAGGGTGATCTTACTGTGGGCCAGCCGGTCTTCAAGCCGAACCACCTGAATGTCTACAATCCGCTTGATCTGTTCGATGCTCAGTGAATTGAAAATAATGATGTCATCGATCCGGTTGAGAAACTCGGGGCGGAAGGTGCTTCTCAAGGCGTCCATCACGAGTTTTTCCACTTCCTCCTTGTCCCGCTCGCCCAACTCCTGGATCCACTGGCTCCCCACGTTCGATGTCATTATGAGGACGGCATTCTTGAAGTCTACGGTGCGTCCCTTGCCGTCGGTCATGCGACCGTCGTCCAGTATCTGGAGCAAGGCGTTGAAAACGTCCGGGTGGGCCTTTTCGATCTCGTCGAAAAGGACGACGGAATAAGGATGCCTGCGCACCGCTTCAGTCAGATAGCCTCCTTCTTCGTAACCCACATATCCCGGGGGCGCTCCTATGAGCCTGGCCACTGAGTGACGCTCCATGTACTCGGACATGTCTATTCTTATCATGAACTTTTCGTCGTCGAACAGGAATTGAGCCAGGGCGCGAGCCAATTCGGTCTTGCCCACGCCGGTGGGCCCCATGAATATGAAGGATCCAACCGGCCGGTTCGGGTCCTGGAGCCCTGATCGGGCCCTACGCACTGCATTGGACACGGCGATTATACCCTGATCCTGTCCCACCACCCTTTCGGACAGGCGTTCCTCCATTTTGAGCAGTTTTTCCCTTTCGCCTTCCATCAAACGGGCCACGGGAATGCCCGTCCACTTGGCCACCACCTCTGCGATGTCTTCTGAATCCACCTCTTCCTTGAGCATCTTAAGCCGGCTTTGAAGTTCCACCAGGTTGCGGTTCTCTTCCTCCAGCTGCTTTTCCAGCTCAATCAGGGTGCCGTACTTGAGTTCGGCGGCACGGGACAAATCCCCCTGTCGCTCCGCCATCTGGGCCTCGGCACGAGTGACTTCCAGTTTCTCTTTGGTCTCCCGGATACGCATGATGGCGGCCTTTTCTTTCTGCCAATGACCCATCATATCTTCTGTTTCACCCTTCAGCGCCTTTAGTTCCTCCTCCAACTTGAGGAGCCGCTCCTTGGAGCCTTTGTCCTTTTCCTTCTTGAGAGCCTCCTTTTCAATCTCGAGCTGCGTGATCTTGCGCTGAACATTGTCTATCTCGCTGGGCATGCTGTCGATTTCAATGCGTAGTCTGGAAGTGGACTCGTCTATGAGGTCGATGGCTTTGTCAGGGAGAAAACGGTCGGTGATGTAGCGATGACTGAGGGTTGCCGCCGCAACAAGGGCCGAGTCCTGGATCCGCACCCCGTGATGGACCTCATATTTTTCCTTTAGTCCCCTGAGGATGGAGATGGTGTCCTCCACCGAAGGCTCCTCCACCATGACGGGTTGAAAACGGCGCTCAAGGGCTGCATCTTTTTCAATGTGCTTTCTGTATTCCTTGATGGTTGTGGCGCCCACGCAACGGAGTTCTCCCCGGGCCAAGGCCGGCTTGAGCATGTTTGAGGCATCCACGGCGCCTTCCGCAGCACCCGCACCCACCATGGTATGCATCTCGTCTATGAACATTATGATCCGTCCCTGAGCGTCAACAACTTCTTTCAGGACGGCCTTGAGCCGGTCTTCGAACTCACCCCGGTACTTGGCCCCGGCGATGAGAGACCCCATATCCAGAGCAACCACCTGCTTGTCCTTCAGGGTCTCGGGCACATCGCCACGCACTATTCGCTGGGCCAGGCCTTCCACTATGGCGGTCTTTCCAACCCCGGGTTCGCCTATGAGAACAGGGTTGTTCTTGGTCCTCCTTGAAAGAACCTGGATCACTCGTCGGATTTCATCATCCCGCCCGATAACAGGATCAAGCTTTTCCTTGGAAGCCATCTCTGTCAGGTCCTTGGCGAACCGTTCCAGGGCCTGGTACTTGTCTTCCGGATTCTGGTCCGTGATACGCTGACCTCCTCTTATGTCCTTCATGGCCTGAAGCACCGTATCCCTTGTCACGCCCGATGCGGCCAGGATGCGGGCGGCGTTTCCACGTTGCTCCTGTGCGATGGCCAGGAGCACATGTTCAAGGCTGACATAATCATCCTTCAGGTGTTCAGCTTCCTTGAACGAGGCGTCCAGGACCGCCTTTCCGCGGGATGACAGGTAGGACTGACCGGTACCGGCGCCCGAGACGCTGGGAAGCTTTTGGAGGGCATTGTCAAAAGTCTTTATGAGTTGACCTCGGTCGGCCCCGATTTTTCCAAGAATCGGCGGCACAACCCCGTCTTGCTGACTTAGAATCACCCGTGCAAGATGCTCCGGCTCGATCTGCTGGTGCCCCAAGCGTTCTGCAAGTTGCTGCGATTCTTGCAGGGCCTCCTGAGATTTAAGTGTGAATTTGTCAAAGCGCATGAAGCTGTTCCTCCTGACTATGAAGTCGTCTCCATCACGACGAAATGTCTATTAAAACTTTTATCGCTCCAACAGGAACTTACGGTAAAAATTAAGATTGCCTTTCCTTTTGTCAAGCCGACCTTGTATTTCTTGCTTTCTTTGCCCTACAAGTCCTGTAGAGATTAGAGCACCTGTTTCTGGTACTCATCGGCCCATTTGAGCCAGATCTTCTTGCGGTTCTGGAACTTGTACAACACCCGATCCAGTTGATTCCTTAACTCCAGGTCAAAGATCTTTCTGCGGGAGAAGCCAAGGAGTTCCTTCTCAAGCCCCTCCCAGTCCGGCATTCTAGGGGCCTCACCGGCACGGTAAGCCAGAAAATCAATATGCATCCGGTCTATCCGTCCGTCAAACCTCAATATGTCTTCGCGCAACCTTCGGTTTTCACTGGAGATGAGCATGGCAAAATCAATCTATTAGAGGCCGGCCATTGCTTGCAATCAAACAACGATGTAGAAGACTTCACTTTTATCCCATCCGTTTTTTGCTTTCAATTCAAAACCCGGCCCCGGGGCATTAATTATGGTTTTTCCATATTATGGATTTTCTGTTACATAACAGCCCCTCCGGGCTTGACTTTTTCCCGAGCCCGTGGAAAATCATTCGGAATCAAGATCACCCACAAGGAAGGCCCGGAAGTTGTTGACACGCAGGCCTGACCGCAATTGGGGCCAAAGGCCGTCCATAAGTTATCAGCCAAGGAGACAGAAATGACACAGCACGTTCTCATGCAATCCGATTTTAAAGAAATTCCCCTTCTGAAGAGAGGCAAGGTCCGGGACGTATACGATTTGGACGACAAGCTTCTCATCGTAGCCAGCGACCGCATGTCCGCGTTCGACGTGGTCATGGACGACCCTATTCCGGACAAAGGCCGGATACTCACCATGATCTCCACCTTCTGGTTCAGTCGACTGGAGCAGGTTGTGGAGAATCACATTATCTCAACAGACCCGACCGCCTATCCGAAGCCTTGCAACCTTTACGTTGACGCACTCGAAGGCCGCAGTATGTTGGTAAGAAAGACGGAACCACTCCCCGTGGAGTGCATCGTCCGTGGTTATATTTCCGGGTCCGGATGGAAAGAGTACCAGCAAACTGGAACCATCTGCGGGATCCCTTTGCCGGAGGGCCTTCAGGAATCTGAAAAACTGACCGAACCCATATTCACCCCCTCGACCAAGGCCGAATCCGGCAATCACGATGAAAACATCTCCTTTGACAAGGCGGTGGAGTTGCTGGGGCGGGAAACGGCCGAAGCGGTTCGCGCATTGAGCCTTGAAATCTACGCCTTCGGCCGGGACTATGCCGCAACAAAGGGGATCATCATCGCCGACACAAAATTCGAGTTCGGCCGCCTGGAGGACCGTATAATACTTATCGACGAAGTCCTTACACCCGACTCCTCCCGTTTCTGGCCCATGGATACCTACCTCCCGGGCGGGCCCCAGAAGAGTTTTGACAAGCAATACCTCCGTGACTACCTAAACGGCTTGGACTGGCCCAAGACCCCGCCTCCACCCAGGTTGCCGGAAGAGATCGTTTTGAAGACACGGGAGAAATACCTGGAAGCGCTGGAACAGCTTACCGGAAGAGGGCTTTGATGATGAAACCCGTTATATGCTTTATCGACGATTCGGATTTCGAGCACGGGCTGGTGCGGCAGGAGATCGCGCCGCAGGCCGAAGGCTTTGACTTTGTTCAGGCAAAAGATTTTGAAGAAGCGGCGAGCATACTCGAGCAAAAAGTCCCGGCCCTTTTCCTGCTGGATCTCTGGGGACAGGACCCGGATGTCACCAAGCCGGTGATCACCCCCAAAGATGACCTCGAGCAAGAAGCAGCGGCCAT
>CAYPSZ010000448.1:0-5999 GCA_964413125.1 uncultured Desulfobacterales bacterium
GATATACACTCCTTCGATGTCCTTCAGCTCGGTCAAGAGGTCGTAGCGCTTCTTACCTTGATTTACCGCCCGGCGGACACATGAGCAGATATCCAAAGCTGCCCTCTCTCCATCACCCACAAGAATGGCGTCAAACAAGGCCGCTGCAGGCTCGGGATTGAAACAGGCCGGACCTCCCGCAATTATCAGGGGATGAGTTTCGTCCCTTCCGGCGGCTGAAAAGGGGATACCCGCCAGATCCAGCATGGTGAGGACATTCGTGTAACAGAGTTCATGCTGAAGACTGAAGCCCAGGATGTCCAGTTCGCTCAAGGGAGTCCCGGATTCCAAAGTCTCAAGAGGGCGACCGTGTTCCCGAAGAGCTTTATCCATGTCGACCCAGGGGCAGAATACTCTTTCCGCAGAAAGCCAATCAGGTTCATTTAGAATATGATAGAGAATGCGAAGGCCCAGATGACTCATGCCCACTTCGTAGATGTCAGGGAAGGCAAGCCCTAAGAGAATCTCTGTTTTGCCCCTAGGTTTGCGTATGACGTTCGGCTCGTTTCCGATATACCGGCTCGGGCGGTGAACGGTGGATAGCCATGACCGGCTGCTGAGGGTGTCTATTGTCAATGTGCCTCCTTGGCCTCTGCGGCAAGGGGAAGATTCAGGATTATCCGGGCGCCGCCTTCCGGATGGTTTTCTCCTCTGACCCGGCCGTGAAGTCCTTCTATGATTCGTTTCACCGTGGCCAGCCCCAAACCGGAGCCTTCCTCCTTGGTCGTAAAAAATGGAGTGAAGAGGTTGTCAAGGGCCCCGAGGGTGAACCCGGCCCCTGTATCCCTGACGATCACTTCCACTTCACCTGGATTCTTTTCAGGTTCTTCTTTATCGTTTCCAATATGTGTTTCAACATAGAGTGTTCCACCTTCCGTCATCGCGTCCCTTGCGTTCAACAGGATGTTCCAGATAATCTGCTTGATCTGTTCAGGATCCGAATCCATTTGTATTGGCTCTTCAAAGCGCGTTATTACTAGAATTTTGCCTGTTTCCCCACATGAATTCCGGAAAAGGTCCAGGGAGTCCAGGATCAACTTGTTAAGTTCGAAACGGCGGACTGTGGTCTTGGGGGGTCTGGCATACTGTAGGAAATTACCCACCAGGTGGTTGAGCCGGTTGATTTCCCTCATGACTATGTCCATAAGGCGAGCGGAGACACCGTTATCGTTTTTCAAGTCCAATCCTTCTTTGAGGACCTGAATGGATCCGCTTATGGAGGCCATTGGATTGCGAATCTCGTGGGCGATGCCGGCCGCCAGTTCTCCCACCATGGCAAGGCCTTCCACACGATGCATCTCTTTTTCAATGCGCTTTATTTCCGTCAGGTCCTGCACAATCAGGATCCTTCCGATGGTGTTCCCTCCAGGCATACTCAAGGGAGACACGGTCACGCGAAGATACAAATCCTTGCCTTCCTTGTGTTTGTAAGGGATGTCCACCATGGTCGGCCGGCCGCTCGGCAGGGGAGCTTCGGGATCCACGTAGTCCTGCAGTGAGGGAAAGAGTTCATCGATCCTTTTGCCGTTCGCCTTATCAGCATGAATTCCGAAGATGATTTCCGCAGCGGGGTTAAAAAGAATGATTCGCCTTTCATGGTCCACTGTTATCAAGCCGGACGTCATACTCTGGACGATACGTTCGTTCAAAACCTCAAGCTTACTGATATCAACCTTTTTAGCCTCGAGCTCATCCCGGCTGATTCGCGTCTGCTCAGACAGGTAGCTGCTCAGCATGGCAACAATATAGAAGGCTGCGGTATGGGCAAGAAAGCGGAAAAGGATGTACGCACCCTGGTCTTCCGTAGGTGGTCCCACATGAACCCCGTGCGGCACAATAACGCGGTAATAGTGGAGGTTCAGGAAGGCCCCGTAGAGAATGCTGCTGCTGGAGGCGATAAGTAGTCCTCCGCGACGGTACAACAGTATGCTGGCGCTTATTATGGTGAGGATGTAAAGAAAAGAGAAGAAACTCTCGATGCCGCCGGTGGCGTAAATGAATGCGGTTACAATAAAGGTATCAATAAAGAGCTGTATATAGGCTAATCTGCGTAAATTACGAATTCTTTTTAGAAGTATAATATAAATGAATGTAAGAAAATATACAACCGATATTAATACGTAATGCGAAGTCTGAATATCGCCGAAATAGGCGCTTGTCTTTCGCGCCTGGAGGAACAGTGAGGCCCCCAGCAGTGCGGATACGATCAGCACCCGGAGGAACATGAGCCGTTGAAGACGGCTCGGGAGTTCTTCAGGAGGTGTTTTCCAGATCTGTGAAGTCATGCCTGAAACGGAGTCATGTATTGCCTTCGGCACTCATTTCACCGGAAGTGTGTGGGCCCGCGCTAAAGCCGGCGTCGGAATTCCTTTGAGAGCCCGGGCTTTTTGCATTCCGCACAAATACTTCCCGCTGAAGAGGCCGGGTATGGGTCTTAGCCACCGATGGCTCCAGCCATGGAAAAAATCGGCAGATACATGGCTACCACCAGACCGCCGATGGCGCCGCCGAGGAAAAGCATGAGAAGGGGTTCCAGCATTGAGGTCAATGCGGCCACGGCGGCATCCACCTCTTCATCGTAGAAGTCGGCTATTTTTTCAAGCATTGTATCCAGGGCCCCGGTGGCTTCTCCCACGGAGATCATCTGAACGACCATCCCCGGAAAGATATCGTTTTCCGAGAGGGGTTCTGCAATGGTTTGGCCTTCCGCAATACTCCCTCTTACCTCGAATATGATTTCTTCAAGGATAACATTGCCGCTGGTTTTGGCTACGATTTCAAGTGAGTCAAGAATGGGGACACCGCTGCTTATCATGGTTCCCAGGGTGCGAGTAAATCTTGCCACAGCGGTCTTCTTGAGCAGGTCGCCGAAGATCGGCAGCTTGAGCATGAGATCGTCCGTTATTCTGCGTCCCTTCTTGGTTGCGCGGAACTTCTTGAAGGCAAACACGATGGCCATGAGGGTCAAGATCACCCAGTGGATATTGCCTTTCATGAATTGGCTCATATTCACCACCACCTGGGTGGGTACTGGAAGCGCCTGACCAAAACTGGAGAACATGTCTTCAAAAACCGGTATGACGAAGATGAGGATGACGGCTATTACGATGATGGCGATGGCCACGACAACAATGGGATAGGTCATGGCACCCTTGATCTGGCTCTTAAGCTTCTCAGCCTTTTCTATGAAGGTGGCCAGCCTGCGCATGATGATGTCGAGTATGCCTCCCACCTCACCGGCCGCCACCAGGTTCACGAAAAGGTCATCAAAGACCTGCGGGTGCTTCTTCATGGCCTCTGCCAAAGTGGAGCCGCCTTCAACATCTTTTGAGATCTGCTTCAGAATATTTCGAAAGGTCTTGTTTTCAGCCTGCTCGGCCAGGATACCCAGTCCCTGGACCAGGGGAAGGCCTGCGTCTATCATGGTTGAGAATTGTCGGGTGAAAATAACCAGGTCCTTCTTGGTCACTTTGGGCTGCATGAAAGCAACGTTCTCGAACAGGTCCTTTGGTTTCGGTTTGAGTTTCTTGACAGTGAGATTCCGCCTTTTCAACTGGCTCATGGCGATTCGTTCATCAGCGGCCTCTAGTTCGCCCTTCAGTTTTCTGCCTTTGCGGGTTTCTGCAACCCATGTATAGACTGGCATGTGAGGACCTCCTGTGACACTATTTAGGCATCACTATGCTTTGGAATGCCTTAGCAGGTCAACTAAAATGCTGTATACTAGTTAACATGCACGGTCGTGTCAAGGCTCCTGTGGCGTGACTTTGATCTTGACAACGCACGGATCTTCGGTGTTATATCACGAATTCATTTCTACATGTTTTTCGAGACTGCTGAAGATCAATAACAAAAGGAGGAAGTAATCGTGAGTGAGATCAATGCTCCTATGGGCGGGAAGGTCATCGAAGTGAAAGTGAGTGTGGGTGATTCGGTAAACGAGGGCGATGAAGTCGTTATCCTCGAAGCCATGAAGATGGAACTGCCTGTGGTTGCCGGTGAATCCGGAACCGTGAAAGAGATCAAGTGCAGCGCAGGGGATGCCGTGGACGCTGAAGCCGTCCTAATGATTCTAGAATAATTACGGAAGTCCGGGAAGTTATCCGCCTCATGGTTTTTTTGAGGAAATTCTAAACTCTTTAAGGACAGAGGGGTATCTTCTCCTCCTGCCGGAGACGCTGCATGGAGATGGAAGACAAAATCAGGGAGCTGGAAAGGCGAAATCGCGAAGCCGAGATAGGCGGTGGTGAAAAAAGAATAGAAGAGCAGCATGCCAAGGGGAAAATGACAGCACGCGAGCGGATTGCCCATTTTCTCGACAAGGACAGCTTCCAGGAGATAGATAAGTTTGTTGTTCATCGATGCCACGACTTCGGCATGGAGAAGAAGAAGATCCCGGGCGATGGGGTTGTGACGGGGTATGGCACCGTCAATGGGCGGAAGGTGTTCATATTCGCTCAGGACTTCACAGTATTCGGCGGGTCATTGAGCGGAGCCTTCGGAGAAAAGGTCTGTAAGGTAATGGACCTGGCAATCCGAAACGGGGCGCCGGTGATCGGCATGAATGATTCGGGCGGGGCACGGATTCAGGAGGGCGTCATCAGCCTTGGCGGGTACGGCGAGATTTTCAAGAGGAACGTTTTCGCTTCGGGAGTGGTGCCCCAGATATCAGTTATTATGGGACCTTGTGCCGGTGGAGCGGTCTATTCTCCGGCCCTGACCGACTTTACCGTAATGGTGAAGAAGACCAGTAACATGTTCATTACGGGCCCTCAGGTGATCAAGGCCGTAACTTCAGAAGAAGTCACTGCTGAAGAGCTGGGCGGGGCCATGACTCATAACAGCAAGAGCGGCGTTGCGCACTTTGCCGAAGACTCGGACCGGGAAGCCCTTGAAAGGGTCAGGCAGCTCCTGGCATACCTGCCCCAAAACTACCGTGAAAGAACTCCTGATACCGAGTGTACGGATGACCCGAACCGGATGGATACGGAGCTCAACGAACTGGTCCCGACCAATCCGCGGCTTCCTTACAACATGAAGGAACTTATTCGGAAAATCCTTGATCACGGAACTTTTCTGGAAGTTCATCAGCACTACGCCATGAACATGGTCGTTGGGTTCGGCCGTCTCAACGGGGTCGCCGTGGGAATCGTGGCCAATCAGCCCCGTTTTCTCGCCGGATGCCTTGACATAGATGCCTCCATGAAATGCGCAAGGTTCGTTCGCACCTGCGATTCATTCAACATCCCCCTGATAACATTCGTGGACGTTCCAGGGTACCTACCCGGAGTGCAGCAGGAATACGGCGGCATCATAAAGCACGGGGCCAAAATAATATTCGCCTACAGCGAGGCAACTGTGCCCAAGATCACCGTGGTGACCAGAAAGGCTTACGGCGGCGCTTATATCGCCATGTCCGGCAAACACCTGGATGCAGACATCAACTTCGCCTATCCATCCGCGGAGATAGCCGTGATGGGGCCCGAAGGCGCCGCCAACATCATTTTCCGCAAAGAGATAGCGGACTCGGAAGACCCTGAGGGGACCAGGAACCGACTTGTTGATGAGTACCGGAATAATTTCGCCAGTCCCTTCAGGGCGGCTGAGGTGGGTTACATTGACCACATCATTTTCCCGGAAGCCACCCGCCCGAGGTTGATCAAGGCTCTTGGGATGCTACGGGAGAAAAAGACCAGCATCCCGGATAGAAGGCATGGGAACATTCCTCTGTAGGCTGAGCCGATACGCCTCAATAAGGATCAGCTAGTTTCCATCCAGAAATGGCTATTTTCCGCAATCTCGGCGTCAATCTGCGGGATTCCTTGTGCGGCGTACGTAAGTACGCCTCCGCGTAATCCCTAGATTTGACTCGGGCCATCCATGGCCCTCGCCCTTCGGGTCCCGCCTCCGGCGGGATCCAATTCCGCTATCCTGCGGAATTGTCCTTGATCTTGCGAAAA
>CAYPSZ010000449.1:0-6399 GCA_964413125.1 uncultured Desulfobacterales bacterium
GAAAAAAAAGAAGTTTGGGTGCCGGGCGGGCAATGGCCCGCCTTGGAACTTGATGGAGGCATGGAAACTTGGAGAGTCGGAGAGGAAGTCTTGCTGAACATTGATGCGGTCAGGCTGTTAAGGGAACCAAAGGCCCTGGCGGAACACGTGGCCCGTGCTTTGAATGAACGAAACCCGAGCGGGGCGGTTTTTCCCAAAGGAGTCTCTAAGTCCACGGAAAACTCATCGGTTCTTTTCCTGCTGGGCAACCATTGCGGCAAAGGAGGCAAACACGGCGAGCCCTGCGTTGTACTTAATAAAAGATCCAGCCAGGTCAAGCAGCCTGGTGATCTCTGTTTCCCCGGCGGGAGCATGTCTTTGGGACTTGATGCTTTTCTGGGAAGGCTCTTGTCACTTCCGGGCTTTCCTTTGGCCCGCTGGCCCTACTGGCGACGCTGGCGCCGCTTTAGACCCCGGGAAGCTCGAAGGCTGTCGCTTCTACTGGCAACCGGCCTCAGGGAAGGGTTGGAGGAGATGAGACTGAATCCTTTAGGTGTGAGCGTGCTTGGACCGCTTCCAGCCCAGGAACTGGTGCTTTTTCGAAGAATCATCTACCCGATGGCCGGATGGATACGCCGGCAGACCCGTTTTTTCCCCAACTGGGAGGTGGAGCGGGTTGTGTATATCCCCTTGCGAGCCCTGCTCACGCCGGAGCTTTACGCCCGCTATCGACTGCGTTTTGACGCGGACGGGACGGCGCACGAAACCGCCGAACCCGAAATACAAGAATTGCCTTGTTTTGTTCACCGGGAGGTTTACGGCAAAGAGATACTGTGGGGGGCCACATACAAAATAGTGACGGTATTTTTGGAGTACGTATTCGGTTTTCGGCCGCCCGCCCTGCATTCGCTCCCTGTGGTCCATGGAATCCTGGGGCCGGACTACCTGGGGGGAAGGCCGGACCCGTTGCCGGGGGAGCTCTGATCTTCCGGCTTATTGGTGGAAGTCAGCGGAATTTGACGGACCTGAGCCGGTTGATGGCCGCGGCGATCTCGTACCTGCGCGGACGGGCAAAGGTTCCCGGGTGCTTTTCCCCCCTGTGAAAGGGGTCAAGCAGGTCAAGCCCGTTTATATTCAGGTACTGATCAAGCTCTTCCAGAGCCTCGCGCAGAGGGCGCTTGCCGTCCATGAAACGCGAAGAGGCCAAATGAATGGCGGTGCCCACGGCCCGGTTCTGGCTGAAGTCCACTATCTGATCCACATTTCTTACGTCGATACGGTCGGCCCCATACAGGATGGTATCCAGGGCCTTGGCATCGATCTTGACGCGCTTCCTTCCCTGGGATGCATCGAAGCTTGCCGGTACCGGCCTACGTTTGAATCGCCAGTCAACTGAAGGTGTTGTCTCCTGGTGCCTGGCGGCGGGCAGTTTTTCAGCCACCCGAGCAGCCTCCTGCGTGACGTCCACCGGCAAGAACTCCTTCATCATGATGACCAGGTCCGCCGCATCGAAGTAGTCCCCGCACCCGCCCATGACCAGTATCGTGGAAGCGCCCAAGGCTTCGTAGAGCTCACGAATACGCTCGATAAAAGGCGTTATGGGCTCGAACTCCTTCCTCACCAGTGCCTGCATGCGGGCGTCACGTATCATGAAGTTTGTGGCGGATGTGTCTTCGTCCAGAAGAAGTGTATCCGCCCCCATTTCCAAGGCCTCCACAATGTTGGCCGCCTGGCTGGTGCTCCCGCCGGCGTTGTCTGTTGAGAAGGCATGGGTGTCAATCCCTCCAGGCAGGCCGTTGATGAAGGGACTTATGTTTACCCTCTCCACTCGCCGGCCTTCCTCCGCCCTTATCTTGACTGCGTCCCTGGACGTGACCACGTACTCCCGGCCGTCCCCCGGGACATGGGGATAAATACCCTTTTCAAGGGCTTTCAGGAGTGTGGACTTCCCGTGATAGCCTCCGCCAACGATCAGGGTGACGCCCTTGGGTATGCCCATCCCGGTTATTTCCCTGGGTGCGCCGGCCTCCCGGGTCACGGGATTTGGAAGCCCGATGCGAATTCGAAGGGATTTCGGAGATACGAACGGCACCGCCTTGCCCTTGGGCATGGGGCGCTGGCTGTTCCCTGCTTCGCGAGGAAGGATGGACCGGTCGCCCACAAATGCCACGAGCCCGAGTTCGTCAAGGCGTTCTCGAATTGACTCCTGGTTTTCCACACACTCCACGAACGCCCATGCAGGTTTTTCCGGATAGGTACGCCACAGCAGCCCCTTTTGGACTATGTTCGGAAGGGCGTCGCAGAGCATGACCTGGGCCTGGCGGCCGAGGATGCTCCGGCCGGCGGCGGGGAGGCCGGCAAAGAACCGAATTTCCACCCACTCCTTAGTCACCTTGCAGGCGGTCCGCTCAAAAACCTCCTGCCCTCCTGAATCAATACTTATCATCCCGCTCTTGCCGCTTCCCTGAATACGTCGTGACTCGCGAAAGACGGCCAGGTCGGTTCGTCGGGCAGCGAAGTCCTCAAGGGCTATTCGGCGGACCCGGTTCCTGTATAGATCCCTGGGAAAGGAGGCGCGGTTCATGGGTACACGAGCGCGCAGCAGGGAAGGGGCTGCAAAGGGATCTCCCTGGACGTGATCAATGTGCAGGGTGAACCAGCCGAAGTCATAGTCCCCCTGCAAGTCTTTATATGCATTGAAGCCCTTGCCGTCGATCCGGAAGAGTTCACGGCGAAGCCGGTTCATGGTCATCATCATTTTTAATTGTATTCCCCCCCCAAAAAAGCATCGTTGAGATGTGGAACTTCAGACGCTATATTAACAGGGTTTTTTAAGAGAAGGGAGGAAAACAAGATGATTAGATTCGGGGCCATGAACTCCCCGCTTCATCCTATTCTGCCGGAGATCGAGACCCTGGCCCGGCTCGGATTCGACTATGTGGAAGTAACCATGGATGCGCCGGAGGCCCATCACCTGGTTCTGCGTGAGAAAATGGCACTCATCACCAACGCGTTGGAGGACCTTGGCCTGGGGCTCGTTTGTCACCTTCCCACCTTTGTGTCGGCGGCCGACCTCACGCCGGCCTTACGTGAGGCCTCGGTGGCTGAACTCCTTGACTCGCTTGAGACCGCGCAACATATGGGTGCGGAGAAGATAGTGCTTCATCCGGCCCACGGAACCGGCTTGGGCACCAGGGTGCCCGAAATCGTCCGGACCCATATGATGGAGACCCTCAAGACCGTACTGGGCCGCGCACGATCACTGGATCTCCCCGTTGCCCTCGAGAACATGACGCCGGGGTCCGTGTCTCTTACCGAACCGGAACATTTCGATGCGGTTCTGGCCCGGTATCCTTCCCTGGGTATGACTCTGGACCTTGCACACGCCCACATCGCGACCAACGGCGAGTACAGGAATCTGGCTTTCATTAAACGACACGGGAGCCGGATCACCCATGTGCACGCCAGTGACAATCGCGGCCGGGAAGACGAACATTTGCCTGTGGGAGCCGGAAACGTGGATTACCCCTTGCTCATGCGCGCCCTGGGGGAAATAGGCTATAATAATACACTGACACTGGAGGTCTTCTCCCCGGATCGCGATTACCTGAGGTTGAGCCGGGACAAGTTGGAGGCCCTCTTGCAAAGCGGGGCTCAGGCCCGGACATCCGGTTGTGAGTAGGCGTGTGTAAAGAGCTTTAAAAACAAGGAGTTGCAGGCTTGAAAAGCAATCCCGTGCATAATTGCAGAAGAGCATATAACATGAGTGCGGGCTTTAAAGGAGCTATGGATGCCTCGTTTCAAATACTCGGATGTTCAAAGAGAAAAGGAAGTCTATGGCTATGACGCTGTGGTCAAGAGCCATTGTAGAATGTGCCATGGTGGGTGCGGTGTGCTCGTCTACCTGAAGGACGGTAAGATCGAGAAGATAGCAGGCGACCCCGGCTGTCCCATCAATCACGGAACCCTCTGTTCAAAAGGGATCGCATCCACACAGTTGGTCTATCATCCTGATAGGCTTACCCATCCTGTCCGCCGCATCGGTCCTAAGGGGAGCGGAAAGTGGGAGCGCATATCCTGGGAGGAGGCCCTGGACGCCATCGCCGGCAGGATCCTGCAATACAAGAAGGAGTATGGCGCGGAGTCCATTGTCTTAGGCTATGGAACCGGGAGGGACAACGAGGCGGTAATCTACCGCTTTGCAAATCTCCTGGGTAGCCCAAACGTCCTTACGGCCGGGCACTTCTGCTACGGACCCAGAATCGCCACCACCATAATCACTTGCGGCACCAATCCCATCGTGGACTACGAAAACAACCCTAAGTGCATCATGGTATGGGGCAACAACGTGGTGATCAGCAATCCCGATTGTTACAAAGGAGAGTCCTTCTCACAGGCCCTGGACGCCGGGGCCAGGCTCATTGCCGTGGACCCCAGGCTTACCCGCATTGCCGCCCGTGCAGATGTATGGCTTCCCTTGAGACCCGGTACGGATGCGGCTTTGGCCCTTGGAATGCTTTATGTGATCGTCAATGAAGGGCTCTATGACAAGGACTTCGTGGAGAACCACGTGTACGGGTGGGGGCCCTTCGTTGAAAGGGTCAATGAATATACCCCGGACCGGGTGGAGACGATCACCCGGGTCCCGAAGCAAAAGATTCGGGAGGCGGCCAGGCTATTTGCGACCACGAAACCCGCAGCCGTTCAGTGGGGTGTGGCCATCGAGCAGCAGGTCAACTGCGCTGACAACAACCGGGCCCTTCTTGCCCTTATGGGCATCACGGGCAACATCGACGCAAGGGGAGGGCAGGTACTGTTCAAGCCCCCCGGGATAGTGAACGTAGGTCGTTTCGGGGCCCATGACATGCTTCCGCCCGAGCAGGCTGAAAAGCGGCTGGGCGGCGGCCGTTTCAGGCTGGCCGGAAATTTTGCCATAATCAACCCCAAATGCGTCTGGGACGCCGTACTCCAAGAAAAGCCCTATCCCGTCAAGATGCTCTTTTTCATCAGTTCCAATCCCTTGATGACCCGCGCAAATGCCGGGGAAGTACGCAGGGCCTTGGAAGCCGTGGAGTTCCACGTGGTGTCGGACTTTTTTATGACACCCACCGCGGAGCTGGCGGATATTGTCCTTCCCGCGGCCACCTGGCTGGAAATGGACTATGTCGGCGATTTCTGGAAGCGCCACGGTTACATTCTTCCGAGGAGAAAGGTGGTCCGGATCGGTGAATGCCGGTCGGATCACGAGATGCTCAATGACCTGGCACACAGGGTGGGCCAGGGGGAGTTCTGGTGGGACACCTTTGAAGGAGGTCTTGATTTCATCCTCGAGCCCATGGGGATCCGATGGAAGGACTTCAAGGAAATGGATTATCTCCGTGGAGAGGTGACCTACAGAAAATATGAGCAGAAAGGGTTTTCCACGCCCACGGGAAAGTTTGAGCTCTACTCCACCCTGCTGGAGAAGTGGGGCTACGATCCTTTGCCGAAGTACAGGGAGCCGCCAGAGAGTCCGGTGAGCACGCCCGAACTCTTTGAGAGTTACCCCTACATCCTGATCACCGGAAGGCGTGTTCCCGGCTTTTTTCACACTGAGAACCGGCAGATTCCCTGGCTCAGAGAACTCCACCCGGATCCTGTGGTGGAGATCCATCCTGAGACCGCCCGCAGGGAAGGCATCAAGGAGGGTGACTGGGTGGTGATCGAGTCCCCCAGGGGTGCGGTAAGACAGCGCGCCAAGTTCTTTGCCGGCATGGACCCGGGGATCGTTTCCGCGGAACACGGATGGTGGTTCCCGGAAAAAAAGGACCCCGGCCACGGTTGGCATGAGTCCAACATCAACATGCTTACAAGCAATGCCTATGAAGATTGTGATCCGGCCATGGGCGCAACCCATGTTCGGACGCTTTTGTGCAGGATCCGTCCCGAGGATGGCGGGGGAGGCGGGGCCAATGAAGCCGTATGAGCTCATCATCGACCATGAGTCCTGTTGGGGATGCAGGACCTGTGAATTGGCCTGCAAGCAGGAAAACCGTGACCCAGTGGGCGTCAGGCTGGTCAAGGTCTTGGAAAAGGGCCCGGAAACATCTAACGGCACGACTACGTTCACTTTTTTCGTCCAGATGTGCCGGCATTGTGAGGATCCGGCCTGTATGGAGATCTGCCCTGAGGGAGCAGTATCCGTAAGGTTTGACGGTATCGTCGTCATGGATGACAAGGCATGTACCGGATGCGGGCTCTGTATGGACCAATGTCCCTACGAGGTGATCGCATTTGACTCGGAAAGGAGTGTGGCCCGAAAGTGCAATCTCTGCATACACAGGGTGGAAAATGAACTCATGCCCGCATGTGCAGACAATGTATGTCCGGCACACTGTATTTACTTCGGGGACCCGGACGAAATCAGAAGTGAAATAGCCT
>CAYPSZ010000450.1:0-40493 GCA_964413125.1 uncultured Desulfobacterales bacterium
CCCTACACGACGCTCTTCCGATCTGCTTCCGGGCCGGCAGTGAAAAGCGCTTCTATGAGATGGTGCGTCGCCACAGGGCCCGGACTGCCGGCCCGGAAGCGTCCGCCGAAACCGACCTGCCGGCAATCAAGGTAATCGGCTTCAACTTCAAGCGAGTGGCTTATACCTTTTATGAAGAATCGTTCGATGTGTCGTTCTGGGGCATTTTCTCGCTGAGCTTCATCGTAGGTATCGTAGGCGGTACCTATGGCATAGGGGGCGGCGCCATCATCGCCCCGTTTTTTGTGAGCATATTCGGGTTACCGGTCTATACCGTTGCAGGGGCCGCCCTGATGGGGACTTTTGTGACATCCATGGCCGGGGTGGCCTTTTTCCAGGCTATTGCACCTCTGTATCCGAACATGTCCGTTGCACCGGACTGGCTACTGGGTTTCTTATTCGGTCTGGGCGGTATGGCCGGCATGTATCTCGGGGCCCGCTGCCAGAAATTCGTGCCGGCCGCAGCCATCAAATGGATTCTAGCATGTGTTATTGTATTCACCGCTGCAAAATACATTGTTGACAGCCTTTAAACCAGCCCAAGAGATTTCGGCGCAACCCGGTCATTTGCCTATTGACTCGTTACTGACGGCAAGGGGTCTTTGTGTGGATTGATGATCATACAGGAAGCCTTGCGCCGCCCCATTTCTCCTTCAAATAACCCTTGAGCCTGGTTTCGAAATCCATCTGCCAGCCACCCTGATAGACTATCATTGTGGCTATTTCGGCTGCCAGTATGGCGAATTTTATCTTAAGAGGCAGTTTTTTTACGCGACGCTTGAATTTGGTATTATCACTTATAAATGAAGGCAGGTGATTCAGAAGGGCTTTTTGAAAAAGGGGCTGATCAGCCAGTTCGGGACGGCCCTGGAAGAACTCGAAAAGATCGGCATAGTGGTTGTTGATCTCCATGCTTGTCTCGTTACTGATCTCAGTAAAAAGCCTTTTCGAAGTACCTTGGCGGTGTCTTTCAAAAATTAGCAGGGCCTCCTCCTCGGCTCTTTTTTCCAGGATGCTCAGCACATCATTTACGTAAGGCTCCTTGTTCTTGAGAAACTCCGCTTCGCTCATGAGTAGGTTGGCGATTATCTCGTAAGATGAAGAGATCACCCCGCACTTGTTGGCGGAGGCATCACGAAGGAGCAAGACCCCTTGCTTCTGTATTTCTGACCGGGCCTCCGGACTTATGAAGGAGTTGGCGCCTTCGGTTATGGCCTTAACGCTGGGGGTTCCGTTTTTGTCCAAAAGCCTCTGCCAGTTGGTTCGGTCTATGGTCTCCGGTCTTCCGCCGCAAGGGAGGAAGAGATCCGAGGGAAAAGCAAATAGCAGGTCATCCATTTCCCTGTGAAAGTCATCTGTTGTAATCCACACCTCTTTGACGCCCTGGTCGGTGCGGACGGCCTTCTTGTATAGCTCCCGCAGCCCTTCCTGACGACGTTCATTGCGATAAAGGATAAAGCCCCCGGGGTGAAGAGATTCAGGGTCGAATCGGTGCAGATCTTCCTTGAGAAGCACTTTACGCAATGCGTTTCGATCTGCACCCATCGGGTCATACAGACCGGCCGGGCCGTCAATAATGCATCTTATCTCGGCCTTGGGGCATCTCTCCAGAATAAGGCGCATGCTGTTCCCCGCTACATCGCCGTTGGGGCCCCCCGTGAACTTGACGGAAAAGGCATCCTTAAAGATATTTACGCCCAGTTCCCGCATGGCGGTCTCTGCGAATTTGACTACTCCTCTGGACGTGACACCGTATTCCTTGTGATTTATCCCCACTCGTTTGCTGGACATGATACCGATGCCTAAGATATAACCCCGCTTGCGCGACTGATGTGCGATGAATTCGATCATCTCATCATGCATGTTTTCATCAGGGCCCAGCTCAATAGGTTCGTCTTCCCCATAATAGTCAACCACCTGCGGATTCTTTGCCTTGCCGTTTTCCGTAACGAATATGTCAAGGAAAGCATTGATGACACCGTACTGGGCCTTGTAAAGGCGCGGAGTTATGGAGGCGGAGGAATCCAGATCGGTTGCGTCCAGTAGAACGGTCATTTTTGATCCGCCCTGATAGATGTCCTTGTTCTTGAGGTGCTGCGTGTGTGCAAGTACAAAGACCTCTCTAAAAAGGGTGTTGGTGTTGGTGGTGTGCTCGTCCTGGCTTCTGCAGATGATGGTACGCCAGCCTCCCCTGGCGATATCCGAAAACCCCACATGATAGCCCACGGCGTGCCGGGTGAAAAAGAATGTGATTCGAAACGGGGTGGCTTCGGGAAGGTCTGACGTAAACTCAGGGCCCAGCTCGTTTAGAAAAGCCGGATCGAGTCGAAAGGCAAGGGCGTGCTTTTCAGGGACGAAAAAATTGGTCTTAAGGGTGTGCTTTATGAACAGGAGGCAGGCGCGCAATACGGTCTTTCTGATTTCATCCAGATACCTGTGTCCAGTATTGTAAGCAGCCAGGAATTCCTGTGTCTCTTTGAAGGCCTTGGCATAAGCTTTTTCTCTTTTCTTTGTATTTGGATCGAATTTTATCCTGAAGAGGTCGATCAGCTTGAGGGTGATGCCGGGATCGCTATGGAAAGCATCTTTGACTACCTGCGCATCAAAACGATCGGGTTGGGTGTGGGCAAGGGCGGTATGACAAAAAGAGATGAAAGCGTTTGTCAGGGAGGCCTCCTCCCCGGTCATGATCCCCTTCCCTACGAAATTCACATAAGCGTCGCTGGAAGAGGACAATATCTGGGTGTTATAGAGTTCTGTTTGCAGCTTCCCGGAGAGTTCCGAGCCCTTTTCCACAAGCTCGCCTTTATGTGTCAGCACATAGAAAGTGCCCAGAAAATAGGGATGAACACCCGTGTTGATTATCAGGCAATAGGAACGCCGCAATCCTATCCCGAGCCTTTGGAACACCTCGCTTACCTGGGTAAGGAAGCGTCTGCCCGGAGGGTTGCCCACGGAAAAAAGAATCCTGCTTTCTCTCTGGAGTAACTCATCGTCCTTGGTCTCGATATCAAGATACAATCCATCATGCATCATGCCCTGTTGATAAAGATGTATGACACGAGCCATCCTTTCAGGAGGGGATATGCGTACATAGGGCTCGTTGTTGAGCCAGAAAAGGTTCAACATGTCATCCAGTTTACCAAGGTCAAAGTCCGGGTACAGCCGCTTCATGCTGCCGAAGACGCCTTTTCGGATTTCCGCCGGGACATTGACAGCCTCTGCGCCGGCAATCTCTTCATTACCCTTGCGATCGAAATCGAACCGCTGAATTTCCAGGGGGCTGTTGGTGCCGGGGATGGGTTTGTGGGAGTGGATCATCTCCGCATAGGATATCTCGCGCTCTTGCAAGGTTTTGAGAGTATCATAGAGAGAACCGGGAACATCCCGGCGGGCCAGAATGAGCTTTTTTTCCTCATCCGTGAGAGTGACCTTTCTTTCCTTTGGGACGTCATGCAGCTTTGCAGCAAGGTTGATAATCGCCTTAGTCTCCTCCTTCATGGTGATGAAGAAGTACGGGTGCATGTTGGCAAAAAGCCATGTCAAATTTTCCGAGAGTTGATGATTCCGGGTTTCAAGCTTTTGTTGAATTTCATTATATAGAGCAGAGTCATTAGTGGATATATCTTGTAATTCACCGGTATTTATATCTTCATTTTTTGGTTTTCTTCTCATAGCTTACTAATTGCCTCCTGTAATCTCCAGTTTGTGCCATTACAAACCCACAAGAATCCGGAGAACATGCCATCCTCCGAGGGGCGTGAAGAAAGCGCAGATCAAGGGTTTCCTGCGTTTTTCCTCTGATTCCAATTTCAACTGCACGCATTATAACTTTTTTCCCCTCAAAAAGTGAAGGTTTTTTCATCTTTTTCTGTGTTGAAAACGACGGGTGGATCTTCCCTTGAGTCGTGGTCCAAAAAAAGCTTGACATGGCCGTCAGTCCCTTATAGTTTTAGGGGCAACGAACTTAATTGGCCCACTATAATAAGATTGAGACTCCTTTAGGCTTTTTTTGTGCATTTAGTTAGTAAGCCCATAATAAATAAGGAGAGCTATATGTTTAAGAGCTTTCGCAATCGGAAACAAAGACAATCCGTGCCATGTCAACCCTGTCCCCGCAAGTCGTCGGAAGACTTCGGCGGCAGGCGCGTGTTGACCCAGGTGCCAAAAGGTTGTCGTTGCCGGATCCGTCGTCATATGGCCGGGGGGGCAGTTCGAAAGCGGCTTCTGGACCTGGGTTTCGTTCCCGAGGCCGAGGTTGAAATGGTTCGCTGCGCGACCCTGGGAGACCCTTTGGAAATGAGGGTGGGGGACTACTTTGTAACCCTTAGAAAGCGCGAGGCCGACCTTATCGAGGTGGATGAGTCCGATCTCTAAGGCAGCCGGTATGTTAACCTTGGTACTCTTCGTATTCTCAGTTTCCGTCGTGGCGGGTCACAGTATTTGTTTACAACAAAATACGTAACATACACGAAATAAACTAAGAACGGGGATAAAGAACTTGAAACAGTAACTGCGGAACCATGCGCCTGGCCGGGTTTCCGCTTCGGGACCATGATGTCATCCTTCACAAAGAACATAATCGTAGGCTTGGCGGGGCAGCAGAACGCAGGCAAGTCAAGCATCTTCAACATGCTCACGGGCGCCGGCCAGCATATCGCCAACTACCCCGGAGTCACGGTGGACAGGAAGACGGGATCCTTCCGTGATGAACACGGCAGGGTGGAGATTGTGGACCTCCCCGGAACCTACAGCCTTACCTCCTTCTCCATGGAAGAACGGGTTGCCAGGGACTTTCTGCTCAGGGAGAGACCCGATGGCGTAGTCAATGTCATAGACGCCTCCAGCCTGCGAAGAGGACTCAACTTCACCTTCCAGTTGCTGGAGATGTCCATCCCCATGGTCATGGCGCTCAACATGGTGGATGTGGCCCAAGCCGCCGGCCGTGAGGTGGACCACCGGAAGCTTTCCGATCTTCTGGGAATTCCGGTGGTCCCGACGGTGGGCCGAAAGGGACGGGGTAAGGCCGAACTGCGCCGGGCCATCCGCGGATACGCTGAGGACAGGAACAATAGGGCGGGCGCAATAGAAGACGTCTCTCCAGTCAGCTATGAGGCGTTGGAGGACAACATTGAGGCCATCACCAAGCTGCTGGCCGCTTCCGGAAAGGAGTCCATGCCCCTGCCTTTGCGCTGGCTTGCGGTCAAACTCCTGGAAGGGGACTCCGAGGTTCGCAAAATACTGCGACAATACCATGACAACCCCGATCAGGTGCTTCAAATGGTGGATGCCCTGGTTCGGGCGTTTGAAGAGACAAAGGGCATATCCCCTTGTGATTACATGGTTTCCTGCCGGGATCGGAAAGCTGGGTATATTGTCGGTCAGTGCGTGAATAATACCAGGAAAGGCTCGACGCCGATCTCCGAAAAAATCGACAGGATACTCCTTCACCGTGGACTGGCTCCCCTGTTCCTTGTTCTCACCATCTACCTCATCTACGAGTTGTCCATTGTCCAAGGTTATAAACTTACTTTTCTCACCTGGCCGGCGCTGGCGGGGTTCCGGGACTTCGTGGCTGGTCTGCTCCCAGATCCGGGCCTGTTGCACGATTCCCTTATCCGCTCACTTTCACTGTGGATAGTTGACAGCGTCAACACCCTTCTCAATTATGTTCCTGTCTTCCTGATCCTTTTTGTGCTCATCGCCGTCCTTGAGGACTCAGGCTACATGGCGCGGATAGCCTTCACCCTTGACAGGGTCTTCCACAATTTCGGACTGCACGGCCAGTCCACGCTTCCTTTCATCCTGGCCGGGGTGTTTACAGGCGGCTGCGCAGTGCCCGGCATAATGGCCACAAAAGGCATCCCTGACGAGCGTTCCAGATTGGCAACCATCCTTACGGTTCCCTACATGAACTGCCTTGCAAAGATCCCTCTGTATACGCTGCTGGTGAACATCTACTTCACTGCACACAAATCCTATGTGATGCTGTTCATATCCACCATCACCATCATCATGGCCATGATCGTGGCCAAGCTCCTCACCACTACGATTCTTTACAGGCGGGAGACCGCGCCCTTTGTAATGGAACTGCCGGCCTACCACCCGCCCACCGTGTTCGGGGTGCTGCGAAGGGCCCTGGACCGGACCTGGCTGTACATTAAAAAGGTGGGTACCGTTGTGGTGGCTGTAGCCGTGTGCGTCTTTGTACTCCTGCAGTTTCCCGGCCTGCCCGAGGAACGGAAGGAACACTATGAGGCTGAAATGGACCAGGCCTTGGCGGTCTTTAAGGAGCAGGTAAAAGATACTCAATACGCCCAGGCCCTACAGGGAGAGAAGATCAGTGAAATGCTGAACGTCTTTTCAACCTATCGTGATGCCAAGATGAAAGCCTCCACTCAAGAGGCTTCCAGGGCGGTGGATGCCAAATATGAGACCTCTCGCCCGGAAATGTTTCCTCTGCTCAGGCCCCGGGATCCCGATGCACGAAAGGTGAACAGGGCGTTGAGAAACCTGGCCGGAGAACGGACCTCGCTTCGCACCGGGATCCGCGAGGAGACAATAGTCCACAGCTTTTTCGGAGGGCTGGGGCGTTTCCTCGAGCCGGTGACCCGATTCGCCGGCTTCGACTGGAAGATCAACGTGGCCCTCATCAGCTCATTTGCCGCCCGTGAATCCAGCGTGGCCACCCTGGGAGTGCTTTTTCAGGAGGGCGTCGATGAGAACATTACACTGGAGGAACGAATGGGCCGGGAAAGCGAGGCCGGTGGACGCACGCCGCTTCACGCACTGGCCCTGATGATCTTTTTCGCCCTTTATCCCCCGTGTCTTGCAGCCACCGTCATGGTCAAGGTTCAGACAGGGTCCTACAAGTGGATGCTGTTTTCCATCGTCTTTCCCACAATCCTGGGCCTTGCCGTGGCCGGCGTGGTTTTTACGGGAGGCTCCTTGTTGGGTTTGAGCGGCCTTCAGGCCATGGCTGTTTTCTACGTACTGGCCCTGGTAACGGCAGTGGGCCTGTCATTCATTAAAGACCCGGCCTGGGGGCACCATGGATCCCCCATGACCGGGACAAGGGAGGTATCATAGTTCATGAATTGGGAATACCTGGTGCTGGCTGTAATCCTGGGGTGGGCGGTCTACCGGTTGTGGTGCACCTTCGTTCAGAAGAAGGGCTGTTCGTGCGGCTCCTGCCCTGCGGCCGGCAAGTCCTGCTGTTCACCCGAATCCATTGCCCTCCAGGGCATGGAAGAAACCCATAAGGTAAAGGATAAGGAGGATATGTAATGATCAAAAGACTGTCTATTCTCATGGTTTTTTTCGTCTGCATGGCCCTTGCCGTGCCGTCCGCTGCTCACACGCCCTTGTTCTCGTGTTTTGACAATGCCGACGGGACCATCTTCTGCGAAGGGGGTTTTTCCGATGGATCCAGCGCCGCGGGCGTGTCCATAATCGTAAAGAGCGCGTCCGGAGAGGTGCTCTTAAGGAGTGAGCTTTCCCGAAACAGCGACATAGAGTTCCACAAGCCCCATCACGACTATTCCGTCACCTTCGACGGCGGGGAAGGGCATGAAATCGAGATTCCCGGTTCACAGATTTTTGAATAAAGGAGATGAATATGAAACGAGCATTAATTTTTGGAAGCCTGATCATCCTGTTGTCGCTATTCAATGCCCCGGTACAGGCGCATTTTCAGTTGCTATACACACCTCAAACCGCGCTTGAGCGGGGCGGGGAGATAACACTCAAGCTGGTTTTCACCCATCCATTTGACGCGGACCATACCATGGACATGAGCCCGGTTCAGGAATTCTACGTGGTTCATCAGCGCGGCGAAGAAGGTGAGCCCCAAAAGAGCGATCTCAAGGAGTATCTAAAGGAGATCACCTGGACCAGCCTGGGCAATACCGGCAAGGCCTTTGAGGCCGTGATCCCCGCTCGTGTTATGCGTTCCATGGGCGACTATGTGTTTGTCCTGGTTCCCGGCCCCTATTATGAAAAGACGGATGATGGATATATCCAGCAGTTTACCAAGATGATCTTGAATGTGGGAGGTGTTCCGGGTAACTGGTACAAGCCCCAGGGACTGCCCGCCGAGATCGTGCCCCTGGACAAACCGTACGCCAACTGGACCGGCGGCGTTTTTCGCGGAGTGGTTATGTCCAACGGTAAACCCGTGCCCAATGCCGAGCTGGAAGTTGAATACCTGAATCATGCCCCGGACGTGGATAAAAACGCCTTTGAAGAAAGGGCGAAAATCGAGGCGCCTCACCCGGCGTTCGAGACCATGGGTATAATGGCAAATGCGCATGGTGAGTTCACCATCGGTCTGCCCAAGGCCGGCTGGTGGGGCATAGCCGTTCCTGATCTGGTTGAGCTTGACCACAAGGGCAAGGAACTGGTACAGGAAGCCGTACTCTGGATTCAGGTGACCGACATCCCTTAATTCCGCCTCCGCGTGTCCGGGGAAAAATGATGTTTTCGGAGGTCGATGAAGGGGTGTAATTCATATAAGAGCGGGTTGTGGAAAAAGGCTTTCCCACTGAGAGGTATTTAAGGTTAGCGGTTGCGGTTTTGATAACGGCGTTCGGGGTCGCCGCCTGTGCCGGGGAGGCGGCGGCCCGGCGTCTCAAGATCAGTGACCTGTACAGCCCTCTCAATGACAAACGCCCCGTCCGCCCCGAAACCCGTTATATTATTCTCCACACCACCGAGGGTGAACTCCAGGGGTCGCTTCGAAAGGTCCGGCAATACGGGGAGGCCCATTACTTCGTTACTCCTTCCGGAGAAGTCTTCCGGATTATCCACCACCAAAGGATAGCCACCCATGCGGGCAGAAGCATGTGGGAAGGGCGAAGCACCATCGACAATTATTCCATAGGCATTGAGGTTGTGGGCTTTCACGACCGGGATATCACGGAGGCCCAGTACACAGACCTCCGTGAGCTGCTGCGACAGTTGAAAAGCCTTTACCGCATCAAGGATGAGAACGTACTTACCCATTCCATGGTTGCTTACGGGCGTCCCAACCGTTTCCACCCGAATAAGCACAGGGGCCGTAAGAGGTGCGGTATGATCTTCGCGCATCCGGACGTGAGAAGGCGCCTTGGGCTCATTGCGGCGCCGGTGCGTGATCCGGATGTGGCCGCCGGCCGGCTGGTTGTAGCGGATCCGGAACTGCAAGGTTTCTTGTACCAGCCGCCCACAGCCCTAACTGCATCGACCCTTTCAGGAGATCCCATGGTGATAGCAAAGGGCATCAATGCCTGGCGTATCGCCCGTGAAAGATATGACGACCCGGCCACTGTCTATGTGTATCCGGATGGCAGAAGGCTCCGCGGAAACGAGATCACCCAATGGGAAAACATCCCGGCGGGTACAAGAGTCCTTTTCTTGGAAGGCGAACAGGAGCGCGAACAGGAATTCGAAGGGTTCCTGGAGATCGGCAGGGACGGCAATACTGTGCAGGACCTGGCCGGTGAGCTCTACTCCGACGCGAACACGATCTACTTCTTCCCAGACGGGCTCATACGAACCGGGGCCGAGTTGAGCCGCACCCCGGCTTTTCGCAAGCTGCTCAGTTCCCCTCCAAAGGGGACAAGGGTGCTGGTGGGCTATGTCTATGGGGGTTATGTCCAGCCAAGGCGCCCTCCTTCCAGAATCGCCGGCAGCAAATGGAACTACCCTTCAACCTTCTACCGGCTTCCCGACGGCCGAATCCTGAGCGGAGACGAGATAGACGACAAGGCGATCCCCCCCAGGACGCTTGTATTCATGCTACGATAAGACAGTTCCATCCTTTGGCCGGCACACGTTTCAACGTAGTCTAAACCGGAAGAAGCTTCCCGCGGATCGCTTCTCCTTTTTGTTCCCTCCCTGAGGCCTCCGGGCGATTTTCCAGGTTAAAGGGGATCCACCAGCACGCGTTGAGCATCGTCCAGACGGAGGGAGCGGTGGTATCCTTTGACCCGGACCTCCAATGTGTCCCCTTGCGATTCTTCCATCTCTATTATGTTGCCGGGCACAAGATCCATTCCTGCCAGCAGTTCCAGGACCGGTCCCCGACCCTTGATCTTTGCGATTCTACCTTGGCGGCCCGGTTCCAGCCCGGTTACGGGGATCGGAGGGTTGTCCTCCTGGAGCCTCTCACTACGCTTTTTCTTAAGCCGTTCAAGCCCCTGAAAAGTACAGGAGACACATTTTTCTTCCATGACCCCGTCACGGCAGAAATCCCGGAATGACTCGATCCAATCCCTACCGACCCGGGGACATAGATCCAGAAAATGGATGAACTGGATCAAACGGTCCAGAACGGGCTGGGGTAAGGCGTGCTCCATCCCACAGGCCGCGGCCTCGGCTTCGTCAGGTGTAATGCCGAGAATGCGAGAGAAAAAATCGTCCAGTACTTCATGCCGCCGGACCACTTCTTCAGCTGCGTCTTTTCCCTCGGGTGTCATTGTGATCACACCGTAAGGCTCATAGTTGATCAGGCCTTTTTCCGACAAGACACGCAGGGCGCCTGTTACGGACGATGCCTTGACCTTCATCTCCTTGGCAATATCCTTGGCTCTCACCCCATGTTTCTCTGCAGTTATGTGGTAGATGGTCTCCAGGTAGTCCTCCTGGCTGGAGGTCATAGGCGTTCTTTTCGGCATGAGCATCCCCTCCTGTCGCTGTAGACGGGCTTTTGGAACACCAAAAATATTATGTCACTCCACAAAGCATGTCAACCTACTTTGCCATGCGTTAACAGCCCTTCCAGAAGTTCACCTAATTCATTGCCGTAAAACACGTAAACCGGAACCAATTCGTTGTCCTACATATTGATGTATAACCGTCATATATTCTCTTCCAATTTTCGTCCTTCGCTTCGCAACGAAACGGATGACTCCTAAAACTTTTACAATTTCGTCATTTTTAGCATTGTTTAAATCTTCACTTATTGCTTTGTCTACGTAATTAACTCCTTTTACTAGTATCTGATGCTCTTTATCCATTTCCTGGTCTTTAAAATGGTATTTATCAATAAGCAACTCAATGATTCTAATGGCATCGCTATCGTTCAGCTTCTGCCCGTTTTCAATGTCATAGGCGCATAAAGCACCTTCTATTGAGTTTCCGTAAGACTCAAGCTCTATATTGCCATCCATGTCGGAAGGAGAGTATGCGGGTACTGCATTATATTGCTTTTTTGGTTTCTTATAGAGAACACATTCTGAACATGCCTCCTCTGTTCTTGTATTGCCGCAGCACAGGCTACAAATCAGATTATCTGAAATCAAGCACTTCCTCTTCCCTTTCCTTGAATTGCATATAGCACACTTTGCCATATTATCTCCTGCTCAGTGTTTGAAACGGACGTGTAATAGCCGCTCAGGTGAACTGGGATGTTGAGGAAGGTTGTCGGTCCTGAAGCCACTTCTTGAAAGAATTCTGACTCTCGCCCGACGGCTTGCCGACGAGAAGACCCTCCACACTTATATCTATCAGGCAATTCCGGAGACAGTATATCCGATTTACAGGTCTTGCTCGAGCGGAAAATTTTCCGGCATTGCAAGGATGGCACGAGTCATAGCGCCAGGAATCCTCCGCCATTTCACCCAGCGGGTAAACCGCCGGCAATAAACCTTTTTCTGCGATGACGACTACCGGTTCTAGCGGAACTCCAGGCGGCCCAGACCTGATCCGCCTTTCTCAGGGGCAAGCACGAGGACCCGGTGACAGACCGCGTTCACCAGGTTGAGATCATGGCTGATGAGCAGGATGCCCAAACCGCCCTTTTCCACGAGGCCGGCCAACAGACGGATCACGTGGGCCTGTACCGAGATGTCCAGCCTGGAGGTGGGCTCATCCGCGACAATGAAGCCTGGTTCGAGCAAGAGGACTCTGGCCAGCGCCAGGCGCTGGATCTCGCCTCCGGACAATTGATGGGGATATCTCTCAAGATGCTCTAGAGTAAGACCCATGGCGGAAACCGCGTCCGCCATGAGTTCCATGCATGCCTTATTCCCGCGGGCCAGCCGGTGATATTGAATTACATCAAGGAACGACTGTTCCAGGGTCTGTCCCGGGTGGAATGATGCCACAGGGTCCTGATATATCTTCTGACACTTGATTCTGAGTTCTTTGCGAACAGGTTTCGAGTCCTGGTAAAGCTCCTCGCCATTCCACAACACCCTGCCCCTGTCCGGCCTGTGCAGGCCCAGCAGGACGTCTCCCAGGGTGGTCTTGCCGCTCCCGCTGGGGCCCACCAGACCCACCAGTTCTCCCGGGCTGATTGAAACGCCGACATTCAGGAAAAGGTCCGTTGAGCGCCGGCTCCTCCCGAAAGAAACCGCAAGCTCTTCAGCGTGGATAAGCATGACAGCGACACCCGACGGAGAAAGGTGGTGAGGCGGGTTCCCGGTGAAAGCAGAGATCCCGTGCACTTGAGCACCGAGGGGCGAAGGCACACCCACCGTTCACCGGACGATCATGGACTCGAAGCGGGATCGGGTGAAGGCCGTTGGCCGGCAGTGCCCGCAGCAACGCCCTGGTATAAGGATGTGAGGGATGATTGAAAACCTTTTCCACAGTACCTTGCTCCACAATCCGTCCGGCGTACATTACCGCCGTTTGACCCCCCAGTCTTGCGGCCGCCTCCAGATCATGGGTTATGACCAGAAGTCCCTTATCCCTCTTTAGAATACCCTTGAGCAGGTCCACAACCAGGTCCCGCCGTGCCATATCGAGACCTTTTGTGGGCTCGTCCGCGATGATCAGATCGGCCGGTTGAGCCAGCGTTACAGCCGCGGCCAGCCGCTGTCGCATACCTCCGGAGAGCTGGAACGGATACTTCCATCCATCCTCTTCGGGGGACAGGCCCACAGCCCTCATCAGTGAGGCGGAGTTGACAAGAGACCTCTCGCCGCTTGAAAATCCGACCCAGTCAAAGACCTCCTTCACGTGATTACGGGCGCGCATGGTGGGGTTCAGAGCCAGGGCAGGTTCCTGGGGAAACAAGAAGAGGCTGCGTCCCCAAAACCGCCTGAGAGCCTGTGAATCGACTTCCTGCAATCCCAGGCCTCGATACAGGACTCGTCCGGCGGCCGGCAATTCAGGAGGAAGCAGCCCCAGCACGGCTTGCGCCACAAGGCTTTTTCCACATCCCGTCTCACCAACGAGGGACAGGGGAATGCCGGCTTCCACTGACAGGCATACATCCTTGACAAGGGCTTGACTCCGGTCTTCCTTGATGTGGTGGATGTTCAGGTTTTGAATAGTGAGAATCGGTTCAGGCATTCTTTCTTCCGCTTTCAAGGCTCAAAAGGTTGAATCCCAGCACAGTGAGAAATATGGCGGTCCCGGGGGCGATGGCAAGATGCGGGTGATCCACAAGGTAGGGCAGGGCCTGGGTGATCATTGCCCCCCATTCCGGTGTCGGCGGCTTGAGGCCGATACCGAGAAATCCGAAGGCCGACAGGTGAAGGATTGTTCGTCCGAGGCCCAAACCCGCCAGGGGGCGCAGGGGGGGCCAGACCCGCCCGGCCACGTATTTCTTGGCCAGGAAAAAATCACTGAACCCCAGCAGGCGTCCTGCCTGGACACAATCTTCCGCCAGGATGCGTCTTACCATGTTTCTGGCGAGTCGCGCGTAATCGCACCATCCCGTGGCTGCCAACGCAAAAATCAGGGGCCATCTTCCCCCGCCCATCCATCCGGCCACAACAAGGGCGAGCAGGATTCCGGGAAAGGCCATCAGGCCGTCCACCAGGCGCATGATGGAGGCGTCCGTTTTTCCTCTCTTGAATCCTGCCGCAATTCCCAGGATCATGCCCGCTCCTGCTGAAAGACCCACGCAAACCAGAGCCAGAAGCAGTGAATACCTGGCCCCGTGGATTATCCGGCTGAACACTGAACGGCCGAACATGTCCATGCCCAGGGGCTCGGACCAGGAAGGCTTCTCCAGTGCCCGGCCGAGATCCTGGGCGACAGGACTGCGGTCTACGAGCCAGGGACCCGCGAGTGCCGTGAAGGCCGCCAGAACCACCAGGGCCCGGCCGCATGCCCGGCTCGGCCTCACAATGTCTCTCCTTTCAGGCCCTGCCTGGGGTCCAGCCACCGACACACCAGGTCGGCGGCCAGGTTGACCAGCACATAAACGCATCCTATCAGCAGGGCCGCACCCTGTATCATGGGCAGATCCCGAGAGAAAATCGAGTCCAGAATGAGATGCCCCAGCCCGGGCCAGTCAAAAAGGTTTTCAACCACGACGACCCCGTCCAAGAGGTGGGCCAATTGGAGTCCTATGAAGGTCACCACAGGTGTGGCGGCATTCCGCACGCCGTGTCCCAAAACGATCCTGCGGGCGGGCAAGCCCTTTATCTTCGCAAAGGTTATAAAGAACGACTCTCCCACCTCCGCCACAGAGGTCCGTATTACACGGTTGGACACGGCGGCAAGCCCCAGCGCGAGGGTGAGTGCCGGAAGGGCCAGGTGCTCCGGTCGTGTGAAACCGGCCGCAGGAAACAATCTGCAGTGGATGGCCAGTCCCAGAATCAAGAGCGCCCCGAGTACAAAAGGGGGGATCGAGACAAGGGCGCTCGAAAGACCCGTCGAGAACCTGTCAAACCGGCCTCCGGGCCGCAGCCCCGCCATGACGCCCCAGGGCACAGCCAGCACCAGTGATATTCCCAGTGCCGTGCCCGCCAGGACCAGGGTCTTGCGGAAGTGAAACCACAATTCCGCCGCCACAGGTCGCCCGGACACCAGAGATTCGCCCAAATTACATTTCAGGGTGTGCATCAACCACTGGAAGTATTGTATTGCCAGGGGGCGGTCCAGCTTTTCCTTTTCCCGCACATGGGCGACCACCTCGCTGCTTGGCAGGTCCTCGCCGTACCTGGCCAGGGCCACCCTCAGCGCCAGGTCGCCGGGGAGTGCAACCATCATGGAAAAGCAGACGGTCGACACTCCCCATGCAACGAAAAGGCCTTGAAAAAGGCGTTTAATCAGGGCCGGGGTCAGTCGGCCCATGTGATGTCGGCCAGATAATAGTCAGCCTCCAGCGGGTCAACCTTCACCCCCTGAAGCTCATTTTTGTATGCAACAATATTCTCGTACCAGTTGACGGGTATCACGGGAAGCTCTTCCTGAAGGACGGCCAGGATTCTGGAGCGCAGAGCTTGTTTCTCGCTTTCGTCAAAGGACTCCACGTAGGCTTCCATGTCTTTGATCATCGCATCCGAATCCCACCCCATGGCGCCCCAAGCACCTCCACCTTTGGCGAAATCTCCAAGGAGATTGCCGATAGGCTCGGGAATCTGACCGTAGTTGCGTGCCAGAAGGGCCATCTGGAGAGTTCCGTCTTTGTGCCGTTCAGGGATATCCCCTGAATCACCCAGCCTTATGGTGACGTTTATCCCCACCTTGGCCAATTGATCCTGAATGGCCGTGGCCACCAGTGGCAGCATGGGTCGAGCGGAATAGGTCAGCAGCTCGACTTCGAACCTCTTTCCGTCCTTCACACGCACTCCGTCCTGACCCGGCTTCCAGCTGGCGTCTTCCAGAAGGCTCGCCGCCCTTTGAGGGTCATGAGTCAGTGGCGGCAGGTTCGGGTCATGCCAGGCGCTCACATCCGGGGCCAGCAACTGGGTTGCCGCCCCCGCAGGATTGTTGAGTATGGCACTCGAGATACCGTCACGGTCGATCGCCAGGCTGACCGCCTGCCTCACACTTTTGTCGCTGAAAAACGGGGATTCGCAGTTCAACTTGAGCATTCTTATTCTTGGAATGTTCTGAACCACCACCCGGGCCTCGCCGCTTCTCTCCAGTTTGTCGCCATCCGCAGGGGACAAGGTGAAGGAGAGTTCCGCCTGCCCTGCCTGGAGCATGAAGGCCCTTGTCTCACCCTTTGGAACGGCGTGGTATTCAGCCCCCCCGGCGTTAGGTTTTCGGCCCCAGTACTCGTCAGAGGCCTTGAACCTGAAAAACTTCCCTGCCTCGTGCTCGACAAGTTTGAAAGGTCCTGTGCCTATGACCGCTTTGACTTCGCCGTTCTCGTCAAAGGAAGAGGGGCCCAAAATCCCGGTGGAGTAATGGAAGAGAAATGCCGGCAAAGTGGAAAAGGGGCGGGCGGTCCTGATTACCAGCGTATCTGCGGAAACGGCCTCGATGGATGAGATGGGCGCCTGGGCAAGTACGCCCTTTTGCTCCATGTTCTTGCTCAGAGCGGCCGCTGCGTCCCGGGCGGTCATCAATGAACCGTCATGAAACTTCACTCCGGAGCGAAGCTTGAATGTCCAGACCAGGCGGTCATTCGATGTTGTCCAGGACTCGGCCAGCATGCCTGTCAGGCGGCCGTCCCGCCCCATCTGAACAAGCCTTTCCAGGCTGCTCATTCGACTGAATATGAAACCCGCTGTCATGGGATCCAGGCTCTTGGCCCCCCAGGGGGCCGCCACTCGAAGCACGGGGCCGTCACCTGCCAGGGACAGCCCGGTCCAGGCGGGACTGATTAATATGATTGCAAAAAGAAATATGGCAATAAACTTGTTTTTGTTCATCTCATAATCTCCTATCAATGTTCATTTAAGGTTTTATATTGATCCAACAGAAATCCTCCGGATCTACGCGCTGGCGTCTTTCTTAACCCCGGCTTCAGGTCCAGGCTTGCGGGCCTGCACCATGAAGGGCCGGGCCAGGTGTGTGTTCAAGCGCTGCCAGCTCATTCCGGATACCAGGACGTCCAGCCTGCGTTTAACCTGGATGTCCACAAAGCCGACACCGGATAACAGGCCGATATCCCAGTCCGGTCGGATGACGTGGGTGGCGGGAAGGCCGGCCACATAGGATGTGGCCATCTTCTGGGATTTGTCGAACCCGTTCTTGATCTTGTATCCAAGGTCCACCACATGAAGCCACCAGCGTGCCCATCCGCCCCGGTAGTAATGGTAGTACCAGTTCCCATCTATGATGCACAGACGGCCTCCGGGTCTGAGAAGCCGCATCCATTCCCGGACAGCCTGTGCAGGATCAGGCAGGGTCCATACGACGTAACGGCTCACAACCCAATCGAAGCTTTGGCCGGGCAATGGAATGCTGCTCGCATCGGCGTTGAGAAAGCGGACCTTGTCTGCCTGGTCGCCCAGGATACGACCGGCCTGCTCGAGCATTTCACGGGAGACATCTACGGCGGTGACCCGGTGGGCCAATCGGACCAGCGCTCCGGTCAATGTGCCCGGACCGCAACCGGCGTCCAGGACATCAAGACCGCTTACGGGGCCGATGAATCCGGCCACAAGAAGCTTCCATTTCTCCTGGGCCGCTCTGTTTCTGAAGAGCCAATCATGGTTGCGTACATAACTGCGGACACGATCGTCCCAGTGGCGGGTTACTACCGCCTGAACGGATACAGACATGGATCCTCCATCAGCACCGATTTCTACCGGTCGACGGGACCCCTTCAGGCGGCCTTATAATTCGTGGTTTTGGTTTAAGGAAAGATGAGGTTCGGTCCTTCGTGGTCCGAGTTTAATGTTTAATGTCGTGGTTCCGTATCACGGCAGGGAGATACTTGACAAGCGTTTTTTCGTTGATGTTCAAGAGGCCTGTCACCTATTATAGGCCGCCTTATTATGGAAATATCCCGCGAGCAGCCGGCATGGTTTGAGACATCAGCCTAACACCGACTCCGGTGGCGGAACACGAATTAGGCGGGGGCACCCGGCATAAGAGGCTACATAATCCAGCGTTTCCTTATGTTGTGAAGACTCAACACAAATAAACCGACGCAGAATAAGCTCAAGAGGGCAAAGTTAATAGAAAACGGAATGGCATTCCCTCCGTGTACGGCGCCATGAAGCACATCGGCCCCATATGTCAGAGGGAGCACATAGGATAGAGGCCTCAGGAAAACAGGGAGTTTTTCAATCGGGAAAAAGAGCCCGCACAGAAATATCATTGGAAATCGGAAAAAGTTGGAAAATGTTTGTGCCTCGAATACCTCACTTACCGCTACTGCAATGAAAAGACCGAGAAAAGCTGAGGCGGTTGCGATTAAAAAGACTGCCGGCAAAAAGGCCCACCAGACCACTGAGGAAAGATCCACCAGAAAGGCGGCCATTGCCAAAGGCACCATGGCGTTGGCCACTCCAAAGACTATGGCCCCACTGGTCTTGGCAAGCATCAGGATCTCAAAAGGTAGTGGGGCCAGCAGCAGGCGCTCAAAGGAACGGTTCTTCTTCTCAAAGGTAACCGTCACCGCCAGCATGGATGTGGTCCCGAACAGTATGGAGATCGCAACCACACCCGGGAGCAGCGCTGAAATATCATCCGGGGAGCTGCCGGTCTTGATGAAGAACATGGCCGTCCATGCCAGGGGGAAGATAAGACCCCAACTGATGTTGGGCGGCTTGAGGTAATAGCTCCGCATGTCCTTGACCAAAATACTCCAAAAAGCGACCCCGGTCTTCATCAGCCGGCCCCTCCCCCTTTCTCTTTTTCTTTTCGCATGGCGTCGGCCTCTATGCCCGTAATCCGAACGAACACATCCTCAAGGGAAGGGCGAAGTCTCCTAGCCTCCAGGACCTCGGCGCCTTGGTCTTCAAGAAGGCGGACGAGAGGTCCCACATGGATTGGCCGGTCCGCTTCCACTCGAATCAGGCCGCTGTCTTGTATGGTGAATTCAAGGCCCGGGAACGATTCCTTGAGCTTATGTTGTACGCCGTCCGTGGATTTCATGCAAGTGATCCGAACCACATGCCTGTCCTGGATGGGCTGGACCAGGTTCTCCACCGAGTCGATCCTCACTATGCGTCCCGAAACGATGAAGGCTATGCGGTCGCAAAGGCGCTCCGCTTCCTCAATATAGTGCGTAGTCAGGAAAACGGTCGTGCCGTCCTCGTGAAGATCGCTAACCAGCTTCCGCAGGTGTCTAGCACTTGCCACGTCGATTCCTGTTGTGGGCTCGTCCAGAAAAAGGATTTCCGGCTTGTGAATAATTCCCGCGGCTATCGTGAGTTTACGCTTCATCCCCTTGGAGTAGGCGCTGAACTTGCGATCCGCGGCTCCGCTCAAGTCAAAGGTTTCCAGGAGTTCATGAGCCCTGGCCTGTCGTTCCTTCTTGCGCACTCCATATAAGGCCGCACAAAAACAAAGGTTATCGAAGCCGGTGAGTTCCGGATAGAGATTGCTCTCGTCGGGCACCACTCCGATCAGGTGCTGGGCGGCCCTGGGCTCGGCCGTGCAATCGATTCCATTGATACGTATCGAACCTGAATCGGGACGGGCCAGGCCTGTCAGCATATTTATGGTGGTGGTCTTTCCCGCTCCGTTGGGACCCAGAAAGCCGAATAGCTCCCCCTCGGCCACCTCGTAGCTCACATCTGCAACCGCCCGGACTTCACCGAATCGCTTGGCTAATCCCTCTGCGGCAATCATCGTATTCACTTCTCTTCCTTTTTCTCCGTGGTGCAGGGGTGGCTCTTTGCATCTCCGTGGCAGTCCCTGATTTGCTCAGGGGTGCAATCCTCCGCCTTGCCCTTGAGTTTTTCAGGGCGTTCACAGCAGCACTGACACATGGCTTTCACCTCCTTTCCTTCATGCTTTTTGCCTTCCCCGTGGCGACGAAGACACGGTAAGTCTGAAACCGTGGTTCGGAGCGCCAACCGGTCAAGCTCTTCAATGACGCTTTCCAGGGTTTCTTTCCGCACCGAATAGTGCATCCAGTATCCCCGTTTTTCTCCCTCAACGAGGCCTGCCCCCTTGAGAATCTTTAGATGCTGGGACACGGCCGCTTCGGAAACCCCGAGCTGCCCGGCCATGGCTTTTCCGCATAGGTTCCTCGCCAGGAGCAGGTCGATAAGCCTCAAACGGGTCTCATCGGACAAGGCCTTCAAGATTTTGATGAATGGTCTCATAAAGGCTACACCGCCAATTAAGTCAATGCTTAATTGGATGAAAAGGCCTTGTCAAGAAGAAATCCAGGAATTCAGTGGGCAGTAAATTTAATTGACCGTCTTGAAGGTGAATTATCCCGCCCGCTTCGTCCACAGAAACCCGGACCACGTCAGCAGTGCCATGCTCATGAGATCCTATCATAAAAGACAAGAATTCTAGACTTAGGGCTTTCAATACGGAGATGGTTTTGATTACGTACCGAGGTAGGTGGCGTAGGAGGCCGGGGGTTTCCGGAACTGACATTCGGCGTACGGCCTTCGTCATTGCGGGTGGTTACGCCCAGGGGAAGCCGCGGCCATCCCCCCGCCCGGAACTTCTGGAACCTGTTGACTGGTCGGCAGGGCACCCGAAATCATAACAGTTCCCGGTGCGGGAATTACCTTGCCGGCATAATGCCTCGAATCATTAGGGCAGGGGATTACTGAGTTTGGAACCACCCTTGACATCTACTTAGTTCATCAGTTAGTCTATTTCAATTCGAAGGAAGGATTTTGTCATATATGAGGAGAAGACACATGCTAACAGTTAATGTTCACGAGGCTAAGACCCATCTTTCACGATTGCTGACAAGGATTTCGGCCGGTGAGGAGATCATCATATCAAAGGCCGGAAAGCCCGTGGCGCGACTGGTTCCATGGCGGGAGACCACCCGGAAGCGCAAGCCGGGTCTGGACAGGGGTAAGTTCCAGGTTCCGGACGATTTTGATTCCCGATTGCCTGCCGAAGTTCTGGATGACTTCGAATCATGAGAATGCTCCTTGACACCCATTGCTGGCTGTGGTGGATAACGACCCCGGAAAGGCTCGCGCCCAGGATCCAGGAACTCATTGTGGACGGTCAAAATGAGGTCTATCTGTCGGCTGCCAGCGGCTGGGAGATCGCCATCAAGTATGCCCTTGGTAAATTGGTGCTTCCCGAGGAGCCTGAGAAATTCGTTCCTTCACGATTGATGCGGGATGCGATCCTGCCGCTGCCCATTCACCATGCCCATGCGCTTCGCGTGGGCACCCTCCCCTTGCATCACCGCGATCCCTTTGATCGTCTTCTCATATCACAGGCACAGGTGGAGCATCTGCCGATCGTGACCGTGGACAAGCAATTAGAGGCCTACGATGTCGAGTTGATCTGGGGAAATCCCTGATTCGTTGGATAGTGCTCATCCAGAAACGCCTATGTCACGTCATGCCGGCGGAAGCCGGCATCCAGAAGTTGTTGAAATCGCTGGATTCCGGCATTCGCCGGGATGACGACCCGAGCCGGAAATCCGGGTTTCTGGACGGAAACCAGATAGGCTGGATAGGCCCTGCAAGGGTTTCCGATAGTTCCGGCATTATTGATCCAGAAATGAAATGCCTGGAGAACTCATCTCATTGCCGACTTGACAAGCAAGTCCGATTTGTCTAGTGTATTTCTATTGCGCAATACGAAATTGCGCGGAACCTCCAAGCACAGCAGAACAAAGAAAATGATGGAAAGCCACGAAGGCGCCGCTGGGAAGAACCACCAACGGGCCCTCGTGGCTTTTTTTGTCCAATATTTTGCAGGAGGCGTGAAATGAATAGGAGACTCATCTATTCATTGGTAGTGTTAGTGGCCCTTGGCTTCAGCCTGGCCTGGATAACCCCCGAAGCTCAGGCGGAATGCTCAAGTTCTATGCCAACGGCGAAGAACTCCTTACCGAGGGCTTCCTTGCCCCCAAGCTGACAAAGGACGGCTGGACCCTCAGGTTTACCCATGCTTTTGTGGTCCTGTCGGAAATCTCCGCTTACCGGACCGACCCGCCCTATGACGCCCATTCCGGGGAAGAAATATCGGCCGGGAAAAAGGTCGCCCTGGACGGTGTTCATTTAATCGACCTGGCCATGGGGGCGGAAGACGACCCGCCCGTATTCGTTGGTGAAGCTGTCAACGCACCGGCAGGCCACTATAATGCCGTTTCCTGGAAAATGGTGCGGGGCAATTCCGGCCCCATGGCGGGCTATTCAATGCTCCTGGTGGGAACCGCGGAAAAAGAAGGCAAGACCGTATCCAGAGGTTCCGGGCACGTGGAGCGTCCAGGTCCGCCAGGAGGGTCACGGAGCGAGGCCTCGCCCCCCATGCACACGGCTCCGGGCCGCCCCACCCGGACCACGACCAATGTCACGGCCGGCCTCCATCCTTCTGTGAACGGGCGCAGTTGATCCTGCACCTGGAAGACCTCTATCCGCAGGAACAGGGAGGAGGCGGAGGCGCTCAGGCGAATGGCCTGCGATCTGGATGAGGAGGCGGCCCGGTCAGTACGAAATGCCGCCGAACACATGGACCGCCAGAACGAGCACCTGACCTTCGCCTTAGCGGCCCTCAGGCCCAAAGCGCAATGATTCCAATCTTTACCATGAGAATACTTTGCGGAAAAGCCCGAATTCTCCCCCGAATTCTCGCGAATTCTCGAATTCGCGTGTGTCCCGAATTGTCCCCCGAATTCGCAACATAACGTCCCCTATAAAATAGCGTTAAAAAAGTGCTTGACATACAACCGGGAGACGGGCATAAATGCATTTTAATTAGGCATGTCTAATGAATTTAGAATAGCCGAATAGACGGATTACTGGTTTATCCACGGCTTCAGGAACCGGAATAGACGCAGTCTCGGTCAATGAAGAAGCCTCAACAACAGGTCTGGAAAACGGCGAACAAAGGAGGAGCCCATGTGCCATAACATTGAAAGCGAATACCAAACATGCAAACCCCACTTTAACTTGCCTTCCATTCCACCGGCCGCCGGCCGACCACGGCTTTGGTATGGTGAGATCGAGCCCTATTTCAGGTGCCCGGTAGTCGGAATGTGTCTTTCACTGGAAGAACAGAAGCGGTTGCTCAAAAAAACAGGAATAAATCCAAAAAAAATGACAGCTTTTAGCATTCATGAGGTCTGCGTAGCCGGGGCGGACCGGGAAGACGGCCTTTCCGAAAAGGTGGACGCCCTGCTGAACCGGAAATACGCTTCTGAAATCGCCTCTCTTAGCGACCTCGAAGAAGCTGCGTTTATGGAAGAGTGGACACGGCATTTCAGGTCCGGTGAATTCGCCGGCGCGTTCTGGGCGGCGGTAACCCGGAAAGACCTGTCCCCTGGGGCAAGTCGACGGATCTTCGGGGCGGTTCACATGTCCATGCATGAGAACGCCGGTGAGACGGGGAAACTTAGAATGCGGATCGCTGTTGAAAATGACAAGGCGGATGAGCTTGTAAAAAAGAACAGGGAGCTTGCATCCAGGGCCAAGTCTTTGGAGCGGGAGAACCGCCGGTTGAAGTCGGTTTGCGACCGAGTGAAAAGACAGGCCGTCACCCTGGAAGAAGAAAAGCTCCGGATACAGGGTGAACACGTGAAGCTCAAGAGCGGAAAAGGAATCCGTGAACTGGAGGCGTCAATCAGTGAAATGGAAGCGGAAAAGGAGATTATTATAAATAAATACAGTGAGTTAAAAAACGCTTACAATAATGTTGAAAGGAAGAACCTGGCCCTTGAGGAATCTCTGGAAAAAGAAAGGGCCGAGTTTGATGAATTCAAGGAGGACGCCAGAGAGCTCATCGAAGAACTGGCGCAGATGAATCGCTGTGATCAGGAATGCCCGTCCTTTGATTTGTGCAGAAAGCGCATCCTGATCGTAGGCGGAATGTCGCGGATGACACATCTTTACCGCAGGTTCATCGAGAGCAGCGGTGGGGTATTCGAGTATCACGACGGCTACGTAAAGAAGGGAGTAAAAACCCTGGAGGAGCGCCTTAAGCGGGCCGACATTGTGCTTTGCTCCGTGAGCTGCAACAGCCACGGCGCATGTTCGGCCATCAAGAATATGGGTAAAAAGCACAACAAGCCCGTACGCTTTCTTTTCAACTCGAGTTTGAACGCCGTTTCACAGGCACTGAATCAGAAAGGAGAAGTTCATGATATTCAACATTGAAAAACCCGGTGTCCTGGAATGGGCCTCGTACATAGTAAGCATTACTGCTATGGGGGTTCTTTTCCTGATCGCGTTGTTTTTCTAGCGGCAATCATCTGATCTGGCAACACTTATTTAGAGGTGATCTAAATGACACGACAATTTCAGATAAGATACAAAAAGAGCAACGGAAACCTTCATCTTCACCCCTCAGGAAATCTTGACGGGAGTTCGGCATCGGTACTACTCAAATTCCTTCATGAAAAGTATGAAGGTATTGGGCGAGTGTTCATCGAAACCGGCAATATAGACAATGTACACCCTTTTGGCTGCCACACATTCAAAAGAAACCTTGACCGGAAAAGGCTTCCCGCAGATCGCATATATTTCAAAGGAGAGAAGGGGTTCCAGATCGCACCTGCGGGAAGCCGAGTGCTTATACCCGGGGGCGGGAAAACGTGCAAGTGCCACGGGCGTTGCGAAAACTGCAAATGCGGCAACAAGCATCACCACGGCCATGTAAAAGCAGAAAACATCGCAACAGGCTCCTCCCTTGAATCAGGAGTTCACTCAGCGCCAAGCCGCTTGACATCTACTTAGTCTATCGGTTGGTCTTGTTTTGATCGAAGTGTTGCCGATATAGATCTCATTATTGCAACCCACGCCCATCCGGCTTATCCGTAGGCGGTACAGCATTTTGCCTCGATGAGGAATGGCTGCTCTCGGCCATGGACAGTCGGTGTCGGGCCGTTTGGCCGCACACCTTCCCGTAAGAGGAGAGCAGCCGGCCTACCTACCCGGTCCTGAAGCAAATGGACGCGCTGGGGAATCCACGCGGCAGGGCGTTTCCCATGCCGGTCAATAAAGACTTCCCGTCCCCTGGACGCTCAAACTTCATTGACCTTTACCGAATGAGAGCCTTTAGTTATGTATACTGTCCCCGGAACTTCGGGAATCTATGACAGCGCACCCCTGCGGCTGTCGCCGTCGGTTCTCGGCAAGAGGAAAGCCCAGAGTGGAATATGGCATACCTTCCAGCGAACCCAGACAGGCCCATCGATCGGCCAGGGGCCGAACCAGATGGGCGGCCGCGGCCTGCTCGGCCAGGGCAGTCTCCTGGACAGCCGGCAGGCCTGCATGCCCTCCAATGATCTTCCATAATATCGGGTCGATGGTATAGAACTTTTTCTCCCGCTTGGGAAAGGGCCGGCGGTGAACGAGATCGATGCAAGGCACCTCGAAACCCAGAAAAGCCGCGCTGAAAATCCTCAGATAGTCCTGCACCACGGCATTTGAACGGCAACCCGTGTCCTGTGTCAGTGCGTTATAGCTGACCGGCACCCCCAGCACGCCGTGCAGCTTCCGCATGAGACCCATGAGCAACGGGACGCTCCGGCGCTGCTTTTCAAACTCACTGAATAACACGGACCGGTATACATCCAGTCCTTCGCCCTCGACCTGCCGTCCCCGGATGAGTTCAGCGACCACCATGGGAAAGCCGCCCCATGACAGGTAGGCATCCAGCAGGTTGAGATCTCTGGCCAGCAGCTTGAGCTCGGTCGTCTTCCCCACCTGTCGGGGCCCTCTGACGATGCTGATTTGACCCGGGGGCAGGTCTTGGGGACCGACCTGTCCGTCACCCAGGTGGCGGAACGAAAAGCCTGATATTTAATTTGCAGACCATGGTTGAGCGGGCAATTTCCCGGCACGGCAAGAATGGCACGAGTTGGAAGCAAGGTCTTTAGCCGCTTCGTCGGTAGAAACCCGCTCCAAAGCCTGGACCACGATAGTTATGTATACTGTCGGCTGAAGGATGAAAACCGCGACGTAGTCGCTTAAGCGGTTAGGCCTCCGGAAACTCTACTCAAGCCCCTGCCTGATGAGGGCCAGCAGGTCCCTCGGGTCTCCGGTAATCACCAGGTCGTTCAGCCGGTGGAGGCGGTCCAGCAGTTCAAAGACCTCCTCCCAACTCCGCTCGTCCTTGGTCGCAATCAGCCGCCGGGCGGCGCGTAGCAGCAGGTCGCGGTTATTGGTCAGGTCGGCCAACTGGAGCAAAGCCAGGCCGGGTTCCAGGTCCTCGGGGAAGGCCCCGGCATACTCCTCCCAGTAGCGTCGAGACCGTGCGTAGTCGCCCATGCGCCGGTAGGTTTCCCCCAGGACCTTGTAGACCGGGGACGGTCCCGGGTGGTTGCGCAGGATGATCCGGGCGGTGGAAACGGCCCCCGGGTAATCGGCCTGGCGCATCCGGACAAGGCTTTGCAGCGTTAGCAGGTTCAGGTTGTCCGGCGCCATCTCCAGGGTCCGTTCCAGAAAGTCCCGGGCCGCGTCCAGTTCCTTCCGGGCCAGGAGGACCACGATTAGCCCGATCCTGGCCGTGATCAGCTTCCTGTCGGCCTCCACGGCCTGTTCGTAGTATGCGTGGGCCTGTTCCACGTTGCCCAGGCGCAGGTGGTGGGTTCCCAGATTGTTCAAGGGCACCGCCAGAAGGCTTCGGCGATGATGCCGGTTCACTTCCAGGGCGGTTTCATAGGCTCGCGCGGCCTCTTCGATCATGCCCCCGGCATGCAGTTCGTTGCCCAGGTTCACATGCACACGGCTCATGCCCGGGGCCTTGAGCATGTTGTCCGCCCAGAGCTGGAGGGGATCGGCGAACAGGGTGTTGCGCCGGATTACGGCGTGACCCTGGACCGCGACCGCCGCCACCACGGCCAGGGCCGCCGTGTAGCGGACCGGCGCCTTGAACCCGCAGTCCCGGATCAGGGCCACGATGCCCAGGGCCGCAAGCAGGTACAGGGTCGTGGAGGGCAGGTAGTTGCGGTGCTCGAAGACCAGTTCCAGGGGCAGGATGGAGCTTTCCACCACGTGGTTGATCGGGAAGAACAGCAGGCAGAAGGCGACCAGAGGCCGCCGGCCGGCCAGGTACATGCCCAGCCCCAGCCAGCCCAACCAGAACCCAATGGCCGGAAGGGTGGTCCAGGGCCGGAACAGGGAGGTGGAGACCCGGATTTCATGGATCAAGGCGAAGCGTTCCGGAATGGGGTAGAGCATCTGGGAAAGATAAAAGACCAGGATGCGCGGCTGGGTCATGAGCCGCTCAAGCATGGTGAATTCCCGGCTCTCGTAGCCGCTCCCGGTCAGGATTTTGACGGGATCGGTCAGGACAAAGGCCAGGGCGGCCAGAATTGTCAGGGGGATCACGGCCAGGCACAGATGCCGCGCGAGGTTCCGCCTGCTCACTCCCTGGATGAGCAGAAGGTCGAACAGGTACAGGGTCACCGGGAGCATGGCCGCGTTTTCCTTGCATCCCAGGGAGAGCAGCCCGGACAGGAGGCACAGCCCGAACCAGCCGGCCTTGCGGTACAGGCCCGGAGTGGTCCGTGCCAGGAGCCAGAAAAGCATGGATAGGATGAAGAACAGGGCGGCCATGGAGGCCATGCGCTGGACGATGTAGGTCACGGCGGTGACCTGAATCGGGCTGGTGGACCAGAGCAGCACGGCCAGGAAGGCCGCGGTACGGTCACGGTCCCCGTAGGCATCCCGCAGCAGGTGCAGGCGCAGGGTGCGCAGGGCGAGCAGGTAGAGGGCCGTGGCGGTCAGGATGTGGATCAGGAAATTGACCACGTGATAGCCGAACACGTCCAGGCCGTGCACGTAGTGGTTCAGGCCGAAGGACAGGTAGGCCAGGGGCCGGTCGATCCGATCCCGAAGCCCCTGCATGGCCCCGGCCAGGCTCTCACGGTCCAGGCTTTGCAGGTGCACGCGGGGATTGTCCACGATGTTGGGACCGTCGTCGAAGATGAAAGCACCGTTGAAGCTCCCGGCGTAGATGGCCGGCAGCACCAAGAAGAGCACGCTCAGCAACGCGCCGTGACCCGCACGGGTCAGCCGGTTGATTATTCCGCCCGGACTGTCCGGCCTGCCTGATGTGTTGATCCTGGACATTCTGCTGCAGCCTCGCAGACCATCACCGGGAGAGGGTGGGTCTCTTGGCGGCGAAGATCTTCTTTTTCTTTTTCCGGCGCAGACGCAGCGCGACCAGGAGCACCAGCAGCACGGGCAGGACGATAACGGCCGCGGGTTGGACCCGGGTCTTCAGGACGTACTCCCACTCCGGGATGTAGGTGAAGACTTCCCGCGGCCCGCCTTCCGCCTCCATGTGCCGCCAGATCCCGTCCTCGCCCCGCACGAAGCGCATGGTGTCCGGGAACCGCTGGTTGCCGCGCACGTCCAGGACCTCGAAGGAGGCCGCGGCCTCCCGGCCCTCGAGCCGCAATTCAACGACGTCGTCCATGGCGTAGAACCGGCCCATGTAGGGTTGGTGCACTCCCTTGTACTTTTCCCGGTTCACGTAGGGCTCGATGAAAAAGGCGAAGTCGTCGTACGCGGGCTTGGCCTTGTCCAGCATCACCCGCACCCGGCCCTCGGTGCTGTGCCCCTGAGCGGCGCCGGCACTTACAAACAGGACCAAAAGGACAGCCAGGAACCGGAAGGCCTGCAGTAAACCGTCAGGGCGCCGGTTGTTCAGCCCATGGCATGTTTTTCGACAGATCACAAAGGAAGCCGCATGTTCTTTCTGCTTGGACCCGGTCATCGTAGCCTCTCTCCGTTTTTCACCGGTTTTCGGTCAGTGTGCGCCCGGTTCTTCAATGCCGGCGGCGGGAACCGGAGCGCCCCGGGCATCAAGGTTCAGTCTCTTTCAAAAGAAGACGTGAACGCCTCGGCTGCGCCCGGCTCGATCCGGACATCGTGCTTTTCTCGCAGCATTGCGTAGACGTCCTGCCAGGCCTTTCGATAACGGGCATAGAGGACGTCGTTGCGGATGTATTCCTTGCGCTCGTCGAAATCCTGCAAGCGTTCTCTTTCAACATGATCCAGGTTCAAACGCACGAACCCGTCCTCGTGCGGCAGAACCGGTCCCGGGTCACCGGGGGCCAGGCCCTCCAGAACGCTGCGCCATTCCGGCGGAAACCGATCCAGTCGCCGGGGGTCAAGCCGCTCTATCTCCAGGGACGGCCGGGACGAGGCCGCCTCAGCGGACAGGTACTCGAGATCTGCAAGATCATCGGCATTGCGGGCCTTGTATACTGTCACCTCATACAGATCCGGCAGCCTGTAAGCATGGGCGTTTTCCTCGAAATACGCCCTTGCTTCCTCGTCCGTTATGCCGTCCCTGGGGATCTCCGGCACCAGATCGGGCTGGAGCGTCCTCAACATCAACTCGGCCTTGAACTGATGCACCGCCTGCCGGAATTCGGGCAGCCGGTCCAATTCCCTGGCAGTTCCTTCCGCCGTGATCGACTCCATGTTTTGCACATGTTCAAGCACGTATTCCGGCGTAAGCGCCCCGCCATGCTCCTTCGTGTTCATCATGCGACGGGCGTAGGCCCGGAGGAATTCCACATCCATATCCTCTGCAAAAGAGGTGGTTTCATTTTGGCGCATGTCGTCTGTTTCGCACGCAATCAGGAAAAACAGCAACGTCGCCAGGACAAGTCCTGTTCGAATCATCAAAATCCTCTCCCCTTTATCAGCCCGGCCCGGAAGCCTGCCCCGGGCCGGAAGGCGTGTCCGGAAGGATACTGGTTATGAAACAGCACTAAAGCGCTCATCATAAGGCCCCGGCATACATGGCGAGCATACCGGAGATCAGCCCGTAGACCACGATTCCCACCAGAACACCCAGGGTCAGGATCAGGGCCGGCTCCACCATGGCGCTCATGCGGGCGATCTTGTCCTCCAGGATGGTTTCGTGCATTTCGGCCACTGTGACCATGGATTCGCTCATGAGGCCCGAGTATTCGCCGATACTGACCAGGGACCTGGTTATGGGAGTGAAGGCCCAGGTGTCCGTGAGCGTGGAAGACAGGGGGTCGCCGGCCAGCACCCTGTTCACGGCGTCACCGAGCAATTTCTGCACCGCGGTGTTGGATATGGTGCCGCTCGTGGCCCTGAGGGCTTCCACCAGGGGTATGCGGCTTTCCAGGAGCAGACCGAATGTGCGGGCGAAGGCCACCACAACTCCCAGGCGAAACACATGGCCTATGACGGGCAGATTCATCTTGTAACGGTCCATGTAGTAGCGGGTGACGGGCAGCGCATGCAGCAGCAACAGCAGGCCCGCCGCCGCGCCGATGCCCGTAAGGATGCTCTGGCCGTTATCCTGGAGGAAATTGGTGGAATCCATCAGGAATTGGGTCACGGGCGGCAGCTTGCCCCTGATCAGGCCCATGAACCTGGGAATCACGAACAGGACCATGAACAGGATCACGCCGATCCCCGCCAGCAGCACGATGCCGGGATAGAAGAAGGTCATGAACAGCTTTTTGCGCAGGTTCGCCCTTCGCTCCATGAAATCCGCTATGCGATTGAAGACCACTTCCAGGATCCCGCCCATCTCCCCGGCCCGCACCATGTTCACCATCAACGGGGAAAACACGCGGGGGTGTCGGGCCAGGGCGTCGCTCACCGGTGCGCCCCCTTCGACCCCGGCCCGGATATCAGCCAGCAGCCTTTTCATATTGGCCTTGTCGGCCTGCTCATGCAAAACCCTTATGGCCTGGGTCACCGTGATCTCGGAGTTGACGAGTGTAGCCAGCATGCGAAACAGCAGGATCTTCTCCTTGGTGCCGACCGGCAGGTAGCCTCTGAGGGAGAACAATCCCAGCGTGCCCGTGTCTTCCACCTCTTCAACGGAGATCAGGGTCAGCCCGCGGGCCCTCACGTCCGCAGCCGCCGATCCCCGGCTGTCGGCCTCCAGTGAAATCAGGGTCATACGGCCGTCTCCATCCACGGCCCTGCATTCATAAACCGGCATCCGGTACTCCCCCCGTGCTTCCGTCCCTCAAATACGCTGCTTGTTTTATCAAGCCCTTCATGAAAACAGAGCGTGAAGTTTGTATTTCCCCAACCTTAAGCCATGGTCACTCTCAGGACCTCTTCCGGTGTGGTCAGGCCCTGCTTGATTTTTTCAATTCCGTCTTCAAGGAGCGTCCTGTACCTTCCGGCCGCCCGGGCAGTACGGGCGATTTCGCCGGTTGTTGCCCCGTGCATGATCCTGTCCTGCAGTTCGTCGTCCGTCACCAGCAGTTCGAAAAGCCCGGTGCGGCCGCTGTAACCCTTGTGCTCGCAAAATTCGCACCCCCTTGAAGAACGCTGGACAGTAAAGGCCTCCGGAAGGGTGTCGCGCAGGCCCAGCATATCCAGTTCCGCGCGGGTCACCGGCCGGGGCTCCCTGCAATGGGTGCAGTTCAGGCGCACCAGCCTCTGGGCCAGTGCGGCCCTGGTGGATACGGCCACCAGGAACGGCTCCCCCCCCATGTCCTTCATGCGGGAAAACGCGCCGGCCGCGTCATTGGTGTGCAGGGTGGAGAGCACCAGGTGACCCGTGATGGACGCCCGCAGGGAGACCCGCAAGGTGTCGGTGTCGCGTATTTCGCCCACCATGATGATGTCGGGGTCCTGGCGAAGGATCGCGCGGAGCCCCGAAGCGAAATCGAGCCGTTCGCTTCCCTCCACCTGGGTCTGGTTCACCCCGCGCATGGTGAGCTCAACCGGCTCTTCCAGGGTGGTGATGTTGGTGCGCTCGGAGCGAAGCATCTGCAAGGCCCCGTAAAGGGTTGTGGACTTGCCCGATCCCGTGGGCCCGGTGACCAGGACAAGGCCGTGGGGGGACCTGAGAATTCCCTGGAAAAGCTCCAGGGTGTTCTCTTCCATGCCCAGGGTCTCCAGCGTGACCTGGTCGTCATGGGGCGGCAGGATTCGCAGGACCGCCTTCTCGCCGTTGATTACGGGCAGGACCGACACCCGGATGTTCACGGGGTCCACTTGCACCTGAAGGCGTGTGGGCCGGAACGCAAAGGAGCCGTCCTGGGGCGCCCTGCGCTCGGCTATGTCCAGGTTGGCAAGCACCTTGACGCGGGAAACCAGCTTCCGTCCCATGGTCGCGGGCAGGGACTCCATCCGGCGCAGCATGCCGTCCTCACGAAAGCGCACCAGGTAACCGTCCATTTCCGGTTCAAAGTGGATATCCGAGACATTGCCCTGGCTGACCGCACGAATCATGAGTTTTTCCAGTATCTCCACGACAACGTTCAGGTCTTCGGAGTCCACCGGCTGGACCCTGAAATCGATCCTGGTGTCGAACTCCCTGGCATAGGCCGACTGCTGAAGGCGCCTCAGTTGTCTCTCGGTCACCAGGACCAGCTTAACCGGGCTTTTGGCAAGGCGGCTTATGTTCTGAAGCATACTGCGGGGGACCGGCCCGTTGCAGGCAAGGAGCAATTCGTTGTTCTCGTTTCGCTCCAGCGGGACGACCCCGACCCGCCGGGCCGTTTTTTCAGGGACCAGGCGGACAAGCTTCCGGTCGGCAGCCGCCCCGTTTCTTTCGTAAAGCGGGATCCGGGAAAAATCGGAAAGGGCCTGCATCATCTCTTCTTCGCTCAGCATGCCCTCCCGGATTAGGAGTTGACCGATTTTCTCCGGGACCACACGCTGGATGGACATGATCCGGCCCAGCTCGTCGTGCGTGATCAGGCCTTTCTGTACAAGAAATCCGCCGAAGCGGTCATTACGGATCACCATGGCGCGCCTGTTCCCTGGTTTTTGGTCCTGAGGCGGGCCAAACGGGGACCCGCGTCTGCGGTGTTGCAGCGCCCCGCCTGATCAAACCCTCTCAGGTTGAGCCGGGTAGTCATGATGTCCCTGTTTCGGGCCGCCGACAGGGCCGTGTCCACATCGATCTTTCCCGCCTCCAGAAGGGAGATGAGAGACTGCTCCATGGTCTGCATGCCCTCACGCTGGCCTGTTTCAATGGCTGAGTAGATCATGTCGTCTTTAGCCAGGCGGAGGAGGTTTGAAATGCCTGAAGTGGCGAACATGACCTCCACCGCGGGCACCCGGCATTTCCTGTCGGTACTCAGCATCAACCGCTGGCAGATCACCGCGCGCAGGGTGGAAGAAAGCTGCTGGCGCACCTGGGCCTGTTCTCCGGCGGGAAAGGCCCCCACCATCCGGTTTACACTGGACATGGCATCCTTGGAGTGGAGGGTGGAAAAGACCAGATGTCCGGTCTCCGCAGCTGTGATGGCGGTTCGCATGGTGTCCAGGTCCCGGATCTCGCCCACCAGTATCACATCGGGGTCGGCCCGCAATGCGTCGCGCAGGGCCCCGGAAAACGTATGCACGTCCGTGTGAAGTTCCCGCTGATTGATTATGCAGAGGCGGTTGTCGTGCACATACTCTATGGGATCCTCGATGGTGATGATGTTCTTGCGCTCCGTCCGATTGATGGCGTCAATGATGGTGGCGAGGGTGGTGGATTTTCCGGACCCGGTCACCCCGGTCACGAGCACCAGGCCGTCCCTGAACGAGGCCAGCCGGGCCAGGCTGGGAGGCAGGTTCAGTTCCGTAAAATCGGGTATGCCTTTGGCGAGCAGGCGGACGGCCACCGTGAGGGCGCCCCGCTGGTAATAGGCGGCGAACCGGAACCTGCCGATTTCCGAGCGGCTCACGGCGAAATCCACCGAGCGCTTCTCCTCCAGCACCTCCTTGTAGCGCGGCGGCATGGCCTGCTCGAGAAGCGCCCGGATTTCCTCGTGGTTGTATGGTTCGCAGGGCATGGCGGTCAACTCGCCGCCCACCCGGAAGACCGGCGGCTCACCGTAGGTGAGATGCATGTCCGAGGCGGACAGGCTCACGGTGAGGCGCAAAAGGTCATCCATGTGACCGGGCCTGGGTTGGTCGATCGAAGTGAAAGCGTATCTGGTCATTGCTTAAGCCCCCTGTCGTGTTCCTCCATTGAATCCGGATCCTCACTCCCCGGCACCGGCCCTGCCGGGGCCGTTTCTTCCAGGACCCGGCTGCTTCTTTCAAGCATTCTTTTGGAGGCGTCCGCGCCTTCCGCCGGGTGCCCCATTACGTGGGGGGTGATCAGTATGACGGTTTCGGACCGCGAGGCGGCCCGCTCGACTTTCTTGAAGAGGTAACCCAGCACCGGTATGTCGCCCAAAAGCGGCACTTTCTGTTCAAAGTCCTGGTCCTCCAGCCGGATGAACCCTCCCAGGGCCACAGTGTCGCCCGTGGGTACGGCCAGAATGGAACGCAGTTCGTTCTTGTCCACTCCGTCCAGCGGAAAATTCACGACCTGCCCTGTCCGCTCGTTCACCAGCGGGATGCTGGAGACGCCTATGTTCGGGGCCTCGATGGTGGCCACGATCTCCATGGTGATGGTCCTGTCCGCGTTGATGAAGCTCTTGATCTCCAGTTCGGTGCCGATTTCCCTTTCCTGCACCTGGGGCAGGAAGAACACCAGGTCCTGAAGATCTCCGGTCCGGACCGTCTCTTTGGACACCCCCGTGCGGAGGGGCACCTGTTCGCCCACGAAGAAGCGGACCTCCGCGTTGTCCGCCGTCATGAGGAAAGGGGAGGAAATGGTGTTCAAGCGGTCTTCTCTTGCAAACAGCTGCAGCCTGGCCTCCAGGTTTTCCCTGGAGAACGCAGCGGCAAAGGTGTCCGAAGCCAGGGAGCCCGCCCCTCCCAGGGTGCTGAGACTCAGGGCCCTGTTGCCGATGTTTTCCCAGGAGAAGTCCAGGAACGACTCAAACCCGTCACCCAGTTGAAGGCGGACGATGCGCAACTCCAGGAGGACCTGGTTCACAGGGGTGTCCAGTTCCCTGATCAGTCCTGTGATGTGCCGGAGCAGGCCTTCGTCCGTGGACCTGACCACTATGCTGTTGTTCCTCTTGAACACCGCGATAACGGCCGGCAGGCGCCGCCCGAGGGCGCCGGTGGCCTCTTCGATCTTCTGCACGGTTTCGGCCTCGCCGAGCTTCACCAGAAGCTGCTTCTCCTCGTCGGTAAGGACCTCCCTCTGGGAGGGCGCGGATGAACCGCCCCCCACGGCCTGGGCTTCCAGGTGCCCGTAAACCGACTGCTCCGTCATGTCCCGGAGTTCCACGTCCGGGCCCAGAAGCGTCGCCAGAAGCGCCGCCATGTCCCGGGCGTTGGTGTAGCGCATGAAAAAGGCCTGGATCTTCTCCGAGTGCCGAAAGACCATGCTGTCTGCAAAGGCCTCTTCGCTCATCACCACGGTCACGCCGTCTTCCGTGCGGAACCAGAGCTCGTTTCCCCTGAGAAGCGCCTCCACGGCCGTCGCCATGGTCACCCCCCTGAGAAAGAGGCGCACCCGTTTTCCGGCTACCGGCCCCTGGAGCATCAGGTTCACGCCGCCCACCTCGTTCAGCAGTTCCGCGGCTATCTCCAGGGGCACGTCCTGGAAGAATATCTCCTCGACCCTTATGGCGCCCGAAGGGTGGGCAAAACCGGGGCGTCGGGGCCTCTCCTCTTTTGCGGGCCCGTATTCGCTGACCACCCTCACATCCGGCTCTTGGACGCGGACACGGGGGACGGGCCGTTCACCGCGCTCCAGCAACGGCGCGGGCGGCGCGTACTCGGGGCGAGAGGCCGGCAAATGGGCGGTGTTGCATCCCTGGAAGAGCAGGGCGGCCAGGACCGCCCAAAGCAGGGGGAACGCCCACATCAACCGGCGCGCCGCCCTCCAATGCGAGCTGTTTTCCATAACCCTATTCACTCTGCTCCACCCCCGTTTCGTAAAGGTAACCGTCCATGCCGCGCAGCAGCAGGCGCCGCCCGCCCATGCCCTCCACGCGGAACTCGTGGCGCAGCCCTTCCAGGGTCACTTCCAGCCTGTCCCGGGGTTTGAGCACCCTGAAACTGCGTGAGGATTTGTCATAAACCACGGCCCTGGATACGTCCGCGGTCAAAAGGAGCCCGCGCAGCTTGATCTCCTCCGCCGCCTTGGGAAAATCATAGGCCTCCATGGGAGGGGCGGGCATGAAAAAGGGTTCCCTGGCCGAAACGTCCGCGGCCCCGAAAACCTGCAGCAGCCAGAAACAACCTGTAATAGCAAAACAAAGCATCAATCGTCGATTAAACGACATGGTCAAAACTCCCATTAAAAAATTTCAGAATTGCGGTTAAATCCACAGCTCCATCGATATCTTAAGCGGCCAGGCCTTCACATCACCGCTGATGGAGATCTTGTGCACCCGCAGGGGTGTGGTGTATGCCCTCAGTTCCTCGAGAAATGAGATGAAGCCCGCGAAATCCCCTTCAATGCTGACGCTGTACACGTGCCAGGTGAAAAGCTCCTGTTGGCGCCCCTTGGGGGTCACACTGATGATCCGCAGATTGAGGCGTTCCATGAGCCTGTAGACCCAGTGCTGGGACCGGATGAGATCGTCCTCCGCGCCGAAGGTCACATTCATCCCTTTCAGGTCCTCCTCCAGTTCCGCAAGGTCCTCTTTTCGGCTTTCAAGCCTTTTGCGCAACTGGAACGGGGGCTCCGAGGCCTCCAGCTGGTTGAATTCGCTGACGGTGCGGTTCAGCCGCTCCCTTGCATGCTTGAGGGCTTCCTGCTGGGGATCATAGAAGTTGTTCAGATACAAATAGAGGATGCCGGTTATTGCAGCCGCTATCAGGCCGAACTTCTCGAGTTTGCTCAACTTGCGCGTCATTGGTCCGCCGCCTCCAGATACATCACGAATCTATGGGATACGCCCTTGTCACGGGCTGCCTGCTGCCGGTCAAGCCGATGGACTTCCACGCTCCCGGCCACGTTTTCCTTTTGAAGCCGCAGGGCGAACTCCAGGACCTCCGCGGCGGACACGGCAACGCCGTTGATCACAAAGCGATTGGGGTCACGGGCGTCCTGCTGAACCCTGGACAAAGCCACGGTCTCGGGAAGGAGGCTGTGCAGGCCCTGGTACACCCGGATTTTGCCGCGCAGGGGCTTGTCCCAGTCCTGTTGAATGTAGTCGATCCGGCTGCTTATGGTGGTAATTTGCGATTCAACCGACTTGATTTCGTCCTTCAGGCGTTTCACCTGGGCCTGCTCTTCACGCCTCTCGCTCAACCGGGCCTCAACAACCTCCCGCTCCCTGTTGAAGTGGCCTTCCTGGTAGCGCATCAGCAGGTTGTGGCCCAGGAGCAACAGGAAGACAAGGGACGTGGCCGCCACCGGCATCAAATAGATGCTCCGGCTTATGCGGACACGTGCGGGAAGCGCATCCGAGATGCCGATGAAGCGACCGTCCCTCTTCCCCAACTCCCGAAAGGCGGCCCCTGCCGCCGCAGCCATGGCCGGGCTCTCCTCCTCTCCGGCCGCGGTGAGCCCGGCCGCCCGGCGGAGCAGAAGCGGCTCGACCCCGTTGGGGGAGAGGCCCCTGAGAAAGCGGATGATCTCGTGGTCCAGGGCCCCGGCACCTGTGACAGCCACAGGATGCGGGGCTGGGGACTGCCGCAGGCTCTGGCGCAGAGTATCCTCCAGGTCCGGAACCACCCGCCCATCAAGGTGTTCCCTGATCATGTGCAGGGTGATGTTCATGGTGTTTATGGACAGGGTCTCCCCGCCCCTCAAAAGGGCGAGGCCGGACGTTGTGGAGCCGATCTCCAGCACGCCCCTGTTCGACGCCTCGTGCATCTCCAGCAGGGGCACATGGAAGCAGACCTCAGGGGAGTACACACGCGTAAGCTTGAGCCCTGCCAGGCGGAAGCGCTCCTTGGCCGCCTGGTGGATGTTTCTTTCCATCACCGAGACATGTACGATCACGTCTTCCTCTTCCTCAAGGACCTGACCCGGCTCTATCTTTTTCTTTTCCACCTCCGCCCCGGCCAGCGCCTGATACCCCGGAACCCCCGAGTAGATTTCCGCCTCCCACTTCACCGCCTCCATCAGGAGGTGCCGCGGCATCTTCATGACCCGGTCCCGGTTCATGTTCAGGATCACGGAGCGGGCCAGGGGCGAAACAAACACCGCCTGCGTGCCGGCCTTTACGTTGAGGCGCTGCCGGATTTCCTGAAGCACCGGGATGCCGGGGAGGTCGTCTCCGGTGTCGGGCACGCCGATGGTTGTGAAATCCAGCAGTTCCTTGCGGCCGCCTGTTGAGCGAGCCAGTGCGGCCCTCACCACATCGCCTGTGAACTCAACGGCCAGGCATCGACGGTTCACAAAAGACGGCCCGGAAATGGATGGAAAGCTCTTTAGGTGCACTTTTTATAGGACCTCCTGATTGTTGTTCGGTCTGAAAACAGGCTTCAGGGAAGCGCTTCGAATTCATTCGCATCAAGGACCAGCTCTTCCACGTACACTGCTTTTGCGGGGTGCCCGAACAAACTGAATACCCGCCACCAGCCGGTCTCGCCTGAATCCGGCACATCGTCCTCATCTGCGTCTTTCCAGCACACCAGATATCTGGCGCCGGTCAAAATCCTGTTGCTTGTTGTATCGTCATATTGGAATACCGGCAGGGCCTCGGACCCCACGGTCCATGGTGTGATACCTGAAATCTCGCCGTGGGTACCGGCGATCAATACGGGGTCGTCCCGCTCACTGTCTTCATCGTGAACACCGAAGAGACGGCACTTGATGTTGTCGTGGGGATGGCCGGGCACGTTTTCCACCTTCAACGTCTCAATCCTCAGGTAGCCCGGTTGCCACTCATTGCGCCTGACTATGCGCACGATGTTGTCCTGGTTGGCATCCAGGGTTGGATCGTAGTCAACCAGAGAAAATTCGCCGGTTCGGTCTTCCAGGGAAGGAACACCGCTGTCTTCAGGGAACTCGAAAGCGCCCGACGGACCGCCCGACAGGATCAGCATCTGCTCGACATCGTTCCCATTCACCTCCTCCAGGACCTTGAAGAAACGATAAGGCCGGTTCCAGGGGTCCAGGAGAAGCTCGTTTTCTTGAGCCCCGTCAGGGGCCTGGATGTAGGCATGCCTCCACCCCACCCCGAAGCGGCTGCTTTCAAGGTCACCCTGGTCCCAGAGACCTCGTGGCTGCCCGAAGGTGAAGGGGCGGTCAGGATCATGGCCGAGCGGGTCTTTCCACTGGTCTTCCCATTGGCCCGAGCCTGGAACCGCCTCAGGGTCGCCGCAATCAATCATGTTGTCGCCTTCATCCCGGCATATCCAGTTCCACAACCCGGGCCACTCGAGAAGGTCTCCGGTGTAGCCTGTGTTCGTACCCGTGGGGCCCTCTCCTATGAGGGAGCGGACAATACCCTCCATGCGATCCTCGGCAAGTATGACAAGCCTTGTGGTGGAGCTGCTTCTGAGGCCCTGGTTGCGATATATCTCGAGCCAGTCGCGTTCATGGAGCATGGAAATGATGTTGTCCTCGTTGCCGGGGGCATTTTCATCGTAGTCGTTCATGTCATCCGGAGATGCCGGAAATGTCGCCCGTCCGTCCGGGCCCGGAGAAACGATCCAGAAGATGGTCTCGTTTTCGTCCGAGTCCGGGTCATCCGTGATAAAGAAGCGGAAGGACCGGTTCCAGCCGTCGGTGAGCTGGCCCTCCCCCTGCAGGAGATGAAAGTATCGCCGGTCCGAGGGTGAAAGTGACTCATATTCCTGCTGGTTTGCGGCATACTGCCTGCCAAGGGCGCTGTTTCGAGTCACAGGAGGCGTAAGATACGGGCCGCGCCAATCATCCGGAGACAGTTCGGCGGCGCCGTCTTCCGAGAGATATCGGGTCCAGAGGCCCCTTGGCTGTCCCATTGATTCCAAGCCTGCATCCGCCACCTGCCTGTACGGCTTGTTCCAGCGAAAGGCCTTGCCGAAAAACTCACCACGGAGGCCGCCTGTGCCGTCGCCATCCGGCTCCCAAAGCCCCGGCCACTCCCCCATATCGCCCACATATCCGCCGATGATCCGGCCCATGTCGTATGAGTCCACCTCCTGCTCATGGCCCAGAATGCTCCGCCGGATCTCGTCGATTCCGTCATGGGTGGCCCGTGCCCGTTGGGAGTCGTCGAGCACGTTTCGGACCGGCCAGACCATGACAGCGACCAGGCCTATGATGGCGATCACAACGAGCATCTCCATCAGGGTGAAACCCGCTTTTCCGCGCATGGTAGAGCCTCAATAATGGTGGCGGGAAGGGCCAAACGGCCCTTCCCGCTGGGTTAAAGGTTATGAAGCGAGTGGGTCACAACACCTTGGATCAATATTCCACGACGACGGCATTCTCCAAGTCAGTTTCAGGATTGTCAGGATCCAGATTGCCTCCGGCATAGATGGCCCAGGACGAAAACTCGTCGGGCGTGGGCCACCGGTGGCCTTCAGGACACTGGGTCAGGAACTGGTAACTTTCCTGAGCCTCTTCCAGGTCGAACACCCGATAGGAACCACCGACTGACTTGGCCAGGAGACCGGTCTGTGCCCCGGTGCCGAACCTCTCCGTCGTTGCTGCCAGTCGCGGCACAACAATGTTGTAATTGTTCCAGAACACCTGCTCGTTGTTGATGCCGCCCGGACACAACCCGGCCGCGGAGATCATGCCTTCCTTTATCAATGCCGAGTCAGGACCGATTCCCAAGAGAATGCGGCCGAGCCATTCCGGGTTGCCCCAGCCGCCGTAGGCGGCGGTAGTACCATCATGCCCATCTTGAAGCAAACCGGCAGAGGCTACGACAGCAGCGCCTGAGAGATCGCCGCTAGTAGTATCAGCCCCCATGCCGATCATGAGCACGCCCAGGCCTCCCTGGACTTGCGCCCGCTGCAGGGCCGGCGCCTGGT
>CAYPSZ010000451.1:0-25684 GCA_964413125.1 uncultured Desulfobacterales bacterium
AGAATCAGCACGGAGTTCAGGTTTGTTTCTTCCTTGTAGCTTTCAAGGGTACGCAAAAAAGCATAGAATTCAGGGTTTTTATTATAAGCCTTGCCGTATATCCGCGTGGCATCCGCATCTGCTTTGCCCTGGATCTCCTGCACCTGGCGGTAGGCCGTGGAGCGGATCCGGCGCAGCTCTTTTTCCATTGTCCCGAGGATCTCCGCACTGCGGCCCTCTCCTTCTGAGCGGAACTGCGCGGCGATGCGTTTGCGCTCGGAGATCATTCGCTCATAGACCTTTGCGCGTACGCTTTCCACGTAATCAAGGCGCTTGATACGAACATCCACAAGCTCGATGCCGTACTGCGGGATGATCTTCTGTGCTTCCACCAGTATCGTTCGGGTGATCTCCTCCCTTCCACGGGCGATCTCTCTTTTTAGTTCTTCTTCTCGCTCTTTCGGGACTTCTTTCAGCACTTCGTCTTCGGGGATTTCCCACGATGCACTGCGGACCAGCTCCACCAGCTCGCTGCTCGACACCTGGTCGCGTACCACGGAATCTATAATATCATTCAAGCGGGACTGGGCGCCCGCCTCGGTGGCCACGTTTTCCAGGAATCTTTTGGCGTCCGCAATCCGCCACCGGGCCGTGGTGTCCACCCAGATGAACTCGCGCCCTTTGGTGGGAATCTGGTTGGGATCACCGTCCCATACGAGCAGGCGCTTTTCGAACCGCCGGACCTTCTGCACAAAGGGCAGTTTAACGTGAAGCCCGGCCTCGGTCACCGTTTCCCCCACCGGCCGGCCAAACTGCAGGACAATAGCTTGCAGGCCCTCTTCCAAAGTGTAAAGGGCGCTATTGAGTATGATAACGATCAGCACCGATACGATGATGATCGCTGTTTTGAAAATTGACTTCATGGCTGCCTCCCTTCCGTTGATGGCTGCGAACCGGAACCGGACTCCAGCGGGAGCCAGGGCACCATGGCTTTCTGGTCCCTGTCCACGATATAGAGCCCCTTCATGTCCGACAAAAATCCGGTCATGGCCTCGAGGTACAGGCGACGGCGCGTGACCTGCGGAGCCTCCTGGTACTCGCCCAAAATGGAATCAAAGCGGGTGGCCTCTCCTTCTGCCCGGTTCACGCGCTCCAGGGCGTACCCCTGGGCCTCGCTTATGCTTTGCGTAGCCACTCCCCGTGCCTTGGGGATTTCCCGGTTGGCATGTTCCTGTGCCCTGTTGATTGTCCTCTCTTTGTCCTGGCGAGACTCGTTGACTTCGTTGAAGGCCGGCTTAACGGTATCCGGGGGGGTCACATCCTGAAGTTCCAGGGTAACAAGGCGGACGCCGGACTCATATGCCGTCAGGAGCTTCTGGATCTCATTTTGTGCTTCAATGGCAATGGCAACCCGGCCGGTTGTCAGCACATCGCTGCCGAGGCGGTTGCCCACTACCCGGCGCATGACCGCCTCGGTGGTGTCGCGGATCGTTTTCGGCGTGTCGCGTACCTGGTACAGGTAGCGGATCGGGTCTTCGATGCGGTACTGGATGACCCACTGGACATCTATCACGTTCAAGTCCCCGGTGAGCATCAGTGATTCGTCCTTATAAGAACCGCGCTCATCATACCGGGTCTTCTGACCGGGAACCGAGGCAACCGTCCGGAAACCGAACTCCTCCTTGAGTACGCGGGCAGTGGGCAGCAGGCGCACCTTTTCAACACCCAACGGCAGCTTGAAGTGCAGCCCGGGGCCGGCGCTGCGCATGATTTTTCCGAATCGGAGAACGATTCCGGTCTGTTCGGGCTGGACGGTAAACCAGGCGGTCCAAAATAAGGCGACCAATACTACAATGGCGAGGATAAGGAGCGGGCCGCCTTTGAATTTCTTAAACTGCTGTCTGGTTTTCTCCAGCGTGTCTTCCAGGGTCGGCATTGATCCTCCCGGGGATTGATTCCATTCACCCATGGTTTGTCTCCTTCATTTCTGAGCCTTTCAGCTTTATTGATTCATATTTGTTCGAGGCGGCCGCCCGCGGGGTTGAAAGTATCGTTTGCTACACCGCCTGAAAAAGATGGGCCTCGTATATCTTCCGGTAATGGTGGCCGTAGATGGCCAGGGTGACCGCCAATGGAAGCATCCGTGGCCTCCTCACAAGGGTCCATATCAGCAGGCGCCAGTACTGATATCGTTCTTTCCCCAGAACACCCAGCCGCAGGCAGGCGCGAAAAAACGCGTAAAAACGCTGCCGATCGGATGGAGTGCTCGCCACCGGCGTCTTGAGTTCCCCTAAAATGCATCGGATCCGCTGGTAATATTTGCGGGGAGAATAGATCTCTTTCATAATCGTGCGATAGCCTTCGATGAGCTTATCCAGGCCCATGGTCGGAATGATATTGGTCAGGCCGCCCACATTGTCTCCTGAGAATTCCGCGCATACGCGCTTTTCCAGGGCAAGGCGTTCAAACAACCGGGTTCCCGGGGGGGCCTGAAGCAGGCCTACCATGGCCGTTACAATGCCGCTTTTCTGAATGAAATCGATCTGGCGTTGAAAAATGGAGGGCGTATCGCTGTCGAAACCGACTATGAACCCGCCCATGACCTGCAACCCGAAGCTGTGTATTTTCTTGATGTCCTGAAGCAGGTCCCTGTTTTTGTTTTGGGTCTTGGAGCACTCTGTGAGGCTGTTCTCATCCGGTGTCTCAATGCCGATGAAAACGGAATCAAATCCGGCCTCGACCATCATACTCATAAGCTCTGGGTCGTCGGCCAGATTGATAGAGGCCTCCGTAAAAAAAGCGAACCCTTTTTTGTCCTTACGCCATTGTATCAGGGCCGGAAGCAGATGTTCCTTGAGGGAATGCTTGTTGCCGATAAAATTATCGTCCACAAAAAAGACATTGCCGCGCCAGCCCGCCTGATAAATGGCGTCCAGTTCGGCAACGACCTGTTGCGCCGCCTTGATGCGCGGCTTGCGTCCGAACAGCGCCGTAATATTGCAGAAATCGCAGTTGAAGGGGCACCCCCTGGAATATTGAATGTTCAAGGATGCATAACGATTCATGGGAACCAGATCCCATAAAGGAACCGGGGTCTGGTGCATGTCGGGATATCCGTCGGCCCTGTAAACTCTTTTCGGGGATCCGCTTTCCAGGTCCGCCACAAATGCGGGCAGGGTAAGCTCGGCCTCGTCCAAAACCAGGTGATCAACCTCTTCGAAGGCCTCAGGCTCCGATGTAAACAGCGGTCCGCCGGCCACGATCTTAAGACCCATGCCTTTAGCGCGCTCGATGATCCGAACAACCGCTTTGCGCTGTAGCGCCATTGCGCTTACAAGTGCCAGGTCCGCCCATGCCAGGTCTTCGTCCTTGAGCTCCTCCGTGTTTTCATCCACCAGACGTTTGGGCCATTCCTCGGGCAACAGGGCTGCAACCGTGAGCAGGCCCAGCGGCGGGAAGGCGGATTTCTTCTTTATAAATCGCAAGGCATAGGTAAAAGACCAGAATGTCTCAGGAAATTTGGGGTAGATAAGCAAAATATTCATAGTTGGAACTCCTTTAGTGCGCCGTCATTTCTTGTGCCACGGATGGCAAGAACGGCGTTCATCCCTTCGGACTGCTTAACAGTGTAAATATGGATGCCCGGCGGCCGGTGCAAAAGGCTTTTTATCCCGAGCAAGACGCCGAACATGTCTGATTTCAGACGGCGGTCCATTTTTTCACGATTTACCCACTCCTCCAGCACACAAAGCAGGTTTTTGTCCCTTATATCGCATAAAAGCGCATGGCTGAGACAGCCCGCCTCTCTGTCCATCGAGGCAGTTAGAGACAGAAGTGTTTGCACCACCTCTTTTTGCTTTTCGGGTAACACATGCATGTCTATTCGAAGCACGATCATGGCAGCCTCTTTCCGGCAAAGCCGATCTTTGAGGTGAAATAAAAAGGCGAACTTAACAGGCGGGTTCACAGCGCCTGTTATTGGCGTTTTCATTAAACTACTCAAAATTCGTGCCGGAATTCGTGTTTCCGGCACTTTACCTGTATTCAACTGATTTAATTGGGATATCTGGTTGAATAGACATGGACGGGCCGGATGGGAAGCTGAGCAGCGATGGTCATATATGATCACTGATTATATATGACCAGTCTTTCGTCTTGAAGAAATCCTCACAAGACTAATCCCTTATGATTATCCACAAAACGGGAAAAGAACAGCAACTCACGATCATGTCGGGTTTCGCTATTCCGCCCTCTTGCTTTCGTCCTCCCCAAGCCTACGGTAGAGCGTCCTACGGCCAATACCTAGAATGGCGGATGCCCGACGCTTGTTCCCACCCACTTCGCTGAGCACATGTCGAATATAACGCCGCTCCACTTGGGCCAGAGGCAGGAGCTTTTCTTTCTCTTCGATCAAGCCGGACGCAACGTTTTCGGGGTTGTCCTGTGCGTGGCGGTTATTCCGGATCCTGGCGGGCAGGTTTTCCAGGCGTATTCGGTTTCCCGAGGCAAAAGCAACGGCCCGCTCCACGGCATTGCGAAGCTCGCGAACGTTACCGGGGAAGGGATAACTGATTATGCGGTCCAGGGCACGGGTGGAAAATCCGTCGACTTTCTTGTCTAGAGCCAATGAAAATTGCTGAAGGAATCTGCTTGCCAGCAGCTCCACGTCATCACCCCGCTCCCTGAGTGGTGGAACCTGGAGGGTAAAGGTCTCCAGCCGAAAGAAAAGGTCTTCACGGAAATTTCCCAGGTGAACCTCCTTATTAACGTCCTGGTGAGTGGCGGCCAGCACTCGCACGTCCACCTGGTATTCCCGGTTCTCCCCCACTCTTCTGACCTTGCCGTCCTGCAGTATGCGAAGGAGCTTGGCCTGGAGGAAAAGAGGCATTTCCGAAATCTCGTCCAGGAGCAAGGAACCGCCTTCCGCCTCGGCAAAGAGACCGTTGCGGCGCCTTCGTGCACCGGTGAATGAGCCTTCCGCGTGACCGAAAAATTCGCTTTCCAGCAGATGCTCGGGTATCCCCGCGCAATTGACCGGCAAGAACGGGCCTTCCGCCCTGGAACTCTCCTTGTGTATGGCCCTGGCCACCAGTTCCTTTCCGGATCCACTCTCACCCAGAATCAAGACCGGCCCCTGAGCCTTTGCAACCTGCAAGATTTGTTCAAAAAGCAGACGCATGCAACTGCTTCGTCCATGCATTCCATGAAAGCTTTCTGAAGAGAGAAGCCCTTGCATCCGGCTGACCATTTGTCTCAACCGCCTTCTTTCCAGGATGCGCTTCACGGAAAGGCTGAAATGCTCCAGGTCCAGGGGTTTGGTCAGAAAGTCTTCGGCTCCCTCTTTCAAGGCATCCACGGCCTCCTGAATGCTCCCGAAGGCCGTAATCATGAGGAACGCCGGAGCCGGATCGACCGCCTTTTCTTGAATTTTTCTGAAAAAGCTCATGCCGTCCATTCCGGGGAGCCTGAGGTCACACACAATAAGGTCGGGCCGCCTTATCTCAACAGCCTTTTCCGCTTCTTCGGCCGTGGCCGTCCAGAGGGTCTCCAGGCCCGCGTCCCTGATCTCCTCCGCCAGTAAGAGCCCCAGGGTTTTATCATCCTCAACGATCAACACCAAGCCGCCGACAGTGTCTTCGGTATTCATGGCTTATCCTTTCCTGTTGCCTTCTCCGGCCACTAATCGCTTGACTGATGGGGAATCATGATTCGAAAACACGCTCCTCCCATTTCGCTTTCACTGACTTCGACCCATCCTCCATGCTCCTCAGCAACGGAGTGAACCACGGCCAGACCGAGACCGGTGCCTTCACCCACAGGCCTGGTGGTGAAGAAGGGCTCGAAAATCTCGGCCCGGTTTTCCGACGGCACGCCCGGGCCGTCATCTTCCACACTGAAACAGACCCCTTCATCTCTTTGTTCCCAGGACACCCGGATATTGCATGTAGAGGCACACTGGATCGCATTCCGCAAAAGATTTATCAATGCCTGATGGATCCTCATCGCATCCATTACCACCGGTGAGCAATCATCAGCCCCTGCCAGGGTGATGACGGCGCCGGATGTCTTGGCCTCTTCCTTTAAAGCTGAAGCGGCGGAACCAGCCAGGGTGGCAGGATCGGCCGGGCAACAGCGAAACGGGCCTCGGCGGCTGAAATCCAGCAACTGCCTGATGATATACTCCATTCTAGTCACTTCTTTCCGGATCTCGATGTATGCCCGCCTGTGCATATCCGGGATGTCTTTATGGCGAAGCGCACGTTGGGCTTTACCGCTAATCACACTTAAAGGTGTCCCCAATTCATGGGCCGTGCCTGCAGCAAGCCTACCTAATGCGGCCATTTTTTTAGATTGAAGAAGTTTTTGCTCTAGTTTTTTCTGGCGATCTTTATGCTCTAAAATAGCCTGTTCAGCGGTTTCAATGCTGTTAAGCATGTGGTTGAAACTCTCTCCCAATTCTACGATCTCCTTGGGTCCTTTATGATCAAAGCGATGCCCTCGTTCCCCGCGCGCAATCCTGTACATGCTCGAATTCAAGCGCCCGAGGTGCATGCCAAGGGCGTGGTGGTGCCCGTAGAGGACCATGGTCGACAGCAGGCCCAAGAGCAGCCCCAGGCTCAAGCCTCCCTTGAGTCTTATGGAGCGGATATCATCCCTGAACTCCCTCCCTCTCCTGGTAAGGTGCAACAGGCCGTTGATTCTACCTCCCGTGTCCGTCAATGGGACGAAATACGAGTACACATGCCTACCTGCTATTGACCCGTATTCACCGCGGCTTTCCCCGTCTGCAGCAAGTTCGGTCAACCTTTCGCGTTCAGGCTCTGGATCAGCGAGGCCCAGTGTGGCTATTTCTTTGCCTTCCTTATCATAAATATAGGCGCTGTAAACGCGTCCAATTGAAAATACGGACTCCAATGACTGCATCATGCTTCCCATCCGGTCTTTTTCAAGAGCGTAGCTCAAAGGCAGTTGTACCGCCCTTGCCACGAGTTCCAGGTCTTTCTGCATCTGGCTTTCCACCTGCTTCTCAATGGAGTTCAGCGCCAGATATCCGAAAAGCCCCAGCGCTCCAATCAAAGGAGCAACCACGTAGACCAACAATGCTCCCCTAAAACCTATTATCGACGGAAACAGACCTAAGTATTTCATGGCTTCTCCCATGACACACCATAACAGCACATGTGCCGTTTCGACACAATGATAATCGCGCCAACGAAAGGGGTCAGAATCCTGCACTCACCCTTAACTGATTGTAAATGCTGGAAAAATCCTTCCCAATTCACTCCAAAGGCCGGTTGGCACAAGAACTGCTTTTTAATGAGTGCAATCCCCAAGCCTGGTATAGGATCAGCGCCTGCGGGAGATGCCCGCTAACCAGAAACAAAAGGGAGGTTTCAAATGTTCAAAAAGTTAAGCCTTATAAGCATTGTCTCATTTTTTGTTGTCTTTTCAATGGCTATTCCAGGTATCACCCAGGAAATCAGCGAAACAGAACTAGAGAAAGCGGCCATGGCCTACATGGAAATCGCCATGATAAGCCAGGAGTTTCAAGAATCAGTACAGGAAACAGCCGATCCAGAGGCCAGACAAGAAATGCAAAGAGAGGCCAATGACAAAATGATTAGAGCAGTTGAAGAAACAGGTTTAGATGTTCAGCAGTACAATAATATCATGGGTGAAGTAAGTAAAAATCAATCTCTGGCTGAGGAGTTTTCATCTAAACTACAGAACTTAAATTGAAACATACTCATATGATTAGAAAGGAGGTAATCATGGGTAAATATGCAATATATAATAAATTAGTCAAACGTATAGTCTTGTTTATGATTGTATTTGGGTCGGCAACACTACTGGTTTCAGGTTGCTCGCAAGGGCCGATCAGTATAGATGAGGCGACTGAAATCAGGGCCGAAATAGGTGCAATGCAGGACCAATTGGCGGACATCAGAAGTGATCTGGCTTCCATTATAGAGGCTACCGAAAACCAGGCCATAGAGACCAGTGCGGAGCAGATGCGCGACACGGTAGCTATGATGATGAGTTCTCTTTCACGGGTCGAAGAGGCGTTGAAACCGGAAGAGCCTGAGACACCGCCCGGTCAGGCACCCGCAGGCGGAATGGGCGGAGCCCCGGGTGGAGGAGGAGGGTTTCAATAAAGGGCCCATCGTAATCATCCTTAATCAACCTTGCCGCCGGGGATGCATCCTGTGCCCCGGCGGCAAAGTTTTTTCCCGGCTACTTGATAATCAATGGATTTCAGCAAAAAGCCCGAAATTCTGAATCCGTTGCTTGCTCTGCAAGTAATTTATCGGCATACCCCATGGCCTGAAAAGCCTAATCAATGCATTACCACAAGCGGTTTGCCTGAGCTGTTACATATGCTGCCGGATCGGCAGGCCGAGAACTATTGGATGTCATCAATGCCGAATTTCTTTATTTTGCGCCAAAGGGTGGTCCTGGGTATTCCCAGGATCTGAGCCGCCCGTGCCTTGTTATAATTGGTGGCCTCGAGGACTCTTATAATGTGGGCCTTTTCCTGTTCCGCCAATGTGATCAGATCATCCCGCAGCACCGTGTGAATATCCAGCAACCGAAGGTCTTCAGGCAGGTCATCAACCTGGAGCCGGCGTCTTTCACCAAGGGCCACGGCACTGCATACCATGTGCTCCAATTCCCGCACGTTGCCTGGAAAGGAGTAGAGCATGAGGATATCCATGGCGTGATCAGTGAAACCCTCCGCTCTCTTATTATACAGGGCATTATAATAATCGGTGAAATGTTCCACGAGCAAAGGGATATCCTCTTTGTGTTCACGCAACGGCGGGACCCTTATCACCACCACCTTAACCCGAAAAAACAGGTCTTCCCGAAAACGGCCGGACTTGACCTCGTGCTCCAGGTCCTTATTGGTGGCTGATATCAACCTCATGTCCAAGGCGATCGCCTTCGACCCGCCGACCCGGAACAGCTTCCTCTCCTGGATCAGCCTGAGCAGCTTCACCTGTGTGGAGAGCGCCATCTCCGCGATTTCGTCCAGGAATACCGATCCTCCCCGGGCCGCCTCGAACAGCCCCGGTTTGACGCTGTCGGCTCCGGTAAAGGCGCCCTTTTCATGTCCGAAAAGCTCGTTGGCTGCCAGTTCCTCCGTGAAACCGCCGCAGTTGAACGCCACAAACGGCTTGTTTTTTCTCAAGCTGCCGCGATGGATGGCCCTTGCCACCAGCTCCTTTCCTGTACCGCTTTCACCCTGAATCAGCACATTGCAGTCTATCTTGGCCACCTTGTTGATGACCTTTATCAGCTCCCTGATCTGGGGGCTGACGCCCAGGATTCCAAGCGAATAATCTTTTTTGTGAAGCTCCTCCTTGAGCTGCCTGTTTTCGGCCATCAGGGAAAGCTTGTCGGCGGCCCGCGTCAGGACCGACAACACCTTGTCCGGCGTCAGGGGTTTTTCAACGTAGTAAAAGGCACCCTGCTTGATGGCCTTGACAGCATCGTCCACCGAGGCGTACCCGGTGAAAAGGATGACCTGGGTCTCGGGAAACCGCGACTTGACACGCTCCAGAAGCTCCATGCCGCTCATTTGCGGCATGCATATGTCGGTCATGACTATGTGAAAAGGGGACTGCGCCATGCGCAGGAGGGCCTGCTCGGGGTTGGTAAAGGTCTCCACCTCGTGGCCGTGCCTTCCCAGAATGCGGCTGATGTGCTTGACGGCAAGGGGTTCATCGTCCACAACAGCCACTCTGAGGGCATTCGCTTGTTTGATCCGGTTCAATCGGTGCCGTCCTCAGGATTTATGAGTCTTCTCTCCTGACGATGGCGGAGGCATCGCAGGGTAAGGTGATAGTGAAAACGGTCTTCCGGCCGGGGACGCTGTCCACTTCGATCCGGCCGCCGTGTTTGGTGATAATCCCGTGGGACACGGAAAGCCCCAGTCCGGTTCCTTTGCCCACGGGCTTTGTGGTAAAAAACGGATCGAAAATATGTGGAAGCATATCAGCCGGAATGCCGGCTCCATTATCCTGCACTTGCACCATGAGATAACCCGGTTTAACTTTTTTGGTCCTCACCTCAATGCGGCCTCCATGGCTGACCGCATCCAGGGAGTTCAGGATCAGGTTCAGGACGACCTGCTTCAACTGCTGCCTGTCTCCTTGAATTTTGGGCAGGTCCGGTTCCACCTCGACATTTATGGCCGCCCCTCGGACCTTTGCCTGGTTCAGGGCCAGTTTCGCCGTTTCCTGAACGAGCTTGCCCAGGTCCAGCAATTCCAGGACTGATACATTTTCCCTTGTGAAGTCAAGAAGATTGTGAACGATGCTTCGGGAACGTTCCGTTTCACCGATGATGTCCCGGATCATATCCATGTGCTCATTGCGGTCCAGCGTGCCATACTCTTCGATCAAGGAGTAGGCCGTCAGCATGATGTTGTTCAAGGGATTATTAAGCTCATGGGCAACCCCGGCGGTAAGGATTCCCACTGCACGCAGTTTGTGGGATTCAATCAGGGAGTTCTGGCGGCGCTCCAGTTCTCTCAGCATACGGTTGATGGCCACTTCCACCGTTGTGAATTCGTCCCGGTACTTGCGCTCGGGTCTGACAGGCGTAAAGTCCCCCTTTGCAATGCGGCGGGTCTGGTCGACGAGGTATTTCAGGGGCCTCATAAATCTTCGTGAGAGGAACCAGATCATGTACATCATCAAGAAAAAGAGAAATACCAGGAAGTAGGCCGGGACTTTCTGAAGCAAATGAAGCCATCTGGTAACCAGATCGAATTCACTGGCGGCCAGATCCGCCGCCTGGTTGACTATTCCGGAGCCATAGTGTCTCAGCCTGTTTTCGAGCTCTACCTGAACGGCGGGCGTGTTGTGACCGCTCTTGACGAGCTCGGACAAGTCATGGAGCTCGGAGTAGTAAAGCTCCATTTCCTCGATGATCTGCTGTTTTTTCGCGGGCGCGGATGCTATCTTGAGATCTTTCAGGTTTCTTTCGAGGAGAACGCGGGCGTCGTCAGCGCTCTGAAGGGCGTCACTCAGGTTCGTGCCGTAGAGGAAGAAGTTCTTTTCCCACCGCCTTGCCTGTTCGATATTGAAAAGGAACCGCTCCCAGACCTGGACCGTTGCGATCCGCTTTTCGATCCCGTTGATGGTGACCATGGCTGCGATGGTGATCGCCACGGAAAGGATGAAGAAGGTGAAAAAACCAAGAATTATCTGAAACCGGAAACTGAAGGCCGGTCGTTCCAGCAGGTCTTTTTCGTAAGACAGTTTGGATTGCTCTTCGCGGTCGATTCCAGCCATGAGCAGCAAGACGCCTATTCTTCCTCGGAAGAGACTTCCGTGAATCCCAGTTCATGAGCCGCCTTTACGACCAGCGCCCTCAGATCACTCGGCTTGAAGGGCTTGGCGATCATATCAAAGGCGCCTTTCTCCATGGCCTCCCTGGCCAGCGACACCGTGGCAAAGCCCGTGATGACGATTACCTTGGTATCCGGGTTGGCCTTCTTAGCGGCCTCCAGTATCTGAATGCCGTTCACCTCCGCCATCATGATATCCGTTATGACAATGTCAAAGCCCTTTTCCTCAATCCGTGAAAGGGCCTTTGACGAGTCTTCATAAACCTCCACACCGCAGCCCAGCTTTTTCAATCCGGCTTCAAGCCTGCGGCCCACGATAGGCTCATCGTCCAAAAGCATGATCTCGAGTCTTTCAGGCATTCTTTCCTCCTGATTTCTTTTTCCCGAAAAACTGATTAACGACATGGACCTCCACGTATTCAACACCGGGGATCTTCCCGGCCACATCCTTGATGGCCTTGATCTTTTTGTCTTTCTCCCGCTTCAATTCAGCCGTCTCCACAACCACGGTCCCCCTGTCCGACTCCACCTTTGCGCCAGGGAACCGCTCCCACAAAACCGCCCTCACACTGGCGGCAAGGGCCAGGTCTTCCATGCAGTTCATGGAATAGGTCATGGGTTTGAAACGCGGGTACCCCGCTGTCTCCCTGATGATCTTCACTGCCTCCCCGGAATCGATCTGGGAAAGACTGATGACCAGATCATAATGGGAGGGATCATTCTCGTCCAGGCCAAAAAATTCCATTGACCAGCGCCTTCGAAGCGTTTTCTCTCGATCAAGAAGTTTACGGGCCTTACTGATGGAAACACTTTCCTGTGCGGCTAATTGCTTTGCCCGTTCCTCGGCATCTGATAGGATCCGGACCCTTAGCACGTGTGAGACTCCCAGGACATAGAGATGGGCGGCCAGGCCCTGGCAGACCGCTTCGTCCTGGAGCAGTTCAAAGAGCGTGACGGCCTGGATGTATGCCAGATGCTGGTTTCGAGTCTTTGACGCCCCTCGTAACAAAGAGGGGCCGTCATCGAGCGCCTGTGTGAGCTTGTCTTCGGAGACCCCGTACTTATAAGCGGCCTTTTCCAGGGCCTCGCGGTCGATAAATCTGTACTCCAGGGCGTCGGCGGCCGATTCAGCGATTTCCCGACCCGCTTGATAAGAATCCGATGAGATAATGATTACAGGCATGAAAGAATCCTCTCTGTTTGGAAAAACCTCTTCGCACACCTTCCTTTGCCGGTGCTCATTGTCTTTCCTCCGGCGGGGCTCCGGAGTGAACTTCTATGTTGTTGATGCCGCCAATGTCCCTGCCAAGGGCCCTTATCTTCTCCCTGAGCCTGCGTGCCAGCCGGTCGTCGGTCCCTGCAAAAACAAGGACGTTGCCGTATTCGCATGTGACTTCGACATCCGCGTTCAGCTCGACCAGCGCGGCCTTCACCCGGCAGGCCAGGGCAAGGTCGTCCATCTTCTGCTGGGACTCCCTGGTGGCCTTGAACTGTTCCATCTCCGCGGCCCGGCAGACGAAATCAACAGCGTTCGAAACAGTGAACTGCTTGATATGGATCACGAGATCATACAGCGAGCTGTCCCAGGGATCCGCCCCGTACAGGCTCATTGTCCACTTCCTGCGTTCCTGATCGTCCTTGAGGATCAGGGAGCGTGCGGCCTGCTCGCTGACTCCGTCCTGTTTCATCTCGTTTCGCACTCTATCCTCAAGGTCGGCGATTATCCGGACCTTTAATACATGCGGCACCCCTTTGAGCAGAAGGTGCCCGGCAAGGCCGTGGTAAACGACATTGTCCTTCCGGACCAGCCCGGTGAGCGCGCTCTTGTAATAGGCTATGTAGGCACGTTTGCCTCCCCTGATGCGATCCAGGATGGACGGCGCATCGTGGATGGCCTTGACCAGTTTGATCTCCGGGATGTGATAGAGCCCGCTCGCCTCTAAAATCACATCCCGGCTGAGACACCCGTAGTTCAGCCGTTGTGCGACCTTTTCGGCAACCTCTTTGCCCTTGCTGTATGAACCTCTTGAAATCGTGATGATTGCCATCTTAAAACTCCTACGTTTTTACGATCTAAACACCATAAACAAACCGTATCATGCCGATCATGACAACAATGAAGACTATGCTTATCAGGCTTCCCGCCTTTAAAAAATCCGTACTGCGATACCTCCCGGGCCCCATATAAAAGGCGTTGACCTGATGGGTCGGAAGGATGAAAGAGTTGCTGGCCGCGATCCCCACTACCAGGGCCGCCATCCGCGGATCCGCATTGGCCGCCATGGCCATGTTCACGACCAGGGGTACGAGCAGGACCGTGGCCCCTACGTTCGAGATGACGAGGGTGAAAGCGGATGTCAACACCCCGATGACCGCCAGCAGGACAATTGGCTGGACCGTGCCTATGGCGGCCAGCACCGTGTGAGCGATCCAGGCGGCGGTACCGGTCTTTTCCGTTGCAATGCCCAAAGGGATCAGGCCTGCCAGCAGGAAGACCGTTCGCCAGTCCACGGCCTGGTACGCCTCGTCAATGCTGAGGACCCTCGTTATGACCATGCCCAGGGCCCCGGTCATCAGGCAGACCGAGAGCTGTATCTTGAACACCAGGATCATGGTCAGCGCGACGGCAAGCCAGAGGCCGGCAAAGGTGGCCTTCTCAGGACGCATGACTTCCACGTCCACCGGGGTCGTGAAGAGCAATGACCCTTCGGCCTGCAGGACTTGCAGACGGCTCCACGTGCCGTGCAGCACAACTGCGTCGCCCACTCTCAGCGGCATGTCGCCGATTTCCGCCCGATAGATCTCACCCTCCCGGTAAAGGGCCAGGGGCGCCACCTGAAAGCGGTCGCGCAGGCTGATCTGCTTAAGGGTCTTTCCTTCGATCGGAGAACGGGGCCTCACAACGGCCTCCACAGTGCCGGAGGCATGATCCGCCACATCGTTTTTAAAGACCTCCATCTCCTGCTTGAGAATCATCTCCTCGTTTTGAGCCATGCGTTTGACGTCCTTGGCACGGCCGAATACCAAAAGATCGCTCCCGGACCGGATAACAGCGTCTATGGGGGGGGAAAACCGCTTGTAGTCCGGGGGCTCCGTCGTGGCAACAATGTTTACCAGGTAGCGCCGCCTCAAATCCTCAACCCGGACGGGTTCACGATAGTGGGTGAAATCATCGGGGGTCCTCAGCTCAAAGGCGTCGCCGACCTCCGGCAGCAATCCCCTTTCCTCGTCCCCTGCTTCTTCCTCGGAAAAATCATCTTCCTTGGTGCCCCGGGGCAGGATGAAGCGCCCGAAGAGGATGAAGCAAAGGATCCCGCTTGTCACCAGGGCCAGTCCGATGGGCGCCACAGAGAACAGGCTGAAGGGCTCCAGCTCAAAGGGGATGATGAGGTCATTCAAGAGGATCAGGGGGCTTGAGCCCACCAGGGTGAGCGTGCCTCCGAGAATCGCACTGAAACCGATGGGCATCAGGAGCTTGCCTATGGGTATTTTCAGGGCCTTGCTTACGCGCTGAATGGCCGGCAAAAAGAGGGCCGCGGCCCCGATGTTCTGCATAAAGCTCGAGATAACGGCGATCGGGAAGGATATCGCCACGACAATCCGCGAGGGATTCTTGCCGGCCAGTCGGACGATCGGACCGACCAGCTTGTTGATCAGACCGGTCTTGTCCAGGCCCGCGCCGATAATGATCACCGCGATGATCGAGACAACGGCGTTGCTGCTGAGCCCGATAAAGGCCTCTTTCGGGGTGACCAGATGCAGGAGGGGCAAAGAGACCATCATGAGGATGGCGACCACATCCACTCGAACCCATTCCACGATAAAGAGAAACACGGCCAGGCCTATCATGGCCATTACCAGAATCATCTCTGCATTCAATACATTAGTTTCCATGGCGGTTCAGATCCCTATTTTTTAAGTCTAACGGTCAATATCCGGCAATGGGTCAGTTGGAGCAGGGTCATAACATCCCGGTTCACTTGTTCGTAACGATTGTCTTCTCTTTCAGGAAGAGAAAGAACTATCCCATCAATATGATGGTCATTGACGAATTGGCGGACCTCCTGAATCAAGTCTCCTCTTCGACAATGGATTTCCATGCTTAATTCCTCATCTGCCTTGCCGTTGGAGATTAATGCCTCGATTTCATCTTTGATTTTGTGATTATTTTCATCCAGGGCGTTATGGGCTTCATCAGCAAACCGGTATATTTCAAAAGGATCGTCGACAAACAAAAAGAAGACGCGGCTGTTACTGCGTTTGCCGAACTGGATGGCAAATCTCACGGATGCCAATGCCAAAGGAGAGAATTCTTTTATTGGAACGACAAAACCGCCCATACTTCCTCTTGTTCCATAAGGCTATGGTTCCAAACCGGCCGACGCAGAAGCCGGGCGTCATTACATCAAAAGCACACCAGAGCAGCTGCTGACCACTGCGATTTCAAAAATCATTCCCTTTACCTTAAGTGCATCATATCTGTACATTAAGCCTTGATTCCCAGGGTCAAGAACTACAGATGGGTTTCATATTGAAACGCTCCTCAGCAAACAAACGGGTATACTTGGCTGGAGCGCCGTCTTGCCGGTCAGCCCCTGCCCTTGGGGTCCTTGGCCATCTCAGGAATATCCGGAGACGAGGCCCTCTTTTCCCCGAATCCCTGCCAGTTGAGCGCCTCCTTCAGGCATTCGGTTAAGGCATTTAAATCTAAAGGTTTTAGCAGGTACTCAAAGGCGCCTAGGCGTATCCCTTCCACTCCGGTGTCCACTGAGGCGTTTCCTGTCAGCATGATCACTTCCGTATGCGGTTTAAGGCGTTTTATCTCCCGAAGCACGGTGAGGCCGTCAAGGCCCGGCATGAGCACGTCCAGCAGCACAACGTCAAAATCGGTTTTTTTCACCATCTCCAGAGCGGATGTCCCGTCGTGTGCCGTATCGACCAGGTATCCACGATTTTTCATGATTGAAGAAAGATACTTGCGAACCTTCGCCTCATCATCCACTATCAATAACCTGGGGTGCATAAGTCGGCCTCCTCTTATCCTTACTATTTAACCCTGAGCGCGCCGGTGTAGAAAACATCTCTGACCTGCGCACTGTGTTCAGCCTTTTCAACATGCCGGCCGCTTGGCGTTTCATTTTGTAACGATCGGCCGGTTGTTGGATTATCTGCTTGAAATATCATAAGAAATCTTAGGCTGCTCATGTTTCAAGATGAAACTTCCATATTTCCAATAATGGGGTTCAAGAGGGCATAAAAGTCATATCTATTGGAAATTGCGAGCTTTACCAACCGGCACGATTATTCGGGTGGCGCCTTTGACTCGGTCCGTTGATTAACTGAGCAAAGATGATGCCGAAAACGCGGGCGGGAAAATGGCGGTGCTGGGAGCATTAAAAAAAAGCTCGGTTACTCGCAAGCCCTTGACGGCTTTTTAATGACCATTCACTCTGATCAAAGAGTTACGGCCCATAGCCGCCTCAATGAAAAGATCAATGAGGTGTTTCAATCACATAACTCCGAGGCAGGCGGGTTCGTCTTATTCCAGGCCTCCGGCGGCATTGAATGCCGATAGGGTTATCGTCAATGCGGTTGCAGGCCTTGGAAAGGCTGTGGTTGAAGGCAGTGTTTCAACGCTCCAGCATGTTATCGAACAAGGACCTCACGGAAGATGGATTGTCCCTAATGAGACCACCTGACAACCCTCCGAATGCGGCGTCGGCCGGTTATTGACCGATGACTTCCTCAAGGATTGTTCCGCGAAGCGGGCCCAGGCCGTAGTCGACTATATGGTCGATGCCGGGATAGATGCAACCCGTCTCAGGGCCAAGGGATATGGCGAATCCAGGCCCGCCGCGCCCAACGATTCCGCCGAAAACATGGCCAAGAACCGCAGGGTGCTTTTGGACCCGATCTTCTGATAACCGTACCCAACTGCAGCTTGAAGTGCAATCCGGTGATCAACCTCCTCGAAGGCCTCAGGCTCCGATGTAAAAAGCGGTCCGCCGGCCACGATTTTCAGCCCCATGCCTTTAGCGCGCTCGATGATCCGAACAACCGCTTTGCGCTGGAGCGCCATTGCGCTTACAAGGGCCAGGTCAGCCCATGTTGGCGTTTTCATTAAACTACTCAAAAATTCGTGCCGGAATTCTTGTTTTCCGGCACTTTACCTGTATTCAACTGATTTAATTGGGATATCTGGTTGAATGGACATGGATGGGCCGGATGGGAAGCTGAGCAGCGATGGTCATATATGATCACTGATTATATATGATCAGTCTTTCGTCTTGAAGAAATCCTCACAAGACTAATCCCTTTGACTAATGCTCATCAGGCAACCCCGTACCGTAGTTCATTATCTCGATGTAACGGGTATAGCTGTATAGACGATTTCTTTTCCGTCCTGTCAATTCAGATACGATGCCAAGGCTTTCAAGGTGGTGAAGAGATTTGTTGACCGTGGCTGGAGAAATGGTTGTCTTTTTGACAAGCCAACCTGCCGTTGAAATGGGACGCTCCAACAGTGCCCGGTGAATCTGCAGGGTGGAAAACGCCGCCCGGCCAAGCCCTTTGATCTTATCACGATCCTCCTTTGACAAATCGGTAAGCTGTCTGGTGGTATCCACGGCTTGATTCGCAGTCTTGATCACTGCCTCAGCGAAGAAATCCAGCCAGACCTCCCAATTCCCACTCATGCGAACCTCGCTGAGAAGTTCGTAATAATATTGCCGATAAGTTTTGAAATAAAGACTGAGATAAAGCATCGGCTCACGGAGTGCCTTATGTTCACATAAAAGAAGTGTAATCAGAAGCCGACCTAAACGGCCATTACCATCCAGAAATGGATGAATGGTTTCAAACTGAACATGAGCAAAAGCTGCCTTCAGCAATACAGGAGTACGTTCCGGCCGGTCGTGCAGGAACTGCTCAAATTCATCCATGCATTCGAGGACCTTTTCGGGTGGAGGCGGAACAAATGCGGCATTGCCGGGCCGGGTTCCGCCGATCCGGTTCTGACTTCGCCTGAACTCTCCCGGATTTTGACGGCTCCCTCGCCCTTTCGACAGCAGAATCCCGTGAATCTCCTTCAATAGTCTCAAGCAAAGGGGAAAACCCCCGGCAAGTCTGCTTATACCATGATTCAGGGCAGCGACGTAGTTGCTGACTTCCCGAACATCCTCAAGAGGCACTCCGGGAACCTGTTCAAGTTCGAAAAACATTAGATCGGAAATGGAGGACTGTGTCCCTTCGATCATTGAAGAGAGAACAGCTTCCTTGCGGATGTACATATAAAGGAAAAGGGAGGTCTCGGGAAGAAGAGTTGAAGCACTGTCCAGACGGCCGAGGGCCATCAGTGCATTATCAAATTTATCCCGCAAACCAGGGGACCAATCAATCTTTGGCATAGGGGGAAGCGGTGCAGGCACAAAGGCTTGCACCTTCTCGCCTGCGGTTGATGTCGTTACGTAATGCCCCTGGGGCCCTCGTTTCATTGTCCCTCTACCGATCCTAAAATAAAAATGTTGATTATTTTATCTTAAGGGCAAATACTAAAATAAAACGAGGAGAAATACAAGTCAAGGAATTTGTAACCTAAGCTGATTCTTCTTTAGAAATAAGAAGTCAGCAAGGTATACCTATGATGGTCGTTCCCTTCCATGTTTCAGGAACACCTTCCTTAGGAAGAACGACAGATGGTAAGAGAGGTGAGCAGTATTGCAGACGGTCATGAGAAGGCGTTTCACTGGGGAAGATTATCGCTGAAAGCCTTCCCACCGTGGAGGCCCGTCCCTGGCAAGAGTCGATCAAGTCATGGGAACCACTGGGAGGCATGTCCCTGCTCAAGCACAAGTCCCTGAAACGCCCTCCCGACGCATCATGGCCGGTGGAAGCGGTCCTGTTCTGCTACCCGGGCAAGAGAGCTTATGGTGAGGAGGAATTGATTCTGACGGAACTCAAGTTGAACAAAAAGACAGAACTCCTGAACATCCAAATTCTTTTTACCCGTGTTTTTTTCGAAGAGATGTGTTATGCCTCTCTTTACGTAGATTCTTCCGCTTCTGCCTGTACGGCCCGGGGTGGATGTATCCGCACGCCATCGAAATGTCATGAAACCTGGAAAAGGCCGATATCGGCTCTTTCACTATGAAAAACAGACAGGGAGGAGACATATGCGCACGAAAATAACAAGAGAAACAGTGCTGAAGATAGCTGCGGCAGTGTGTGTCGTAATTCTCGTGATGCTGGCGGGGTGCGGGGACAAGGAGCCCCAAAACGTCAACATTACCCCGGGGTCCGCAAACATACAGGAAGGCGAGAGTGTGCGCTTTCAAGCGGCGGCGCTCAACAAGGCAGGCGACCGACTGCCGGATGCGGACATCTCCTGGCGTGTGGAAGGGGATATCGGCACAATAGATGCCACCGGAACCTTCACAGCCACGCAGGCCGGTGAGGCTCAGGTGGTGGCCGCCGCAGGAGAGGCTTCAGGACGGGCCACCGTCACGGTTACACCTCTTCCCCCAAAGCTGGCGAGCATCCGCATTGAACCCGAGCAAGCCTCCGCAAAGGTGGGAGACTCGGTGAATTTTGAGGCCTCGGGTATCTCCGAGAGAGACCGGGAAATGCCTGATGTGGCCATCGAGTGGAGCATTGAAGGGGAGGCGGGTTCCATCTCCGAGCAGGGATCCTTCGAAGCGCTGAAGCCGGGGGAAGCAACGGTTATCGCGCGAAGCGGTGAATTCTCGGCTCAGGCCGCCATCAGTGTGGCTCCACCCACCATCGCCGTCATACGTGTAAATGCCGACCGGGAAAAGGCGCTTCCCGGAACCAAACTTCACATGACCGTGACAGCCACCACAGCCGATAACAGACCGGCAGCCTACACCACAGTGAACATCCATTCCACCCGGGACGATTTGCGCCTCTCCACTAACACCCTTTCCCTGGATGAGTCCGGTGTGGGTGTGGTGGAAGCTCATCTGCCCCCCGAACCCGGCGCCATGGAAGTGGTGTTCGAGGGTGGGGAGGCGTCTCTGGCAATGAGTGTTGAGGCGACACGGGTGGTCCGCATCGAAATAAAACCGGACGACGATACCTATGAAGCAGGGCAGAGCGTGGATTTCACGGCCGTCGGTCATGACGCGCATGGGAACAGCACTCCGGTGAATGCGGAATGGTCCCTCACCGGAGAAGTCGCCCGGATAGAGCAGAACGGCAGAGTGGCCATGGCCCGACCGGGGGACGGCATACTGCTGGCTTCCTATGCGGATATATTGACCGGTCAACCCTTCACAGTGGAAGCCGGGGCCCCTGCGGAGGTGCTTGTATCGCCCGCCGAGGTGAGTCTCCAGGCCGGAAACACGGTGAGCTTCGAGGCCGAACCCCGCAACCGTTACGGATATCCTCTCCTTGCTGAAGTGGCCTGGCGGGTGGAAGGAGACATCGGCGAGGTATCGGGGGACGGGTTTTTTCAGGCATGGAAGGCCGGGGAAGGCCGTGTAGTCGCCGAGAGCAGCGACGCTGCGGGATCGGCTGAAGTAAAGGTGGAGCACGGTCCCCTGGCCTCGGTTATCATCGACATTCAAAAAACCACGATAACCGCCGGGGAGACTGTTGAGTTGAAGGCCTACGGCGCCGACGCCCACGGAAACCGTTTCGACCTAACACCTGAATGGTTCATCAGCAAATCCCTGGGCGCCATCGACAAGGAAGAGAGCACCTTTACCGCCCGCTATGCGGGCAGCGGAGAGATCAGAGCACTGGCCGACGGCACGAGCGCCGCCCGCGCCATCGAGGTGGTTCCTTCCGAGATAGTTCGACTCGATATCAATCCGGCGAAGGTGGATCTCATCGCAGGAGAATCGGTGGCATTCGAGGTGATGGGCCACGATGAATTCGGCAATCGTGTGGACATAGAGCCGCGTTTTTCAATGGCCGATAATCTCGGATCCCTGCAAGAAAACGGGGTGTTCAAGGCGCACATATCGGGCAGCACGATTGTGACCGTGGCGGCGAATGAACTGGAAGCCAGGGCCACGGTGACGGTGGAACCCTCCGACATGGTGCGTGTGACGATGGATCCCCCCGAACGCCTGACTTTACCCGCAGGACAACGACAACAGTTCATCGCCCAGGGCTTTGATGAGTTCGGAAACGTGGTCACCACCGACACGCAATGGACGGTTGCACCGGATCTGGGCGAGATGGGGCCGCAGGGAAGCTTTCTGCCGAAAAAGATCGGAAAAGGGAAAGTCACCGCAGTTGTTACTCAGGAAAGGACGGGAATCGAGATGTCATCCGCCGTCTCCCTTACTGTTGATCCAGGTCCCACCGCCCGTATAGATCTCCAACCGATGAGCCTGTTAATGGAGGCCGGAGAGGAACAACAATTTTCAGCCGAGGCCTATGACAAATACGGGAACCCCACAGGAGTGGACATCCAATGGTCGGCGGTCGGAGCCGTGGGTTCAGTGGACGAGCATGGAATCTTCAGGGCGAATAAGGCAAGGGAGACCAAAGTCCGCGCCGGCGCCGGCGGGGTATTCACCGTAGCCGACGTACAAGTGACGCCTTCCGAGGTGGCTTTTCTCAAGATCGTGCCCTCCGAGATTACCCTCGAGGGTGGTGCGTCCATCCGGCTGCACGCGATAGGAGAAGATAGATTCGGTAATTCCACCGATCCGGAAGTGACCTGGAGCCTCACAGAGCCCGAAATCGGACGTATCGATCAGGATGGAACGCTGACCGGGATGAAGGCGGGCACGGGCTTGGTACTGGCGTCCTCGCGGAACCTGGTGGATAAAGCGACCCTGCGCGTCGAGAAAAGCGAGCCGGCCTTGATCGAGGTGCTGCCCTCTTCTGTTACCCTGAATGCAGGAGACACTGTCAACTTCCGTGCCCGAGGCATGGATTCAGGGGGCAATGAGATCGAAATTTCCCCCGCCTGGACCGTGAAGGGGGATGTGGGCGTCATCGATGGACAGGGAACCTTCGAGGGCCGCATCAGAGGGTCGGGCGCGGTGCTGGCAAAGGTAGAGGACTTGATCGGTGAGGCGGATGTTGTGGTAATGCCCGGCGCCCCGGCTGAAATTCTGGTGGAACCGGAATCCATCGATCTCTCGGCCGGTGAATCTCAGAAGTTCAATGTTAGGGTGAAGGACGGCTACGGGAACCTGCTGGAGGATGTTTCCTACTCGTGGTCGATATCCCCCGATCTGGGAATCATTGGAGCCGATGATGTCTTCACCGCTCACACCGTCGGCCGGGGTGCACTGAAGGTTACCTCACGCACTGTTTCGATCCAGGTGCCCGTTAGCATCACTCATGGTCCTCTTGCCGGAATTAGGGTGCGTCCAGCCTCCTTTCAAGCCGAGGCCGGGGCCCGGTCAGCCCTGGAGGCGGAAGGATACGACGCATACGGCAACGATGTGCCGACAGAACCTGTATGGAGCGTAACCGGCGGATTGGGGACCTTTCCCGAACCAGGAGTGTTCGAGGCGAGACAGTCCGGTACGGGCCACGTTTCCGCTGCCGTGGGGGACGTGGCGGGTACGGCCGATGTCGAGGTAAAGCCCGGGCCGGTGAAGCACATCGACGTACTGCCTCGAAAGGTACGGCTTGAGGCCGGCAGTCGGCTCGACTTCGCAGCCGAGGCCTACGACGCTCTGGGCAACGCGGTCCCCGTGGACTATGCTTGGACGGTGGGTGACGGCCGGGCTGCTACGATTTCTTCTCAGGGAAGCTTCATTTCCGATACCGCTCACCGCACAGAGGTGATGGCAACCGCCGCCGGAGTAACGGGCCGAGCCGAGGTGGAGGTGGTCCACTCTGCCATCGACGAGCTTCGCGTAACTCCGTCCGAGGTTTTTCTGACGGCCGGCGAGCGAAAGAATCTGTCAGTCTCGGGGCGCGACCGTTTCGGAAACAAAGCCCCGGTCGAGACCGCGGTAATGACAGTGGATCCTGAACGACTGGGCCGATTCGTTGATGACAATGTTTTCGAGGCCGCCGGGGCGGGCAAGGGTTCAATCACCATCAGTGCCGAAGGCCTACGCCGCGTGATACCTGTCAAGGTGTCGACAGGAGCCCTGGTCCGGATCGAAATCCGTCTCCCGGAGGATGACCTCAGGGCGGCAAACACCTATGAGTTCACCGCGGTGGGCTTCGACAAGGGAGGAAACGAAGTTCCGACAGAACCTCTCTGGGCTGTGTCGGACGACATCGGCTCGATCGATCCGGCCTCAGGACAATTCCACGCCCGAAAGGCTGGAAGGGCTTTAGTAACAGCACGATCGGGGGGTGTGACCGCATTCCGGTGGATCGAGGTCAACGCAGGAAAACTTTACAGTCTCTTCGTCAATCCCAACCCGGTGACCCTTCAATCCGGGGAAATGAAGGTCTTTTCAATCGAGGGGCTGGACGTGGAGGAAAACCCGGTGGACGTGAATCGGGATGGGGCTCAGTGGAAGGTTGTGGGCAGAATCGGGTCCCTTCAGGACCCCGGCGTATTCGTCGCTACCAAGATGGGGAAGGGTAAGGTCACGGCAGCCATTGGGGACCTTATCGGGCAGTCCTACGTGACAGTGGAGCCGGGTGTGCCTGATCCCGAAAACTCCAGGGTGCGTTTGACATATCCCATTCTGCCCGCGGACGGGGCGTCCAAGTCCGACATCCTGATAACGGTGCGGGATGCCCATGACAATCCCGTGCCAGAGGTGAGGGTGACCCTGATTTCGGACCGGGAGTCCGACACCCTGGTTCAACCCCCACATACCGACAAGGAGGGAGGAACCTCCGGAAGCATACGTTCCTCCAAGCCGGGGATATCCGCTGTCACGGCATTGGTGGACGGGACCATGATCCCCGCCCGGACGGAGGTCATCTTCGAGTAGTCCGGACCGAGTTCAGGGTCGTTTAAATGGAAACAGGCTCCGCTGGAAGAAAATGGACCATGCGAAAGCTGAGAACTGAGGTCTTGCAGCATGGCAGTGTCATCAAAATATGGAAATGTGAATATCCCGAAGGTGGGTGAGGTCTAGCCTGTGTTCATTTGCCATGGACATTCATAAAGAAATTGAACTATGATTTGTCGGGCATTTGATCGACGGATTAAAAGCAAGCAACCTGTTTCCCGTTAAACCACCCTGGACAGTGGAGCTTTTCCTCGATCCCGGCGTCCTGAAACCGCCTGAAGGTCTCTTCAAGGCCGGGCAGCGTTGCAAGGCGCTTTGGATGATCGGCCGAACGCTGTCCGGCTTATCACTGACCGGCCCCGGCAGGGCACAGGAAAAGAGGTGTGGCCATGTCCATTATAAAGCCTCCTAATAGGTGACTCCAAAAATCGTATCCGAAAGCCATTTCTTGAAACTGGGATTGTCGCTGCACTGTTTGAACAGCTCCGTATGGTCGGATAGCATTTCGATGACCACCTTCTGCAAGGCCCGGTCGTGCTCAAGTCTCGCCGCCGATTTGCTGCTGTTCTTCATCGCGTTCTGGTAGGCCTGATCCGCTTTCACCTTGGCAGGGATTTCTTCGGTGATCACCTTGCGGATGCGATCCGAGTCCTCCCAATCGATATTCCCGAAACGGTCGTTGAACGATTTGATGATGTTGCTCAAATAGTCCAGTTGCGGTTCAGCCACCCGGCCGCCTCCACTCGCAGGCAGCGGATAAATGGTCGCGTCCTCATCGGGCAGCGTGAGTTTCATCGTCTGTTGCACTTCCGCCCGGTAGCTGTCCATGTCGATGGATTCGAGAATGCCTTTGGACAGGTCCTGCTCAACCGGTGCCGGAAGCTTGGGCAGAGGAAGTTCAGGAAAATCGACAGCTTCTCCCATTCCGCGTTGGTGTAGGGAAGGATGGATGCCGGAAACTGGTAGGTGCGATTGAACGCCTTGGCTTTGCCCTTGAAGTCGACCTGTCCGTTTTCATCCAGATCTTCGTTGTACACCCCCACGCATGCGTCCAGGATCGGGTCGAGCCTGTCACGGTCCTCTCCGTCAAGGAAACGCTTGACCAATTCATCAATTTGCACATTATTGTAAACCTGATACCCGTCCAGGGTGGCTTTCAGATCATGGAGCTTGTTCGGATCTGTCTCTTCGCTTAGCACGGTAGTGCGATAATAGTCGGCAAAGGCCATTATGATCGTGTCTGCGTCGTTCATGAAGTCCAGCACGAACGTATCGGTTTTCAGGGGATGGGCCCGGTTCAGCCGGGACAAGGTCTGCACAGCTTTAATGCCGGATAAAATCTTGGGTGGTGTCCACGTACATTGTGTGCAGCAGCGGCTCGTCGTAGCCGGTCTGGAACTTGTCGGCTACGATCAGAAAGCGAAGAACGTCGATC
>CAYPSZ010000452.1:0-36291 GCA_964413125.1 uncultured Desulfobacterales bacterium
CGGCTTGGGTCCGACAGAAGGCAGCCGCGGGACCAGCCGGGAACGAGCATGATCCGCCCTCTTAAAAGCGAGTGTCGGGGCAACTACACTGACAACTAATGTCCATAAAATATGATATAAAACCATAAGAAATATCTATTAAAAGATCATACTAAAATTATAAAATATTGCCAAATGAGACATTAGTCATGTTGACACGGGAAGTTCAACAATGAACCTGCTTCCGGCAGGCAGGTTGTCCTCCACGCGGACACTGCCCTGGTGGTCGCTTACAATGGTGTTGACAATAGCCAGTCCCAGTCCGGTCCCATGCTTCTTGGTTGAAAAGTACGGTTCGAAGATATGGGCCTTCAAGTCCGGAGGTATTCCCTTGCCGTTGTCCTCCACGCTGATCCGCAATACCCCCATATTGGATTCGTGCTCGAGCTTGATGCGAATCTCACCTTGTCCCTTCATCGCGGCAATGGCATTATCGAGAAGGTTAATCATAACCCGTTTAATCTGTTCTTTATCTATCTTTATAAGTGGTATATTTTTCCCTTCTTCATAAACTATATGCACACCTGTCTGTGCTTCTTTGTATAACCTAATCGCTTGAATTATTATTTCTGATATTTTTTCGGCCCTGGGATCCAGAGCGGGCATTCGAGCAAAGCTCGAAAACTCGTTTACAAGTCCCTTTAGAGCTTCAACCTGGCTGATGATCATGTTTGTGCAGTCTTCAAATACTTTGCCGTCCTCCTGTGCCAGCTTCTCACCGTATTTTTTTCTCAGCCGCTGAGCCGATAGTTGAATAGGGGTAAGCGGATTCTTGACCTCGTGGGCGATTCTTCGGGCCACTTCCCTCCAAGCCGCCATTCTCTGTGCCTTTTCGATCTCTGTCAAATCCTCGAACACCCCCACCAGGCCCACATAATCTCCCTTGTCGTCAAAGAGAACATTCAAGTGAACAAGCAGAGTCAGAATTCGATTACCAACAGGAAGTCGAATCTGTCTCTCAATGAATCCCTTTCGAAACAGGGTCCCGTCCTGGAAAAGCCCGTTAATCAATTTGACGTACTCCTCACCTATGAAATCGCTGTAATGCCGCCCTATAACATCTTTTCTATCCAACTGCAGCATGCGCTCAGCAGATTTATTGATGGTCTGAATTCTTCCATCCGCGCTGGCTGAAACCACTCCGGCAGCAACGTTTGCCAGCACTATCTCCATGTAAAGGCGCCTACGTTCAATTTCAATATTGCTCCGAATAAGTTCCTGGTTAGCCTTTTCCAACTGGATTTTCCCATTCTTCAGATCCATGGCCATTTTGTTGAAAGAATGAACCAGTCCTCCAATTTCGTCTCGTGACTCCAGGTCGATGAAAACATCGTAATCTCCGGCGGCGATTCGCCTGGTTCCTTCCGCCAGCTCCTGGATAGGCACTGTGATACCCTTTGAGAGATAAAAACCAAACCAGATGGATGAGAAAATGATGAGAAGCGTTACGATGGACAAGGTGATCAGGTGGCTGATCTTGACAGGTCTTTTCAACACCTTGAACTGTTTGTACTCTTCCAGTCCCCGGCTGATGGCCTCGAGCCGATTAACGAAAGTTCCGGGAATAAACTCGGAAAGCGTAACCAGCCCCACCACCGCCTTGGACTCGGTCCGTGAGAACACCGGAATGATGCCGGTAACCAGATGCCCGTGCGCTGAGAACTGTCGATCCTCAAACTCCGTACCCTCGTGGAAAGCCCTTGCCAGGAGAGCTTCCCTAGGCTTGTCAAACGGGCTGAGATCGATCTTATCATCCCTTGCCCCAGCGCGAAGTTCCAGATCCTTGCTGAATACCTGAATGGAGGCGATGCCGTATTCACGTCGCTTGTCCGCGACGAATTTCTCCAAGTGATCCTGTTTGGAGAGAAGCATATATCCATGATAGGTCATAAGACGACTAAGGTTGTTCCCTAGGCCGAAGAGTTCCTCCGCTTTTCTGTCATAGTGGCTCTGTCCCACCTCCAAAGAGGTCCTCAAAGACCGCTCAATGGGAATCTTGGTCCAGTATTCAATGGAAATGGATATGAACTGGACTGAGACAAAAAACAGTATGGTCGTGGGCAGGAGGGTAAGCAGAATAAAAGCCAGAACCAGTTTTGACCTCAGTTTCGCTCCCATTATGCGTTTTCTGCGCTCAAACAGAAGCTTCACCAGATTTCGAACTATGAGAAAAAGAAGCAATAGAAGGAGAATAATGTTGATGTTGATGAGGCTGAAAACAAGGAGGTTATGAGAGAGGGGAAGTTCAATGCCGAGGTTCAACACACGGAAGCCTAGTGTGGTCAAAATAACGACCATCACCAAGAGACCGGCAATGATAAACCTCTCCTTTCTTCGCCTTCGAAGATCCAGCCATTCAGTTTCGAGATAAGAAGCCATTTTAGAAACCAAATGAATCAGTACACAATATCAATAGCATACCAATCCGTTTCGAAGTTCCATAGGGATAGGAAAAAAAATACATAATGAAGGTATAATGGAAGCGTAATTTTCTCCATCTCAGCCTTTAATCTGAGTCGATAACGTATTCCTCTATTTAATTCTGATAAATTAACTACTTCTAAAGCAACTATTTCGGACATAATCTGTTTGGCCTCATCAAAATCCTTCACCATGACAACCTCTTCGGTGTCTTCCGAGAGGCGAAGCTCATACAAATCCTTGAGCTGATCATATCTCACTGTGTGACGGACCTTATGCTCAATGATGTTCCTGTCCCACCAAAACTCGCGCCTCTCATTAAGCTGCACGAGAAAAGTGAATGTTGTCGGCAGACCGCTCTCAATGGCGCGCACCATTTCAGCCGTAAAACAGTTCTCAACGGTGAAGTAGACCAGCAGTTGCTCTTCTGTGTTGGTTACCACAATGTCGGAAAGCCGGGCCTTCCGGGCATGGACCGGAAGACTAACTGCAAGAAACAAAATTGTTAGATAAAAAACTATTTTTATGCGTATTTTCATATCTGATACTTGGCAGGAGCTCAAGAAGCCCTCCACAGAGAGGAACGATGTTGTTGTATCCGGCCGTTAAGAATTTGTCCGGATCTAAACAGGCCGTTCAAACAAACCATTCTTGGGTGGACACGGGAAAAACCACGCGCCTGAATCCGAACTCAAGCGACACCATGTTTCAGCCCGGCTGTCGTTCGCAGGATTCTATTCAGAAACGAGGCAGTTAGGTAGGAGATGATAGCGAAGGGTTTGGAGAAAAGCAACAGATATCCAGAGGGCTTCACAGGCTCCTCGGTGGTCCCGAAGCGGCAGGCCCCGGTGGTACCCCGGCCCGTGTAAGAACCCTCCGGACAAGCTCAGGCCGGAGCGGACTCCAGGACGCCGAAAGCCGGAATACGCAAACGGTCTCCAGCGGCCGCCTGAGGATCTTTGAATGAGCATATCCGCCAGTACTTCGTGCTGTGCAACAGTTCCCGAAGCATCATCTGGTTGAGAAAATGTCCGGATTTCTCTATTACAAAATGCCCGATTACGGGTTTCCCAAGCAGCGCCAGGTCCCCAATAAAGTCCAGGATCTTATGCCTTACAAACTCGTCCGGATAACGGAGACCGTCCTCATTAAGGACACGGAAATCATCAATGACGATGGCATTATCCAGGGATCCACCCATGGCCAGCCCGTTCTCCCGCAGAAGGTGGATGTCCTTTAGAAACCCGAAAGTTCGGGCCCGGCTGATCTCCCGTACGAAATCACCGCCGGAGAAGCGGAGGAAATATTTCTGGGTCTTGATCAACGGGTGGTTGAAGTCGATGGTGTATGTGATCTTGAGTTCCCGAGACGGGTGTATGGTGATGGAACGCTGTTCATCCTTCACGCAGAACCGCTTTCTTACAACCAGAAACTGCTTGGGCGACTCTTGGGTGCGAATGCCGGCGCTCTTTATGAGGAATACGAAAGGGGCTGAGCTCCCATCCATAATCGGGACTTCGGGTCCGTCCAGCTCTACGCGGACGTTGTCGATTCCAAGCCCGAAAAATGCGGCTGTTAGGTGCTCTATAGTAGATACGCCCGTGCCGTTGGCGCCCAAGGATGTAGACATATTTGTATTAGTTACGTTACCGTTGACTGCATGTATCTCAGGTTTTTCCAAAAGATCTCTTCGAATAAAACTGATTCCGGAATCAGGAGGAGCAGGCCTCAAGGTCATTGAGGCCTTGTTTCCAGAGTGTAAACCGATCCCCGTACAACTCACCTCGGAACTCAACGTCCGCTGTTTGTAGTCCAATATGGTCTCCTTGTTAGGTCGAAAAGGCCCTATTATTCAGACAAAATAGCCAATCCAGCCTGCGAGAAACGCGAGGTGCTTAAGTGCAGGCAGTGGTGGTCATTCCGGCTTTCTTCCAGTTTGTGAATCCATTAGCAAGCTGCGTACCAAAAGGCAACACCTTTTCAACAGAAATCATCCCACGCTAACATATTGTTTTTTTGTGATTTTTATACATATGAAAAACCGCCTTGAAAAACACCGGCAAAAGCAATGTTGCAAATACACCACACCATGGCTCAGAGTGTGGCATGGATTCCCGGTTCAAGCCCCTCGATTCAGAGGTAACACCTTCGAATAAGCCGTCACCGGCCATCCGGCCTTTGGTCTTGTATTCACGAACGTACATCACTATGATATGCGCAACAATTATTGCTTCTTAACCCGCTGAAGGCTTAAGCGCACATTTCCGGCCTGCCCATTCGTTTCAACCGGCAATGAGGCAGGCAAGCCCGTGGAGATACCATTGTGAAAACCCGGACAGTCACATGGCCCCGCTCAAGGTCTGCCATTGTAGCCCTGACTGCTCTGCTGCTCTGCTGCATCATCGCCTATGTAATATACGCCCGGATACTCTTCCCTACACTGGACCGAGCCGCCGGTTCCCCTGAGGAAGCTTTGAGGCCTGTTTGGCTCTTCCCCCCTGATATCAGGGACGATCATTCCATGAGATCGCTGGAAAAGGCGATCGAAAACAACCTGACCTATCTTTCTCGTCTCGATCCCAATCACCTATTCCATTATGGAGACATTACCGTGCCTTGCAGCCGCGTTCTGGAGGCCCAAAAGGCCCTATTGTCAGTCGTCGCTGCTCGGCCTTCTCCGAAAGCCCTTGCCCGATCGGTTGAGGATGGTTTTGAGCTTTATCGTGCCACCGGGAGGAAGGGCAACAGACATGTCCTCTACACAGGGTACTTCGAACCGGTTTATGAGGGGAGCCTCTCGCCGGACGACCAGTACCGCCACCCTCTATATCGGACGCCCCGGGACCTCATCCGTATCGACCTCTCATCCTTCGGCCCAGAGTTCGAGGGAAAACGAATCACCGCCCGCATCGTGGACGGGGAGGTTCGACCCTATTACACGCGCCGGGAAATCGAGCAGGAAGGGGTCCTCAGGGATAGGGGTCTGGAGCTGCTTTGGATGAAGGACCCGGTGGATGTAGCGTTTTTGCACATCCAGGGATCCGGGCGCATCATTCTACCAAATGGGGACTTTCTATCCGTCGGCTACGGCGGGGCCAACGGGCGTCCCTACCGCAGCATCGGACGTTATCTCATCGACCTTGGCCGGCTGACACGTGAAGAGATGTCCATGCAGGCCATCAGGCGGTTTCTTGACGAGAACCCTGAAATGCGGGATGACACCCTGAATCACAATCCATCCTATGTATTCTTCACCCGCAAAGAAAACGGACCTTTCGGAAACATTAATGTCCCCCTCACACCCGAAAGATCAATTGCTCTGGACGACAAACTGTTTCCCAAGGGCGCCCTGTGCTATATTACCGCCAAAAAGCCCGTGGTTCAGGATAATGGCATCCTGGAGTGGGAGGGCATGACCCGCTTAATGGTAAACCAGGACACGGGTGGGGCCATTAGAGGTGCGGGCCGGGCCGACATATTTTGGGGAAGCGGCCCTTATGCTGAACTGGCGGCGGGTCATATGAAGCATGAAGGTGACCTGTATGTGCTTCTCCCAAAGCAGAAACAATGATTCCCGGGCAGGATGCAACTACCGCCGATTACGTTCAATACTGGAAACCTTAGACCCCGAAGCAAGAAAAATCCGCCACGCTTTTGAAGAGCCTCGAGACTTGCTGCAGCAACCCCACTCGGTTATCCCTCAGGCCGGGGTCATTCCTTGCAAGGATCTCTACTCCTTCGAAGAAATCGTCCACCGGCCTTCTAAGGGATGCCATGAGGTCGAGGGCGGCATAGTCGTTACCTTCCTGCACAAGGCGCAGAACATCCGCCTCCGCTTCCATGAAAGCCTTCCACAATCCCATTTCGCAGTCCTCGCGAAGCAGTCGGACGGATACCTCATGCTGCTTTTCCCGGTTTTTCAAAATATTTGTAACACGCTTGAAAGTGAGAACTAGTGATTCGAACTCCTCGGAGTCCTTTATGAACCTTTCCAGCTGTTCGATCCCCGAACGAAGTCCGGAGATCCTGTCGAACCGGGCCGAAAGCACCGCCTCCACAACATCCTGCCTATGGCCCTCCTGCAGCAGCAGGTTTCGGTAGCGCTCCCTGAAAAAGGCAAGAATATTATCCGTTTTTTCAGAGTGCGTGAAGCGAGCTTTTTCAGTCAGCCCGTTGAGCGCCGTGGTTATAAGTTCCTTTAAGGAGATATCCCATCGCCGGTCCTCCAAAATACGCAGTATAGCCAAAGCGTGCCGCCTCAAGGCGAACGGATCCGCTGCTCCGCTGGGCTCCTGTCCTATGGCAAAACAGCCGGCGATGGTATCCATGCGGTCGGCAACGCCGATAACGGCACCGATGGTTGTCTCCGGAAGATCTCCGCCGGAGCGTACAGGAAGGTAGTGATCCCGCAAGGCTTTGCACACCTCTTCCGGGTGCCCGTCCATTCGGGCATAGACTTCACCGATTACACCCTGAAGTGAAGCGAACTCCCCCACCATTTCAGTAACCAGATCGCATTTGGCAAGCCGGGCGGCAAGCCTCACCTCTTCAAGGTAATCCCGGGCCACCAGACCCGCCACGTGCTCAGAAATGCGAACAGACCTCTCCACCTTTTCAAAGGATGTACCCAGTTCAGACTGATAGATCACGGATTCCAGGTCCTTGAGCCGGTCAAGAAGCGGCCTCTTACGATCTTCCTTGAAGAAGAAATTCGCGTCGGAAAGTCTCGCCCTCAGCACCCGCTCGTGTCCTCTCTTCACAACGTCGGGGTCTCTTGCCAGGGTGTTGTTAACAGCCACGAAATTGGGCAAAAGGCTTCCTTGAAGGTCCCGGATCCCGAAGTAGCGCTGATGCTCCGCCATGGGTGTTATGATCACCGGATCGGGGAGGTCTAGAAACGCCCTGTCAAATGATCCACAAACAGCCGAAGGGTATTCCACAAGGTTGGCTACGCTTGATACCAGATCCGGGTCCAGCACCACCTCACCTGAAACAGAGGCTGCGGCCTCCCTGGCCAGTCGGATCACTTCGGACCTTCGGTCTTCAGGAGACACCATCACTTTGGCATGGGACATTTTTTGAAAATAGTCATCCACGCCCCGCACATCAAATTGGTCAGGACACATGAAACGGTGCCCACGGGTCGTCCTTCCACTTTGGACCGCTGCGACCTCGAAAGGGATTACCCTGCCCCCGAAGAGTGCAACCAACCAGTGGATGGGTCTAATGAAATGGAACCGTATATCCGCCCAAGTCATGGACTTGGGCCATGGTAAATCACGAATGACGCCCGGCAGGATCTCAGCCAGGACATCCATTGCCGGTCTTCCGGGTACTTCCATTCGAAGGAACACATATGTCCCCCTGGATGTCTCGACGCTCTCGAGGTTTTCCACCGGGACTCCGTATTTGGCGGCAAAACCCCGGGCCGCTCGAGTGGGTTTGCCCTGCTCATCATACGCGGCTCTTGCAGGAGGTCCCGTTATCTCCCGTACCGTATCAGCCTGCTCCTCACCCATCTCGCGGCCCACCAGCACGAGCCGTCTGGCAGTGCCGAACGTCTCGAGCCCTCCCCCTATACTGATCTTCTCTTCAAGGAGTCGAGCTTCGGTCAATCGTTTGAGCTCTTGAAGACCCCTCTCAATATATCCTGAGGGGATCTCTTCGGTCCCTATTTCCAAAAGGAATTCCGCCATGATTTCTCCTGGTTAGCTGTTGAGCAATGGAAATCCCATTTCCTCGCGCTGCGCCACGTAATTCTTGCAGGCCCTCCGCGCCAGATTTCTGATGCGCTCGATATACTTGGTGCGCTCACTTACGCTTATGGCCCCCCGCGCCTCCAGTACATTGAAAGTATGGGAGCACTTGAGACAGTAGTCATAGGCCGGAAGCACCAGACCATGGTCGGCGGCGGCCCGGGACTCACGCTCATACATTTCGAAAATCTTAAGGAGCATGTTTACGTCCGCAATCTCAAAGTGGTAGACAGAGAGCTCGTATTCGCCTTTTTTGTGAACATCACCATAGGTGACCACCCCATTCCAGTCCAGGTCGTATACGCTTTCCTTTTCCTGCAAATACATTGCGATCCGCTCCAGCCCATAGGTAAGCTCCACACTCACCGGGTCCAGCCGGATGCTTCCTGTCTGCTGGAAATAGGTAAACTGGGTTATTTCCATGCCGTCCAGCCACACCTCCCAACCCAGGCCCGACGCCCCGGCGGCCGGATTTTCCCAGTCGTCTTCCACGAAGCGGATATCATGGTCCAAAGGATCAATGCCCATGGCCCTTAGGCTGTCTAGATAAATATCCTGGATGTCAATGGGAGAGGGTTTGATCAGGACCTGGTACTGATAGTAGTGACCAAGACGGTTGGGGTTTTCGCCGTACCTGCCGTCAGTGGGTCTCCTGGAAGGTTCCACATAGGCCACGGCCCATGGCTCAGGACCCAAGGCGCGAAGCAGGGTCGCCGGATTTAGCGTCCCCGCCCCAACCTCTAGATCATAGGGCTGCTGAATCAGACATCCGCGATCCGCCCAGAACCGCTCGAGACTCAAGATGAGCTCCTGAAAGGTCATGCCTTCATTTCCTCCGGTTGGCAATTGGTTGATTCCACCCTTGTAACATCCGAAGCATGCCCAAATACCACCAGCCCGCAGGGATGTCAAGAACGGGTAGACGGCACAGGTGAACCAGGGGTATGTTAATCATGCGCCCGGAGTGTTGGGCCTGGTGCTGCAAACCTTCATCCTTGAGCGTCCGGAAAAATCGGGGTATGCTCAACCACTGCAATCATCGGTACGAAAGGGGATCGAATCCATGAATGAACGTCGGTCAACCCCGGCCGGAGCAATCGAAGTGGACATGTTTCCAAAAGAGGTGGACGGCCTCGAACACCCTGAGGCGATCCGTTTCAGAAAGCTACTTGAGGAGGTTGCAGAAGACTACAATTGCAGCCTGGTCTGGTTCGATGTCCGGCGGGGGACCGTCCGCTTCGCCTTTGATAACGATGTTCTCACTGCGGAAATAATTAGGGAGCTGGAGATGGACCATGGAGTCTAAACCAAGGATCAAGAAACCGGATCAATGTAGCGGGAAGTTCTCAATTCCCGCTCAAGCCTGTATTCCCTGTGGAGGCGGAACACCGGCCTGAGCTCTGCTATGATTTCCGCGGGGACCTCCATCCCGCGCACAGCGTCCCACGGTCCAGCCTGAACGCTCTTGATTACCCTGGCCGTTGCCGGGCTGACTCCCGGCCTGTGAACCGTTTCAGATCGACACCTCAAACACGCAACACCGCCGGCACTGCACATTAATACGGCTCTACCCTCGTTCTTGTAAGGCCTGCCACATACGGAACAGGCCTCGATTCCGAGAGCAAACCCACCCAAGGCCATGGCACGAAGCTCAAAAACCACCCAAATCGAATCACAATCCGCGCCTGTTGACAGCCGATCAAGAGAGCCGGCCAGGACCTCAAATACCTCCGGCTCCGAAACACCCGAAGGAAACAGGACCTGGACCATCTCCACCATGTAACTGGCATACGAGAGCCTGGCGAAATTCCGTCTGAGACCTGGGAAACCGTTAACCAGCTTGCCGGAATGGATCAGGTGAAAATCCCCTGTGCGCCGCGGCGAACACTCCAGGCGTGCCAGGGAAAAGACCTCCAGGCAGTTCACGAAGCGTTTTCGACTGCGGCGGGCACCTTTCGCAATACCTTTGAGCTGGCCCCCGCCAGGCGTGAGATAGAACACCAGAAGATCCGATTCACCGTAAGGGATGGTTCTAAGAATCACGGCGGAGGAGAGTTGGGTTTGCATCTCGACAGCCTAACAGCTTCTTCTTTCATTTGTACATCCCCTTTATCTTCTCCCTGTCCGGCATTCCGTTTTCCAGAAGTGGGAAGTCGGTCACGAATTCCAAATATTGCGGCTTCTTATAACGCGCGATGCGTTCCCCCACGAAGTCGATCAGTGCCCGGGGTTCGAGGCTCTCGCCCTCCCTCAGAAGACACACCGCCTTGATGCCTTCCTTCCACTTGGGATCAGGGACACCAAAGACCACCACCTTCGCCACGGCCGGATGCTGCATTATGGCGTTTTCCACCTCGGCGGGATAGACGTTCTCTCCTCCCGGCTTGATAAGTTCTTTTTCGGCCTTCCGGCCTTCATACCACAAGAACCCATTTTCATCAAAACGCCCCAGATCCCCGGTGTGATGCCTGCCGTTACGAAAGGTGTGGTCAGTGTCTTCGGGAAGCTCCCAGTATCCCTTGAAGACCATGGGCCCCCGTACGGCGATCTCGCCTATCTCTCCAACGCCTATGGGCCTGTCGTTGTCATCCACCAGGACCAGCTCCGTCATGGGCAACGCGCGGCCCGCCGAGCCCGGACACTCATTGAAACGACCGAATGTGGCGAGGCAAGAGGTTTCAGTCTGCCCGTACATTATGAAAAAGCTTCCCCCGGTCATTTCCTGGTATCGATTTATGGTGTCGGGGCTTTCCAGACCAACCACGGTCTTGAGGGATGAAATGTCCCTCCCGGCTTTTTCTTTTTCATCGAGGATAGAAGAAAGAATGGGCGAGAAGTCGAACATGAACGACACCTTTTTCTCCTCTATGAGCGCCACCGCCAAGGCCGCATCAAACTTGCTCATGTTCACATTCAAGGCGCCCGCATGGAAGCTGGATGTTGCCATGAACAGCCCGCCTACATGAAAGAGCGGGAGAAGGTTCAGATGGACGTCCGAGGGACCGAGTCCGCAGAAGTAGTTGAAATGCATGTTCGCCCAAAGCACGTTTCCGTGACTCAAAAGAGCGCCCCTGGGCCTCCCGGCCACGGCCGCCGTATGAATGATGACAAACCCGTCATCCGTGGCCACATCTTCGGGCTCGAAAGCTTTCCCGTCCCCGACCAGCTCGTTGAAGTCCTCGTACCCCCCTTCCCTGTTCTTGAGGTTGAAGAACCTCTCCACTGAAGGAAGCCCTGCCTTTACCTCCTCTATCAAGGACTGGAATTCCAGGTCGGCAAACACGACCCTGGGGGTGCAGTCGTTCAAGTTGAAACGGGATTCCTCAGCCGAAAGCCTCCAGTTGACCGGCAGGACAATGAGGCCCAATCCGGCAGCTGCCCCATAAATCAGAAAGAACTCCAGGCTGTTCTTTCCAAGCACCCCTATCCGGTCTCCCTTCTTGAGTCCCATTTCACGAAGCCCGGCCGCGAGACCATCCACCTGGCTCTTGATCGCGGCGAAGCTCAAGGTCCGGCCGTCGTCCAGTTCGAACCAGGCCGGGAGCCGGCCGAACGCAGCCGCATTTCTGTTGATCATGTCATAAACCGTAAAATCATAAAGCCCCATATCCCGACCCCCGATCATTGTTATGTGGATCTCTTTCTTGCCTCCAACCGGCACCGGGCGGGGGACCGCCCCGCCCGGCTTTTTGGAAAGTAGGAGGATGGGAACCCCCCACTGCTTGGGGGATCCCACCCATGCCTTTCATTTATCAGATACCCTGCAGGCCTTTATGGGAACTCAGCCTGTATCGCCACCACCTGTGTCACGCCGTTGGCCTTGAACACGGCGGAGCCTTCATGTACGGTCACCGGGACCGAGTAATCAGGCACTCCGACCCACCAGCGCTCCAGAGCGTCCCAGGCGGACCAGCCCTTTTCCTGGAGTTTGAAGCCCCCTGTAACCAGTAAGGCCAAAAGCGCGGAGCGGGCTGTAATCATAGTGGTGCAGCGTACATCGCTCGTCTTTCCTGCGGGGATCCAGATCTTATCCTGATTGTTAACCGTGACCAAATCGAAGTCCTTATCAAAGGCCACGGTAAACCGCATGCCGTCCAACAGGACCGGATAAGGGTTGGGGTTATTCACGCTGAAAAGAAAGCTCAAGGGAAGCGGCGCACCGCGGTCCCCCGGATCTCCCTTAGTGGGCTCCACGGCTCCGGCATAATACCAGAACCCGTCGTACTGGGGCACCTCAAACAGTTCCAGTGAAACAGACGGTGTTCTGAAATTGGATTGGCTCGGTTGCGTGGTAACGCAACCGACCAGGAAAAAAGCCGCTGCGGTAATCAGAACCGCAAAAACTGCCAGTCTGTTCTTCATAAATGCCCTCCTGAGTATAATGCCCGATTTCCGACGACCGTTCGGCCCCCGAAGCTACAGGGCCGGCCTTAGGCCACGGCTCACCGGGACACAGTAAGAGGTTCTGTCAGGCAAGCCATCGCTTACGGCGCTTGTAGTGCTTGACGTCACGGAAGCTCTTTCGGCCGCCCTTGTCGGTCAGGCCCAGATAGAAATCCTTGATATCCTCGTTACCCTTGAGGGTCTCCGAGGTGTCGTCCATCACTATCCGGCCCGTCTCCATGACATAGGCATACGGCGCCACGTTCAAGGCCAGCTTGGCGTTCTGCTCGACAAGGAGAATAGAGATCCTCTGGTCTCGATGAAGTTGTTGAATGATATTAAAGATCTCGTGGATCAATTTGGGAGCCAACCCCATTGAAGGTTCGTCCAGAAGCACCAGTTTCGGCTCAGTCATGAGCGCCCTTCCAACCACGGTCATTTGCTGCTCTCCTCCACTCACGAATCCGGCGACCTCGTTGCGCTTCTCGATGAGCCTTGGAAAGTAGTGATAGACCAGGTCAAGGCGCTCCTTAACCGATCCGGCCTTCCTCAAATGAGCCCCCACCTTGAGGTTCTCCTCCACGGTCAAATGTTCGAAGACCCTGCGGCCCTCAATGACCTGGACGATCCCCTTCTTGGCAATGGTGGCGGCCCCCAGTCGATCGATCCGCTCTCCTTCATACTCTATGGCGCCGTCGCTCACCTCGCCGTCTTCGGTCTTGAGAAGACCCGAGACCGACTTGAGCGTAGTGCTCTTACCGGCGCCGTTAGCCCCGAGCAGGGCCACAATCCCGCCTCTCGGCACCTCTATGGAGACGCCTTTAAGGACGAGAATGACTTCGTGGTACTTCACCTCGATATTATTTATCCTAAGGATTGATTCTACAGCTTCCAATGCCTGTCCTCCAAGGGCTAGTGGGTTTTGGGAGCTCATTGAGGCCCGCGATCCCCTGCTTGATCACCAGCCGAGCCATTCCTTCTCCCACTTCTCCGGCCACCGCTCCTTGAGGTCCACACGGGACACCGGCTGGAATTTCTCGCCGGTCCATTCCTGAATCAGGCAGCTGGTGGCGGGCCGGTGATCCTCGGCAGTAAACGTAACGGGCGCAGCTCCGAGGCCGATATCGAAATCCCTCAAGGTCTCGAATCCCTCGATCATGATGCTCTCACCGCTCAGAGCGCCGGCCTTGTCGGCGCGAAGAAGCGCCTCCCGGGTGATCAATGCGTCGCCCCAGGCCTGAATGGTCCGAATGAGGCGTTTTTCCTGGGCGATCCCGGGGCTGTACTTCTTTGCCGATTCCACCACGATATCCATGTTTTCATAATCCTGGCCGTAGAAAGCGCAGGGCGTGGCGCCCATTACGCCGATGGCGGCCTCTCCCGCAAGCCTGGGCAGATTCTCGTCAAAACCCCAGTTGTTTACGATCCAGTCGGCCCCCAGATCGAGAGCCCTGGCGTCGCGTATCGTAGCGGAAACCGCCATGGTGGTGTTTCCGTGCCAGCAGACATCGGGTTTGAATGTCTTGAGCGCCATGATCTGGCTCTTGGTGTCGAGCGCGAAAAGGCTCACATCCTGATCTTCACCGATGTCAAATCCCAGCAAGGCGGCCTGGTCCTTTATGGCCTTGATGGGAGCGCTGCAGTAGGGCGACGCAAACATATACACGGCTGCAAAGCGAGGTTTCCTCTTTCCATAATCCGGGTGCTGGGGCCACTTGTTGTCAAACCAGGCAGTCAGGGCGGCCCTGGCATTCGTGGAGTAATCTGATGAAAAGAAGGTGTTGTAACGGCTCACCTTGGGATCGGTCAGGTGCGCTGAGTAGGATGCGGAGACATACGGGATCTTGTCCTGGTTAACCGTGGGAACCAGAGCCTCGGTGTCGCCCGTGCCCCACCCCATGATAACTAGTGACTTAAGACGCTTTAAGAGTTTGTACTTGGTGATGGCCTCGGGAATCCGATACCCGTAGTCGAACCACGTGTACCTGATCCTTTTCCCGTGTATTCCGCCCTGATCGTTGATGTACTTGAAGGCCTCTTCCATGCCGATGGCATAGTCCTTGCCAACATCGGAGGTTGCTCCCGTGGTGTCCATGATGCCGCCGATCCTTACTTCCGAAGCAACGGCAAAGCCTGACATTCCGACAACTAAGGCCGCCGCCAGCATAGGCACCAAAATCTTCAAAACGTTCTTCCCTTTCATCATGTGTCTCCCCCTTTTTGTGTTATGGAACCGGTTCACATTCCCTATCACGTCACGAAGACACGCCCAGACGGCCCTGACCACCTCCTTTCTCTCCAAAAAATATTCACTGCCGGCCGGAGGCTTGTAAAGGCCCCTCGACCATTCTCCAGGCGTCCTCATCCTAGTAAGAAAACGGCCACAGGTTGAAATAGTTCTTGATCTGCCACCAGCGGTATGCCAATCCGTTTGGCTCATAGATAAGAAACGCACATATGGCAAGACCAAAAGCCATGTCCTTTATGAAGGCAAAGTCTATCAGGAGCTTTGGATAATAAATGGATAGTGGAATAACGGCAGTCTGAAGAACTTCCATGACAACCACCATGAAGATGGAACCAAAGACAGCCCCGTGAATAGAACCCACACCGCCGATCAATATAACGCCTACGAGCCAGAGACTCCAGAACCAGGGAAAGTGCTCAGGGCTCAAGGCGGCCGTGTTACTGACCCAGAAGGCACCCGCCACACCGGCCATGGCGCCGGCCACGAAAAAGGCCAGCAGCTTGTACCAGACAATATTGATGCCCAGGGCCTCGGCCGCGATGTCGTTGTCTCGTATGGCTACCCAGGCCCTGCCGGCCCTGGAGCGCAGCAAGTTTGCAAGAATGATCACCATAAGGGTGATGGTAACTGCCATTACATAGTAGATCTTGACCTCTGTATTTATGATCCAGGGGCCTATTTTGATGGTTCCCGGCGGAAGGGCGAACGCTTGGCCGCGTCCTCCGATCTGACTGATGTACTGGGTAAGGATGAAATCCACCGTTATAAACTGAGCGGCCATGGTGGTGAGAATCAGGTAAAATCCCTTCACCTTAGCCGAAGGAAGACCGAAGAGAACGCTCCAGAGCCCTGCTGTGACAGCCGCAGCCAGTATGCTTACCGGGTAGGCAAGGCCCCAGTCCACCATGAATTGGGGCCATGGGACCTGCAGCACCAGCATGGTGCTTGTATAGGCCCCCACGGCTATAAAGGCCGCATGCCCCAGGGTGATGAGGCCGGCAAAACCTATGAGGAGTTGGACACCAAGGGCACCCATGGCCGTGTACCCGACCATGGTGGCTACGCTGATCCAGTAGTCGTCCAGAAACTGGGGAATACCGACGAACATCACCAGCAGAAGCAGGATCATCTTGGCCTTGATAAACCTGCTCTGCCACCAGCCCTGGTCCTCTTCGTACGTCTGATGGTAATCACCGCATGGAAGCCAGACATGGGACATAGCATAACCTCATTCCGGATTTTGGGTTTAAGGTGCCGGGTTAAGAGCCGCCCCGGTCACATGCAGAATGCCGTCTTCTATGTTCCGGTTTATATCCATAGCCTTGGTTTGAAGTATAAGGCCATGGGCTCTCACCCGGCCGACGAAACCGGTTCACACCCTCTCGATGCGCTCCCATCCCCAAAGCCCATAGGGTTTGAAGAGCAGAAACACGGCCATGAACGCAAAGGGTACAACCTCCTTTACACCTCCCGGAAAAAACTGGTCCAGGTAGGACCCGGAGAGGTTTTGAAGAACTCCGATGACTATGCCTCCAACAATGGCACCCGGCACGGAGTTAAGCCCTCCCAGTACAACCGCCGGGAGCACAAGAAGGCTGAGGAACCCCACCGAGGTGTTAATGCCGTTGATGTTCCCCAGAAGTGCACCTCCCACACCCGCGCTCATAAAGGCTATAGCCCAGGCTGCAGCATAGACGAACCTGGCGCTGACCCCCAGGGACAGGGCTGCGGTCTCATCGTCCGCGGTTGCCTGCATGGAAAGACCCCAACGTGTGTATTTGAAGAATGCAACAAAAATAACTAGAAGACTAATAGAAAGGATAAAGGACCATAGATATACGGAAGATATTTTGACAAAACCAATAGTAATGGGCATATCTGAGAAGACCGGGGGGGTAAAGACCCTGGTGTCAGTGCCCCAGATAAACCCCACCAAGCCCTTCAGGAAAAAGGCCAGTCCCACCGTCACCATGATAACGGCAAGGATGGGCTCGCCGATGAGCTTGTCCAGGAAAATCCGCTCAGTCAAAATGCCCAGAGCCACGCCCACAACCAGGGTGCACACCACCGCCAAAACAAAAGGCATGCCCATGCTGTAAAAGGTGAGGGCCACGTAGGCCCCTATGAGGGTAAGCTCCCCCATGGCCAGGTTGAGCACCCCGGAACACTTGTAGATCAGGACCCATCCCAGCGCCACCAGCGCATAAATGCCTCCCATAAGGATCCCGGTGATCAGGGTCATGAGAAAAAGTTCCATCCTCTCCTCCCGTGCCTTGTTGGTGGTTTGGCGTCTTACCGATGAATGAAAGAACCAAAAAACGATGTGTCTAGCCGATGATCCTTCGGACGTGCAGGTCGGTCTTGATCCGCTGCTCCCGTCCGTCCTCGTAGGTTATGGTAGTGTCCATGTGGACCGTGTCCGTATCCTTATAAAGGGCCTGAACAATATCCTTATAACGGTTTTCCACAAAGGAGCGGCGAAGCTTGCTGGTCCTTGTGAGCTCTTCATCATCCGCATCGAATACCTTGTACAGGTTGACGAACCTGCAGATCCTGGCGGGTTCGGGCAGGTCCTTGTTGGCCTCCTCTATCTGGGCCTGTACAAGGTCGTAAACCTCCTTTTTCTGAGAAAGCTCATGGTAACTGGTGTAATTGAGCTTCTTTTCGTCGGCCCACTTTCCCACCACGGAGTAGTCGATGCACATGACCGCAGTGACGTATTCCCTCTTATCCCCTATAACCCAGGCTTCGGAGATATAGGGACTGAACTTGAGACGGGTCTCAAGGTACTGCGGCGAGAAAGGCCTTCCGTCATTAAGGGTCATGACATCCTTGGACCGGTCGAAAACCACAAGGTGTCCATCCTCGTCGATAAAACCTCTGTCCCCGGAATAGAGCCATCCGTCCACCAGGGTCTCTTTGGTGGCCTCGTCGTTCTTATAATAGCCCAGAAAAACCGAAGGGCTTTTGGAGATGATTTCACCTTCCTCGGTGATCTTGACCTCGGTTTCCGGGATGGGGGTTCCCACCGTATCGAACTTGACGTCGCCGTCCCGGTGTACGATGGAAATACCGGCGATCTCGGTCTGGCCGTAGATCTGCTTGAGATTGACGCCCAAGGCATGGAAAAATCTGAAATGATCAGGGCCCATGGCGGCCCCCCCGGTATAGGCGTGACGGAGACGGGTCATACCCAGGTGGTCCTTGAGCTTCTTTTGCATGAGCCAGTAAGCGACCCAATTCAGAAATCGAAGCTTTGCCGGGACCGGCTGTTTCTCGAATTCCAGATTGGCGACCTTGTATCCGGTCCTGGTGCCGAACTCGTAGATCTTTCGCTTGATCCAAGTGGAATCGATGTACTTGACCTGGACCTTTCGAGTGAGACCCTCATAGAGGCGGGGCGGGGCGAACATGACGTGGGGACCGATTTCCCTGATGTTTTCCTGCGCCGTCTCGGGCTCTTCGGGGAAATTCAGGGTATAGCCGACTTGGAGGCCGCATGATATGGACATCATCTGCTCGCCGATCCATGCAAAGGGAAGATAGCTAACAAAGTCGTCCGTGTCCCGGCACGGATCCACTGCCATGAGGTTACGGCCCATGGTTAGCATGTTCCAGTGGCTCAGAAGGGCCCCTTTTGGGAGGGAAGTGGTTCCCGAGGTGTAAAAAAGGAGGCAGACGTCGTCACCATGGCCCTTATCGATGGTCTTCTCGAAGAGGTCGGGGTCCCGCTTATCCACCTCTTTCCCGATCCTCTGAATCTCATGCATGCTTATGAGGGAATCCTGGTGGTAGTTTCGCATGCCCTTAGGGTCGTCCCAAACCACCTTTTCGAGCTTGGGACAGGCGTCTTTGATGGAAAGGGCCTTGTCCACCTCCTCCTGGCCTTCGCCCACAAAGAACTTGGTGTCCGAATGATCGATGATGTACTTGACCTCCTCCATCATGCAGTCCTGAAAGAGCCATACTGCAGTGCCCCCGGCACACAGGGCGGCCATCTCGGCCCAGAGCCCTTCAGGGCGGTTGTCACCTATCATGGAGACCTTGTCGCCGGGTTTGAGCCCCAATTCCATCATTCCCAGGGCGAGGTATTTGACATTCTCGTAGTAGTCCTTCCAAGTGTAGGGGATCCAGACACCGAACTCCTTTTCACGCATGGCGACCTTGCTTTCGCCATACTTTCGGCACTGACTGAGAAAGAGCTTCGGGATGGTGAGGTCCTTGGTAATTTCCATGCTCGATCCGCTCATACCGCCTCCCTACCTCCTTGTGGAATAAAGGTCCTCTTCACCCAGGTACGCCTTTACAACTTCCGGGTTTTTCTGCACCTTTTCGGGGGGTCCGTCGGTAATGCGATTGCCGAAGTTGAGTACCAGTACCCGGTGAGAGATGTCCATAACCACACCCATGTCATGTTCAACGAGGATGCAGGTCACCTTCCAGCGCTCCTCTTCGTTGATGTCCAGGATGAACCGGGCCATATCCTCCACCTCTTCCAGGTTCAGCCCGGCCAGAGGCTCGTCCAGTAGAAGTATTTCAGGTTCCAGCGCCAGGGCCCGTCCTAGTTCCACTCGCTTCTGGAGCCCGTACGGCAGCATGTGTACGGTCTTGTCTCTAATGCTCTCGATCTCGAGCAGATCGATTATCTCTTCCTCAATGAAAGTGCGGCTCTCGATTTCCTCCCGCTTTGTCTTGCCGAGGTAAAAAGAGCCACTGAAGATACCTGATTTCAGGTGGATATGACGACCAAGCCGGATGTTGTCCAGGACGCTCAAACCGCCGAACAGCTCGATCTTCTGAAATGTGCGTGAAATCCCGATTTCAGCGCGTCGATAAGGCTTGAGCGAATTGATGACCTGACCCTTGTATCGGATCGTACCTTTCTGGGGGGAGTAAAGGCCGTTGATGCAATTCATCATTACGGTCTTCCCGGCGCCGTTCGGACCTATGATGGAATGGATCTCTCCTCTTCTTACATCAAGGTCCACTCCAACCAGCGCCGCCACCTTGCCGAAGTACATGTGAACATTCTCGAGCTCCAACAGTGTGTCCGCTTCATTGAGCGCCTGGGATTGAGTCATACTTGAACGCCTCCATTATTCGATGCCAAGGTTTGTGAAAATTTTCTTTATTGGTTCATATGACAACGGGGCTTCAAGATATGGCAACTACCTTTACTTGCTCCAGGCCCAATTGTCAACCGCTTCCGGAACATTTTTTTTAATAAAGTGATGCGGCAACGAAATCATTCAAGAGTGCCGACCGGTTTCAGGCCCGCATGGGCTCCACTGTGGGGACCAAGTGCTCATTGCATTGATCCAGAAAGTACTCGTCGGTCATACCCGCGATAAAGTCACGAACGATTTCCGCAGGCTTCGTCTCTTCGCGGTAACAAGAGGCCATACCATCGAGGAATCCACTGAATACGGCCGATTCCTTGTTTTCCGATTCCAGTTCATTCATATAGCAATCGAACAAGAGTTCAAACATAAGCCGGATCTTGGGGGTCTGCCGCTTGACCCGCTTGCTCATGTAAATGCGTTCCTGATTGAAGCTCTTCAAACGCCCGAGGGCGTCTCCCACCTCCGGGCTGAAGCGTACGTACGAACAGTTGAGGCTGTTCGCAACCAGATCCTCAACAAGCGTGTAGACGATTGTGCCGTTGGTATCTCCAAGTACATCCCGGCATGGACGGGGAATCTCGCGTCTGTGGATCAAGCCGAGCCTTATGGCATCCTCGATGTCCCTCCCGATATAGCTGATGGTGTCTGCCATGCGCACCACGCAACCCTCCAGTGTGCCGGGTCGGAGATCGACATGAGGATCTTTCGCTTTCTCGGCCAGTTCCCGGTCGAGATCGGCGAAACCCTTGTCCTGCGAGGGCTGCAGGGCCTCGCTGTGAAGCTCACCATCGTGGCAAAGGATTCCATCCAGGACCTGGAGGCTCAGGTTCCAACCCTTGCCTTTGCGCTCGATCTTATCCAGGAAACGGACACCCTGTATATTGTGAACGAAGGCATCCAGCCCGTATCGCAAGGAGAGGTCTGAGAGGAAGCGCTCTCCATCATGGCCGAAAGGGGTGTGCCCTATGTCATGGGCCAGAGAGATCGCCTCGATCAAGTCCTCGTTAAGTCGAAGCAGTCGCCCGATGGTTCGGGCTATCTTGGAAACCAGTTGGACATGTAATACCCGGTGGGTGATGTGATCGTTCTTGATCAGGTAAAACACCTGGGTCTTATCTATATAACGGGTATAAGCCAGAGAATGGAGCACACGATCCGTATCAAGAGAAAATTCCTGACGGTGTCCGAGGAATATCTTTTCCTCCGGCTCCCGCCGTAAGGCCTTGCTGCTCGGGCAGGACCAAGGCGAGAGCCGCCTGCTCTCTCCCCGATCCAGGCTGTTCCGAATGGTCTTGAGGACCTCGGCTTTTCTCAATCCTCTTTGCCCTCCCGGCTGCCGGATTCAAAGCAGGCCCTCTTGAGATCATTCCATGCCCTTTTTCCCCTCTGGGACAAAACACGGTTGGCTTGCCGGGTGACCCTCTCCGATTCCGTCCGGACCATATCCTCAGCCGGCATCTCCTTTCCTTCCTTTCGGTATTTCCATTTGAGAAGGGACTCTGCCAGGCGGTTCTCCGTACGAAGGGCAAGATTTTTTAGGTCCTTTTTGATTTGATCGTTCATCAGAAACCCTCTACCGTGAAAAGAGACATGGTGTCACCAACAAAATAACTATAGGAAAACCCTCGTTTCAGGTCAACTGATTCTGAACGCTAAATTCCGCCTGAACATTTCCCTTGATCCCTCAGCAGGAAAGTGTTAGATGAATTAGTTTAAGAGTTTATCGGCTGCTTGCAAAGGCTCCCTGATTGCCCGGCGGCCGCCAACCTAATTCCACACGTTCAGAAACGAAACCCGGTACGGAGAATGCTATCTGAACGGAGGGACAACCGGGTCGAGGGCCATTGGCCCCCATGACCACACAGGAGGAAACATGGCATCATCGATCGGCATGAAACAAATGCTGGAGGCCGGTGTTCATTTCGGACACCAGACCAGACGTTGGAACCCCAAAATGAAGCCTTACATCTTCGGGGCACGAAATGGTATCCATATCATAGACCTCCAGAAGACCGTCAAGCTTTTTGACAAGGCATACAAATTTGTAGTCAAGACCGTGGCGGACGGTTATCCGGTGCTGTTCGTGGGGACCAAAAAGCAGGCACATGATTCAGTCGTGGAAGAAAGCGAGCGCTGCGGAATGTTCTACGTAGTCAACCGCTGGCTCGGCGGTACCCTTACAAACTTCCAGACGATTCGAAAGAGTATCAGCCGCCTGAAAGAGCTTGAGACCATGAAGCGAGAAGGGACCCTGAACTTGTATACCAAGAAGGAAGCCCTCAAAATGGAAAAGGAAAGGCTGAAGCTTGAGAAGAACCTGGGTGGCATAAAGAACATGGATGAACTGCCGGGCGCCGTCTTCATCGTAGACCCCAAGAAGGAACACATCGGACTCCGGGAAGCCCGTAAACTGGGGATCCCGGTGGTGGCCATCGCAGACACGAATTGTGACCCCGATGAAATCGACTATATCATTCCGGGCAATGACGATGCTATTCGGGCAATCCGCCTTATATGCTCGAGGATTGCAGACGCCTGTATCGAAGGGCACGGCATTGCAGAAGAGCGTCTGAGGGCCGAGGCAGAGGCTCAGGCGGCTCGGGAAAAGGAAGACGAAGAGCATGTTCAGGAGACGACCGGGCAAGATGCTGAAGGCGGGCCCGAAGTCATCGTAGTCAGCAAGAGGCAGGCAGTCGAAATGGAAGAAACAACCATGGAGGAGTAGGCTTTGGAAATCACCGCTGAACAGGTAAAAGAATTGAGGGACAAAACCGGGGTAGGCATCATGGATTGCAAGAAGGCCCTGGCGGAGTGCAAAGGTAATGTGGAAGAAGCCGTGGATTATCTTCGAAAGAAAGGGATCGCCACTGCCAAGAAGCGCGGGGGACGAATAACTTCAGAAGGTCAAGTAGCTTCCTACATCCACGCCGGAGGGAAAATAGGTGTACTGATTGAGATCAATTGCGAGACGGACTTTTCCGGGAAGAGCGACGAATTTACCGAGTTTGCGCGGAATATCGCTATGCACATTGCAGCAACAAACCCCATAGCCCTTGACAGAGAAAGCCTGCCACGGGATGTGCTGGACAGGGAACGTGATATCTATGCCACACAGGCCAGGGACTCGGGCAAGCCGGAAAAGATCATCGAAAAAATCGTGGACGGTAAGATGAATAAATTTTACCAGGAGGCTTGTCTGCTGGAACAGCCTTATGTAAAGAACCCTGACATAACAATCCAAGATCTTGTCAATGAGATGATGGCCAAGACCGGTGAAAACATTGTTATTCGGCGGTTCACCCGTTATGAGCTCGGGGAAGAATCCTGAACGCCCCCGCAAAAAGCCCGCCTCGATTCAAGAGGGTTTTGCTCAAGCTGAGCGGCGAGGCACTAATGGGTAAGGATACTTTTGGAATTAATGCCGGCATACTTAAAGAAGTGGCTGAAGAGGTTCGACTGGTCCACGATCTGGGAGTAGAGTTGGCTCTGGTGGTTGGCGGCGGCAATATCTTCCGCGGGCTGAACTCCTCTGAATACGGCATCAAGCGGGTGCCCGCAGACCACATGGGCATGCTGGCAACCCTTATCAACGTCATCGCACTTGGTGAGGCCTTGAGCGGCTGTGGAGTGGACAACAGGATCATGTCGGCCATCGACATCAATAAGATCGCCGAACCTTATGTCCGCACTCGTGCCGTAAATCATCTGGAAAAGGGACGAGTGGTCCTTTTCGGTGCCGGTACGGGCAGCCCGTATTTCAGCACGGACACAGCCGCTGCCTTACGAGCCATGGAGATCGAGGCCGAGGTCCTGTGCAAGGCCACCAAGGTGGATGGTGTCTTCGACCGCGATCCTTTTCTACATTCAGACGCTCGAAAATACGACAGGCTGTCATACAGTGAGGTACTGGAAAAGAAGCTCCAGGTCATGGACATGACCGCCGTCAGTCTGGCCATGGGACAGGGACTCCCCATCATTGTGTTCAACCTCCTGGTGAGGGGCAGCATCAGGCGCGTCATGTTTGAAAACGATTTGGGAACAATCATTTCGGGGGGACTATCATGAAAGAGGAGATCCTGGAAGAGGCGCGGGGAAAAATGATCAAGAGTGTGGAGGCCCTCAAACGCGAATTCAACCGGATTCGCACGGGACGAGCGTCTACGGCACTCCTCGACGGCATCAAGGTGGAGTGTTATGAAACCCGGATGCCTTTGGACCAGGTAGCTTCTCTCTCCATCCCGGAGAGCCGGCTGATCACCATCAAGCCCTGGGACCAATCAATAATGGGGCAGATCGAGAAGGCCATCCTGAAATCCGAACTGGGACTGACCCCGATGAACGATGGAAAGATTATTCGTATTTCCATCCCCCCGCTGACCGAAGAACGCAGAAAAGAACTGGCCAAGCTGGCCCGAAAAATGGCTGAAGAGTCAAAAATAGCCGTTCGCAATCACCGCAGGGATGCTAACGAGATGTTCAAGGAACTGAAGAACGAAAAAGAGATCTCCGAGGATGAGATGTTCAAAGCCCAGGACGACGTACAGAGGCTGACCGACGAATTCATCAAGAAAGTGGATGAAATCACTGCGGAGAAAGAAAAGGAAATCATCGAATTCTGATTCTCGCCACCCCCGCCCCAAGCTCCGGGCAAAGCGCGATGGTTTATTGAAAACCGCGGATGTTTCTGTCCGTACTTTAGTCTCCGGATATGATCATGCCGATAATCGACCCGAAAGCAATTCCGCGTCATATTGCCGTCATTATGGATGGAAACGGCCGCTGGGCCAAGCAAAAGGCTATGAATCGAATCCGCGGGCACGAGCAGGGCGCTGAATCCGTCAGAGAAATAGTTAGGGCTTCCAGGGAAATAGGCATAAACTATTTGACCCTGTATGCGTTTTCCGAAGAGAACTGGGGCAGGCCCAGGCACGAAATCCACGCACTCATGAGCCTTCTCAAGAGATTCTTGAAATCCGAACTTGAAGAGATGCTTGAAAACGGAATCCGGCTTCACACCATCGGCCGCACAAGCAGGCTGCCGCAGGATGTAAGAGACACCCTTATGGATGCCATGGACCGGACAAGAAGCAATCGTGACATGGTGCTTACACTGGCCCTAAGTTACGGTGGACGTCAGGAACTGGTTGACGGGATCGTTCGCCTGGCAGGACTGGTCAAAGCAGGGCTGGTGGATCCGGATGCCGTCTCGGAAGAAACCGTCTCCGAAGTCCTTTACACCAGAGACATGCCCGATCCGGACCTGCTTATACGCACGAGCGGGGAATTCAGGATAAGCAACTTTCTCCTTTGGCAGCTTGCTTACACTGAGATCTATGTCACTCCGACGCTCTGGCCGGATTTTCGCAAGGAGGAATATATCGCCGCCATCGCTGATTTTCAACAGCGTGAAAGGAGATATGGGAAGACCGGAGAACAGGTGGCCAAGAACATGATAAACGGGGAAAACCAATGCATCTGAAGCGATGGATCACCGGCATCATCGCCCTGCCCGTACTTGTCTACCTCATAGGTTTTTCCCCTAGATGGATCTTCTACGGGTTCCTGTGCGCCGCAGCAATGGTGGGGCTTTTCGAGTTTCTACGGATGACCGTGCCGGGAATGCCCGGAGTTCTGAAAACCGCTTCCGCAGCACCTGTAATTCCAGCTTTCTGGTGGGCGTCAACGGGTTCGTATTTTCTGCTCCCGGCCCTGTTCAGCATCTCCGTTGCAATCCCCTTAATCTACTATCTTTTCGCACCCGGCAAAGACAGGGATGACATTATCGCACATACGAGTTCTATTGTTTTCGGTTTTTCGTATATATGCCTTCCCCTGACCATGCTCGTTTTCATCGACCGTTACCCCGCGGGACATGTGTGGATATTCTTCCTCCTGTCGGTGGTTTTCGCCTCGGACACCGGGGCTTTCTATTTCGGCCGTCTTTTAGGCAAGCGACGCCTTCACCCATCGGTCAGCCCGGGCAAGACCTGGGAAGGGGCCATGGGAGGGCTTCTATGCAGCCTGGTCCCTGTCTACATCTTCCAGGCGTTTTTCCACGTCGGGAAAGTCTCGGTCTTCTTCCTTGCTCTGACCCTGGCTGGAGTGGGACAGCTGGGAGATCTTGCCGAATCCCTTCTCAAGAGGTCTTGCAACGTCAAGGACTCCGGGAGTATCCTTCCCGGACACGGAGGGGTCCTGGACCGGATCGACGGCGTTCTTTTCGCCGTACCGCTGTTGTATGTGTATTTGGCCTGGTTGGCTGTGTGAAAAGAAAGGTGATCATGAGCGTGTATGCATTCGACAGGGAACGCGTTCTTGTAACCGGAGGTGCCGGCTTCCTGGGATCTCACCTCTGCGAACGCCTCCTTAATGACGGGTGTTATGTAATCAGCTTGGACAACTATTTCACGGGGCGGAAACGGAACGTCTTCCATCTCATGGACAACAAGCGCTTCGAGTTGATCCGGCATGACCTGGTGAACCCCATCTTCCTGGAGGTCGACCGCATATACAACCTGGCCTGCCCTGCCAGCCCCATCCACTATCAGCTCAACCCCGTCAAGACCACAAAGACCAGCGTCATGGGGGCGATTCACATGCTGGGACTCGCCAAAAGGGTCAAGGCGCGAATTCTACAGGCCTCAACCAGCGAGATATACGGAGATCCCCATGTCCACCCCCAGCCGGAGACCTACTGGGGCAATGTCAACACCATAGGACCGAGGGCATGCTATGACGAAGGAAAACGCTGTGCAGAAACCCTCTTCTTCGACTACTACAGGCAAAACCGGGTAAATATACGCGTGGTGCGTATCTTCAACACCTACGGGCCTCACATGCATCCAGCGGACGGCCGCGTCGTGAGCAGCTTTATCCTACAGGCCTTTCACAACGAACCCATAACCGTCTATGGCGATGGAACTCAGACACGATCCTTCTGCTACGTCGATGACATGATCGAAGGGTTGGTTCGAATGATGAACGCACCGGACGAACTCATCGGGCCTTTGAATCTGGGAAATCCTCAAGAGCACGAAATCCGGGAACTCGCCGAGGCCGTAATTCGGCTCACCGGGTCCGGGTCCCGCATTGAATACGCCGCTCTGCCCGAAGACGACCCCAAGAGGCGGAGGCCGGATATCAGCATGGCCCGCAATAAACTCCAATGGGAACCCACGGTATCGCTTGAGGATGGACTCAAAAAGACGATTCAATATTTCAGGGACCTGGTGCGGGAACCATGAAAACCATCTCCATTCTGGGTTCCACAGGATCAATAGGCAAAAACGCCCTCGACTTGATTGCGGCCCATCCGGATCGTTACAGCGTCCTGGCACTGGCCGCCGGTCGGAACATTGACCTCCTGACGGAACAGATACAACGGTTCAGGCCCAAGGTTGTTGCGGTAAGAGATGCCGAACTGGCCGGCGAACTCCAAAGGCGAATCCAACATCCAAAGGTTTCGAAGGTTCTGTGGGGACGTGACGGATACGCTCGCGCAGCCGCACTGGAGAACGTCGACATCGTGATCTCCGCCATAACCGGTGCGGCAGGGCTGGAGCCCACCATGGCAGCCGTCAGAGCAGGCAAAAAGGTGGCTCTGGCAAACAAAGAGACTTTGGTCATGGCCGGGGACCTGGTGATGCGCGAGGCTGCGGAAAGGGACGCGCAGGTCATTCCCATAGACAGCGAGCACAGCGCGGTACTCCAAAGCCTTCAAGGACATGATGTCAGAGACCTGAGGCGAATAATCCTGACCGCGTCGGGAGGTCCTTTCAGGAAAACAGCCTTGGAGGAGATGGCTGAAATAACTGCAGCCCAGGCCCTCAGCCATCCGAACTGGGACATGGGTCCCAAGGTAACCGTGGATTCCGCCACACTTATGAATAAAGGCCTGGAAGTCATTGAGGCCCGATGGCTTTTCAACCTGTCCATGTCCCAGATCAGTGTTCTTATTCATCCTCAAAGCATTATCCACTCCATGGCTGAATACAGGGACGGCTCCATAATCGCCCAGCTCGGAGTCCCCCACATGATCACCCCCATAGCCTATGCCCTGTCCTATCCCAGGCATCTGCATACGCCGATCGCACCACTCGACTTCAGCCGGATCAGCGCGCTGACTTTTGAAACGCCCGACCTCGAGCGGTTCCGCTGCCTTGCCCTGGCCCTTGAAGCGGCAGAAGAAGGTGGAGGGATGCCGGTCGTCCTGAACGCCGCCAACGAAATCGCAGTGGACCTCTTCCTCAGAGAGGCACTGCCTTTCCTTGCCATTCCCAGACTCGTGGAATGTGTTATGGACCGCCACAGGCCCACCACCATGGAAACGTTGGACCAGGTACTCGAGGTGGACGCCTGGGCGAGAAAAGCCGCCTTGCAAGAGGCGGCAAGAATGTCATAATCTTGATATGTGATAGCTCCCGGCGAATGAAACCATCGTCGGGGAAACAAATATCAAGAACACATGAAATGAAAGGTGAAGTTATAAATGCACGTGTTGATTTACTACATCATTCCACTCGTAATTGTTCTCGGGGTGCTGATATTCTGTCACGAACTGGGTCATTTTCTGGTGGCCAAACTTTTTGACGTCAAAGTCCTGAAGTTTTCATTGGGCTTCGGGAACAAGCTTGTCGGGAGAACCATAGGTGAAACAGAGTATCGAATCTCGGTCATCCCTTTGGGTGGCTACGTCAAGATGCTGGGAGAAAACGGCGAGACCGATGAACCCGTATCCCCATCGGACCTTAAACGGGCCTTCAACGTTCAGCACCCCCTCAAAAGAATTGCCATTGTTGCAGCCGGCCCCCTGTTCAATTTCTTTCTGGCCTTTCTATTGTTCTGCGGCCTTCACTTTGCCATGGGGGTCCAAATCATGCTCCCTGAAGTCGGACAGGTAAGTGAAGGATCACCGGCTGATCTGGCGGGCATGAAAAAGGGCGACTTGGTCCTGAGCGTCGAAGGCAGGCCTGTGGCTTCATGGGAAGAGCTCAAGCGCCAAGTGGAACACCGTGCGGGTGAGCCGCTGGTCTTTCTCGTCAGCCGTTCGAACCGCACCCTGGAGCTCACCGTAACCCCTGAACCCTCGTCTGTGAAGAACATCTTCGGCGAAGAGGTCCCTACGGCATTGATCGGCGTAGTTGCCTCCGGAGAGTTCCAGGCCGTGAAACCGACCCCCGGAAAGGCCGTCCTCGAAGCGGCCGTCAGGACATGGGAGATCACTAAGCTCACCATCCTCACCGTGGTGAAGCTTTTTCAAAGGATCATTCCCATAGAAACCGTCGGCGGACCCATAATGATCGGGCAGATGACGGGACAAATCGCCCAGGAAAGCTTTCTTTATCTTATTCCGTTCATGGCGATCATAAGCATCAACCTGGGAATTCTGAACCTTCTTCCGGTACCTATTCTGGACGGCGGGGTCATAGTCTTTCTCCTGGTGGAGCTCATGATCGGGAAACCCCTAGGCCCCAAAAAGCGGGAGATCGCTCAAAAGGTGGGATTGTTCCTTCTAATTACACTGATGGTGGTGGTTTTTTACAATGACATCACCCGTATCTTCCGCCCTCTTTTCCAGTGAGCAATACCATGATGCTTGCCTTAAGCACGTCCACTCCACAGTTCGGCGTTGCGCTCATGACAATTAAAGGCACTATCTTGGGGGAGACGGCCTCCGGAGTCGGAAGCGGGAATTTCAGAGCCCTGATGCCCGCGGTTGACCACCTAATCAAATCTTGCGGAATAACTCCAGGGCAAATAGAAGCCGTGGCGGTGGCCAAAGGACCGGGCAGCTTCACCGGCCTGCGCGTCGGACTGTCTATTGCCAAAGGCGTGGCCCGGGGTTGCGGCGCCCCGCTTATTGGTGTATCCAGCCTGGCTGCTTTGGCCTTCCGTATCCCTTTTTCAAGTGGACCGGTCTGTTCCATACTTGACTCACGCAAGGGAGAACTTTTCTATGGAGTCTTCAATCGGCCGCTGCGCGGGCCCATGACCCCCGTTCGTGAGGAAGGCTGTATCCGAGAATCGGACCTCACAAAAGCAGTCGAAGCAGGTGCGGTTTTTATAGGCAACGACTACCTACGGCAGGAGCCCCTTGTTCGAGGACTCTTTGGTGACAGGGCGTTATCCGCCCCCCCGGTTCTCTGGCATCCCTCCGCCTCTGCAGTGGGTGCCCTGGGACTGGATCGCTTTAGACGGGGAGACACGGACAACCCTCGCGACCTGGTGCCGGTGTATTTCCGCCCTCCGGACATCCGTCCCTCAAGGGTTCGCCCGCCCGATCAGAAGTTGACAAACATAGCTCTCTCTTTATAATGATCCTGGTTTTTTCAGGATATGGACCTTGTGGCCTCCACAGGCAATTATAGTTGGGGCACGGGTCCCGGGAAAGGGCGAGTTCAATGGCATCACCCGAGGTGAAGAAAAAAAGGATTGAAAACCGCCTTCCCGTTGCCAGGGAAGGCTTTCCCTTTATACTAACCGGGGCCGCCCTCACAGCCCTGTCCATAATTTTCGCCTGGATTCCCGCACTGGTTTTCTTTGCCCTGCTTACTGCATTCGTCCTCTATTTTTTCCGAGACCCCGACAGGGTTCCGGATGAGACGGGCAACGCAGTTCTTTCTCCTGCCGACGGCCGGGTGCTCAAGGCAGGTCCCATAATGGGTTCCGACAACCCTTATGGAAAGCCCTGCATTGAGGTAAGTATATTCATGTCGATTTTCGACGTCCACGTGAACCGCGTCCCTGTGAGCGGTATCGTCAAGGACCTCAAGTATATCGCGGGCAGCTTTGTCTCAGCGAACCTGGACAAGGCATCCAAGCAGAATGAGCGTAACCTAATCACCATAACGACTCCGAACGGCACAACTCTGGCGGTGGTGCAGGTAGCCGGCCTTGTGGCCCGCCGGATCGCTTGCTGGGTGGACGTCGGTGATAGGGTGGAGGCGGGCCGTCGATTCGGTCTGATCAGATTCGGTTCGAGGCTGGACGTATATTTCCCTGACGACTCCAGGCTTGTAGTTAGTCCCGGCCGGCGCGTCAAGGCGGGAAAAAGCGTAATAGCATACCTTGGCTGAAGGCGTTCCCGTCCTTGCTTCACCTGGAGACCGAGCTTGCGAATAACCGGCGGCCGAATGCGTGGAAGAAAACTGGCTGCTCCAAAAGGGAGGGGAATCCGCCCCACATCGGACCGGGTGAGGGAAGCCTTATTCAGCTTGGTTGGGCAGGATCTTGAAGGGCTCCTCATCATGGATCTGTTTGCGGGAACCGGGGCTATTGGAATCGAGGCCCTGAGCCGGGGTGGTCAAAAGGCCCTGTTTGTGGATAACTCTTTACGAGCCCTGGCCCTGATAAATACCAACCTGGAGCTATGCGGCCTTGAAGCGAGCGCCCGGGTGATTAGGTGGGACCTTAGGAAAGGGTTGCCCGGAGCCGCTACCATGTCCGATGGGCTGTTTGATCTAGTCTTTATGGATCCACCCTATGGGCGTAACCTGGTCTCTTTGGTTTTAAGGCCTCTGAGCATGAGTAATCTCCTCGGATCCGATTCACTTATTATCGTGGAGACGGCTTCCAGTGAAATCCTGCATATTCCCGAATGCAATCTGAGTCTTCTGGAAAGCCGGGCATATGGCGATACCACAATCCACATACTCGCCCAAGACCGAGACCGAGAATCGGGAATCAAAAACCATCCAGGATTAGAGAGGACAACATGAGCGTTAGAATCGCCATCTATCCCGGTACGTTCGACCCCATAACAAACGGCCACCTGAGCATTGTAAAAAGGGCCCTTAAAATCTTCGACAAGCTTGTGGTGGCCATACTCATAAACCCTAACAAGGTCTCATTGTTTTCCCGGGAAGAAAGAATCCTGATGATCCAGGAAGCCCTGCAGGGCCTGTCCAACGTGGAAGTGGACAGCTTTGACGGCATGCTTGTTGATTATGCTGTGAAGAAAAAGGCCGGAGTCATCCTCCGGGGTCTCAGAGCCCTGTCCGACTTCGAGTACGAGTTCCAATTGGCACTTATGAACCGCAAACTCAACCGAAATGTCCAATCGATCTTCTTGATGACCGATTATAAGTGGTTTTACATCAGCTCAACCATCATAAAGGAGGCCGCAAGCCTCGGTGGAGACATCAGCGGGCTTGTTCCCCCCAATGTCTGCCTTAAACTCAAAGAGAAATACGGACAGTTAAAAAATACTTGACACTGCAGTTCTCATTATACATATTCAGCAATTCCAGAAAATGAAACAGTCACAGGCAATTACCCGGGTTTCAGAGGAGGAAGCCGCCCATGTCACTCACTAAAGAAAAGCTGATCACGGATATCTATAACAACGTAGGCCTGACCAAAACCCAGTCCCGCACAGCGGTGGAGAATCTCTTTGAGATCATCAAGCTTACCTTGGAAAACGGCGAAGACATCCTCGTCAGTGGTTTTGGAAAATTCGTGGTCAAAGACAAGGCGGCCAGAAGGGGAAGGAATCCCCAGACCACGGAAGATCTTCGTCTCCGAGCCCGGCGCGTGGTGGTTTTCAAGACATCCGGAGTGCTCCGGCGGAGAATCAATGGGGAATGAGGAAAAGAGCTAGAGCCTTACCACAAACGCCCCCACAAACCCCATTTCTTCAAGCTTTTTCTCCATTCTTCCCGCCGCATCCAATGAATTCGACTTGGAAACGCGCACCCGATGCAGAATTCGCTCCTGCTCGTCGACGAATGTCGTTACCTGGACGTCCTCGAAAATTACCCTCAGCCGTTCCGCCAGCTCCAAGGCGTTTTTCCGGTCGAGAAAGGCCCCCACCTGCACGGTGAATTCCCCAGAGCTGAGATCATACGTTTCGACCACCGGGCTGTATTTGACCCCGGCTCGGGCCTGGGTCCCGACCTGGGGGGCCAGGGCGGTAACGCTAACCGGCGCCACGCCCGGTTCGATAAGACCGATATCGGCTGCTGCGGCATACGACAAGTCGATAATCCGCCCCTTTACAAATGGACCGCGGTCATTTATCCGGACAAACGTGGTCTTGCCGTTGGCCAGGTTTTCCACTTGCACGTGGGTGTCAAAGGGCAACGTCTTATGGGCCGCAGTGAGTGCGTACATGTCATAGGTTTCACCGTTGGAAGTGGTTCTTCCGTGAAAAGGATGTCCATACCACGAGGCTTCACCGATCTCCACGTAACCTTCGGCATCCGGCAGAGGATAATAGCGCACACCGTAGACCACGTAAGGAGGAGGAGCTGTTTGCTCGGGTTTATCCGGCAACACAATGCGTTTCACCGAAGGCCGTGACGGCTCGATTTCCTGCCGCCACGCACACCCTGGAAAGGCAAGACACACAATTATGGAGAAAACCACGGCTGCCGCGTTGATCTTCATGCTACCGACACCCTTTATAGCTCTTAGCAGTCCTCGGCTTCTCACCGGCACATGGGCCGGTGGGTTGCACAAGCCTCAACAACACACAATGAAAAGGGAATCGTTGACGGTCTACACCATATTAACAAAATTTCCGAACTATTCAACCTGATTTCCACCTGTGCAACCTGCCCAAAAAAACCGCCAACCCCGGCCTATCAAGATTTTCCTTGACAGGTGTCGGCACTCTCCTTTAAATTTGGGTCATAGTTATATTGTGACTATATTGTGATCACCATCAAAGTGCGGGGTCATTTGCTGAGGCTGTGGAGCCCGGCGTAAGCACTCAAAAGTATTTGATCTCAAGCCCGAGGCCCCGCCGCGGCTCAAGTGACCCGCCGCCATGACTGGAAGCGTGGGGATTCGAGGGACATTAATCTAATGAAATCACTCACCCTTTAGACGTTCTCGGTCCCCCATTGCATACACAAACCCCACAGGAAGGAAGAACGCCTATGAGACTAAAAGACAAAGTGGCCGTAGTCACTGGAAGCAGCCGCGGTGTAGGACACTCCGTTGCGCTTGCATACGGGAAGGAGGGAGCCAAGGTTGTTGTCAACTACACGTCCAGCGAAAAAGCCGCAGTGGAGGCCGTAGATGCAATCAAGGGAATGGGGAGCGACGCCGTTGCAGTAAAAGCCGACGTGGCCCGGAAGGCCGATGCGGAGGCGCTCATCCAGTCTGCTGTGGACAGCTTCGGCAGGGTGGACATCCTGGTCAACAACGCGGGATTCACTCGTCCTGCCATGATGCTCAAGATGACTGAGGAGCAATGGGATCAGGTAGTGGACATACACCTTAAAGGTGCGTTCCTCTGTGCTCAAGCCGCGGCACGGCACATGAAAGAACAAAACTCCGGCAGGATCATGAACGTAACATCTGTGGCCGGTATAGTGGGCACGGTGGGTCAGATCAATTACAGCGCCGCCAAGGGCGGCGTCATCAGTATGACCAAGTCCATGGCCCGGGAACTGGCCAGGTACAACGTATGTGTCAACGTCATCTCCCTCGGAATTGTTGCCACGGACATGACCGAAAAGATCCGTTCGGACGAGAAACTTAAAGAGATTTACATGAACCGCATCCTGCTCAAACGCTTTGCGGAACCTGACGATATTACCCCTCCGTTTGTCTTTCTGGCGTCTGATGAGAGCGGATACATCACAGGGCAATTGCTCTGTGTCGACGGCGGGTACGGGATGATATGAATATGTGAGGAACATATGTGAACGTTTGTCCGTAAGCGGACACATCTCCAGGGGAACCCCGACAGCCGGTTGCCGGACGACTTGGGAATGATCCGGCTTTAGTACTCCCGGCGGTCGGGCCTCTACCCCTTCCTGTTAAATGTCGAGAAGGAGGGAATTATGGGAGCAATACCTGATAAAATCATGACGTGGCAAATGGTTCAGCCCACGGCAAGAAACCGTGACACTGGAGAAGTTACACCAGGAAGGATCGAGAAGGTCGAAATTCCAGTACCTGAGCTAAAACCCGGAGAGGTACTGGTGGAAGTTGCCGGTTGCGGGGTATGCCACACGGACCTCGGTTACTTCTACGACGGGGTACCAACGGTTAATAAACCACCTCTCACCCTTGGCCATGAGATCTCTGGGACAGTGGTCGCAGGTGACGAGGCGTGGGTGGGTAAAGAGGTCCTCATTCCAGCGGTCATGCCTTGCCGTCAATGCTATCTGTGCAAGACACGGCGCGGCAACCGTTGCCTGGATCAGAAGATGCCCGGGAACAGCCTGGGGATTTACGGCGGTTTTTCAAGTCACATCCCTGTACCCGCCATTGATTTGTGCGAGATCCGAGGCCGGGGAGACATTCCACTGGAGCATTTGTCCGTGGTGGCGGATGCCGCAACTACGCCATTTCAGGCGGCCAAGCGCGCCGGCCTGGAACCCGGGGATAACGTGGTTGTCGTCGGCATTGGAGGAGTCGGTCAATATATGGTGCAGGAGGCCAAAGCCCTTGGGGCCGGCACCGTAGTGGCAATCGACATTGACGACGCCCGCCTCCGGAAGATGCTCTCCTACGGCGCGGATCATGTTATCAACTCCAGGGACAAAAGCACCAAGGACGTATCCAATGAGCTTAAGGGCATCCGTAAGAAGGAAGGGCTGCCCGCTTACGGATGGAAGATTTTTGAGGTCACAGGAACCAAACCAGGCCAGGAAATAGCCCTGTCCCTTGTGGGCTTCATTTCCAAACTCATCCTCGTAGGTTTCGGCATGCATAAGGTTGAATACTCCATGAGCCGACTTATGGCCTTTGATGCGGAGATCATAGGAACTTGGGGGTGCCTGCCGGAGTATTATCCCCAGGTGTTGGGAATGGTCCTTTCCGGAAAGGTTGCCCTGGAACCGTATGTCCAGACCCGGCCCATGAGCACCATCAAAGAGACCTTCGACGAAATCCATTCAAAGGGATCGCCTGAGCGCCGTATGGTGCTGGTACCGGATTTCTAGAAAGGGCGCAATTGACGGTAAACCGGAACTCGCTCGGCGTCACAGCGGCGGATAAGAAAGGGTTTTATCACTTGCATGGACGCCACGGCGAAGGAAAATAGAGAATAATAATCATGATGAAGCAAACCAGGAGGAAAATGCTATGACATTAGACTGGATGCCCAGAGACAATGAAAAGAAGGATCATGCTCTTCACACCGACGTGCACTGGGGAACGGAAGCCCCCTCCGTGATCTATGAGAAACGCCCCCTCACGGACCCGGATGGCAATGTGGTCGACGGGCTATATGTTGCCTGGGTCACCATGAACAATCCCAAACAGTACAACTCTTACACCACCGAGATGGTAAAGGGTGTGATCGCAGGTTTCGAGAACTCTTCCAACGACCGCAGCGTCGTGGCCGTTATCTTCACCGCGGTGG